>NZ_JBQCKK010000027.1:0-39040 GCF_051967035.1 Brevibacillus sp. SAFN-007a | reverse complement strand
AAGTTTGTTGCTGGTTCAAGCTGGCAAATCATGTAAAAATGATAGACTCATCAACGCTTTCGCTGTTCAGTTTTCAAAGAGCATTTTTACAACAACCTCTTCATTATATCAGGTTGTCCGAGTCGTGTCAACCCTTTTTTCACTTGGTTAACGGCGACTTCTTTAATCTATCACATCCCCCACCAAAAAAGCAAGACTTTTTTTAGGGGAATGTCATCCCTGTATCGAAAAGAAGAACAGTTATTAATGTACCACTTCATATTGTTTCATGCAAGTAAAAAATAAAAGCCGTTTGAACATCATTCAAACGGCTTTGTTACCATTAGTCACGCGCACGCATATGTGGGAACAGCAATACGTCACGAATAGATGGCGAGTTGGTCAACAGCATGACCAGGCGGTCGATTC
Organism: Brevibacillus sp. SAFN-007a; assembly: GCF_051967035.1. Classification (NCBI taxonomy): domain Bacteria; kingdom Bacillati; phylum Bacillota; class Bacilli; order Caryophanales; family Paenibacillaceae; genus Brevibacillus; species Brevibacillus sp. SAFN-007a. The sequence goes on along the minus strand of NZ_JBQCKK010000027.1, from coordinate 38,632 downwards.
CGATTCCCAAACCACCTGTTGGCGGCATACCGTACTCAAGCGCTTCAATGAAATCGTCATCCATTTCATGCGCTTCGTCGTTCCCTGCCGCTTTTTCCAGCAGTTGCGCTTCAAAGCGTTCGCGCTGGTCAATCGGATCATTCAGCTCTGTAAATGCATTGGCATGCTCGCGAGCTACGATAAACAACTCAAAGCGGTCGGTGAAGCGAGGATCTTCCTCGTTCTTTTTCGCCAGCGGAGAAATCGCCACAGGGTGACCATAGACAAACGTAGGCTGAATCAACGTATGCTCCAGCTTTTGCTCGAAGAATTCGTTCACAACGTGTCCAAAGGTATGATGAGGCTCCACTGCGACTCCGTGCTCTTTTGCCAGCGCACGCGCTTCATCGTCGCTCATTTCCTTCCAGAAATCTACGCCGAGAATTTCCTTAATCAGGTCAACCATGTGCACACGACGCCATTTTGGTGTCAAATCAATCTCGTTGCCTTGGTATTCGATCTTCGTGGTACCCAGTACTTCCTGCGCGATATGGGCAATCATCTCTTCTGTCAGCGTCATGATGTCTTGATAATCGGCGTACGCCTGGTACAGCTCAATCATCGTGAACTCCGGATTGTGCCGTGTAGAAATCCCTTCGTTCCGGTATACGCGGCCGATTTCATATACCTTTTCCAGTCCGCCCACAATCAGACGCTTCAAATGCAATTCAATTGCAATACGCATGTACAACTGCATGTCCAACGCATTGTGGTGCGTAATGAACGGACGCGCGGAAGCACCGCCGGCAATCGCATGCAGTGTCGGCGTCTCCACTTCCAGAAAACCGAGGTTGTCCAAATAACGGCGCATCGAAGTCAAAATGCGGCTACGCGTAATAAACGTATCGCGCACCTCCGGATTCACGATCAAGTCCACATAGCGCTTGCGATAGCGTGTCTCGATGTCTTTCAAGCCGTGGTACTTCTCCGGAAGCGGGCGCAACGACTTGGTAAGGTAGGTAAACTCTTTTGCTTTGACGCTGAGTTCGCCTGTTTTTGTTTTGAAAACAACGCCGCGAATGCCGATCAAATCACCAATATCGCTGATCTCGAATACTTTGTGCGCCTCTTCGCCAATGGTGTCTTGACGCACGTAGATTTGAATTTGGCCGGTACGGTCCAACAGTTGGGCGAAGCTCGCCTTCCCCATCGCCCGTTTTGCCATCAGACGGCCTGCGATCGTCACGACATGCTCTTCTGCTTCCAGTTCTTCTTTGGTCTTGTCGCCAAATGCTTTGACAATATCAGCAGCGTGATGGGTTTGCTCGAACTTTTTACCGAACGGATCAAAGCCCCACGCGCGAATTTGATCCATTTTGTCGTGACGCACTTGAAGAAGCTCGTGCAGCCCTTCCTGCTGCGCTTCTTTCTGTAGGTCTTGCTCGTTTGCCATTTTGCTCACTCCTCTAAAAAATGCCTGATTTAACAATATTGTACAAAAACGATCAAATAGTGATACGGCGTACCTCGTGAGAAGGTACGCCATGGATAAACTGCTTACAGGTTAATGTCGAGAATCTCGTACTGAATGACGCCTGCAGGTACGTGAACGTCTACAATCGCGCCTTTGCTCTTGCCCAGAAGCGCTTGGCCTACAGGAGACTCGTTGGAAATTTTGTTGTTCATCGGATCGGATTCGGCAGAGCCTACAATGGTGTAATCGACGATATCACCAAACTCCAGATCTTTCAGCTTTACTCGCGATCCTACGCTGACGACGCCAGTATCCACATCTTCATTGGTAATGATCGTGGCCTTGCGCAGCATTTTTTCCAGCGTCAGAATGCGGCCTTCAATGAACGCCTGCTCATTCTTTGCTTCTTCGTATTCAGAGTTCTCACTGATATCTCCAAAGCTGATCGCTTCTTTAATCCTTGCTGCTACTTCCTTGCGTTTAACCGTTTTCAAATCTTCAAGCTCTTGCTCCAGTTTTGTCAAACCTTCTGGTGTCAGGAAAACTTCTTTTTCAGACATGGTTCAATTCCCCCGTTTTAAAAAATGATTCCATTTGCACTGGGTAAAGTACAAAGGATTATATGTAGTTGTTCTATACAATATACAGCAGAACACAACCAACTGTGAGGGTTCAAAGGTAAAGCTGCCAGAGTGGACTGGCAGCTTGGCTCCCAATATTACGGAGTATTATAGGATATGAAGGAACCCTTGTCAATGTCTGGAACACACAACCATTTTAGTAGCTGACTGCTTCGTCATGTGCCGATTCCAGCGGCTCTTCCATGTCGCCTGCGTGATTTTCGAACCAATCGACATAGTCCGTCAATACCCGACGAAGCTCTTCTTCCGTCTCCACGGCATTCACCAGGTTTTTCGTATGAGTCGAGCCTCGCAGTCCCTTCAAATACCACGCAGCGTGCTTGCGCATTTCCAGCACGCCTACACGCGGACCCTTCAGCGCAATCAGACGCTCGGCGTGCAGCAAACAGATGTTGATCTTTTCGCGGACGGAAGGCTCGGGTGCCAGCTCGCCAGTCGTCAGGTATTGGATCGTCCGGTACAGCATCCACGGGTTGCCGAGGGCGGCACGTCCAATCATAACCCCGTCGCAGCCTGTCATATCGAGCATGCGTCTGGCATCTTCCGGTGTCGCGACGTCACCATTGCCAATGACCGGAATCGAAACGGCTTCCTTCACGCGTCCAATCCAGCTCCAGTCCGCACGACCCTTGTACATTTGCACCCGCGTGCGCCCATGGACCGCGATGGCCTGGCCGCCTGCCCGCTCAACAGCCTTAGCGTTTTCCACCGCGTACAAATGCTCCTCGTCCCAGCCCAGACGCATTTTCACCGTAACCGGCTTCTCCACTGCATCCACTACGGCAGCGACAACCTCGTAAATTTTATTGGGATCGAGCAGCAGGCGGGCACCTGCGTCACAGCTCGTAATTTTCGGAACTGGACATCCCATGTTAATGTCGATAATGTCTGCGTTCGTATGCTGATCTACATACTTCGCCGCTTCTACCAACGTCTCCTTATCGCCGCCGAAAATTTGCAGGCTCAGCGGCTTCTCCCGCTCGTCGACATACAGCATATCGAGCGTCTTCTTGTTGCCGTGGACGATTCCTTTGTCGCTGACCATTTCAGCGCATACCAGGCCCGTTCCGAACTCCTTGGCAATCAAACGAAAAGCAGGGTTGCACACACCTGCCATTGGGGCGAGAACGACGTTGTTTTTCAGTTCAATGTTACCGATTTTCATCTATTTCGACCTCCTTATTCCCGATACGCGGGTGATTGGAGAGGAGAGACCCATCCAAACGACTTATCCTTTATTTATAGCACATAATTCTTCATAGTCGACCTGTAAAGTGCTGGCGATCTTGCGCAGTACCGGCTCTGTCGGTATACGGGTTCCCCGCTCCAGCGATCCGACAAACGACAATGATACTCCCAGTTTTTCCGAAAGCGATTGCTGTGTATACCCTTTTAGCTTCCGGAAGGATCGGATCCGATTTCCCAGTTGATTGCTCCCCACTCTCGTACCCCCTTTTGATCTTCTGCCAATAAGGAAAGATAATGGTCAATAGTTTGGTTGTGACCGGGCAAAACCCCGCCCTCCCAAATATCGCGCAATGGAACAAGCACAAAAGCCCGCTGGCTAAGACCCGGGTGCGGAATGACGAGATGCTCCAGCGACACACAGGATGTACCGTACAAAAGAAGATCAATGTCTATGGTACGCGGTCCCCAGCGAACGGTGCGAATGCGGCCCAGCTCCCGCTCCACTGACAAAGCGGCTTCCAGAAGCTGCTCCGGAGAAAGGTCTGTTTCCACCGAGACGGCCATGTTCAAAAACGCTGCTTGCTCGACGTAACCAAACGGCTCGGTTTCGTACACAGACGATGCGCGCAGAACGCGAATCCCTGTGAGCGCATCGAGCCTCCGGATCGCCTGGCGCAGATTCTCTTCCCGATTGCCCTGATTCGAGCCAAGCCCCAGATACGCTATTGCTGTCATGAAGCAAAATCCTCTCTTTTGCGCGTCATCTCAATGGCGACAGACTCATAGTGTCCGTTGATCGGCGGGTTGGGCTTGGTCACCTTCACTTTGACTTCCTGCAGCGGAAATTGCGTCAAAAGCTGTTCGGCGATGACGGACGTCAGCTTTTCCACCAGATTGAACCGCTCACCCTCGACAATCTTTTGCACACAAGTAAATATATCGGCGTAATTGACGGTGTGTTGCAGTTCATCGCTTGCGCCTGCCTGCGACAAGTCGGCAGAAAGCTCCAGATCGACGAAAAAACGCTGACCCAGCTCCGCCTCTGCTCCAAACACGCCATGGTAGCCGTAAAACGACATGCCGTTGAAATAAATTTTATCCAACGTCAAATGCCTCCCTTCAGCATCGCGTCCATCATCTTCGTAACTCGCTTCATCTCTTTGACATCGTGTACCCGAACCATGTGGCAGCCTTTGGCCACACCGAGCGCAACCGTCGCTGCGGTCCCTTCCACCCGCTCGTCCACGGGAAGGTCGAGGACGTGACCAATCATCCGTTTGCGCGAAGTTGCGAGCAATACCGGGTACCCGAGGGCGACGAGATCGTCGAGTCTGCGCATCGTTTCGAGATTTTGCTCGACCGTTTTGACAAAGCCGATCCCCGGATCGAGAATAATCTGATCCTCGCGCACACCCGCTTGCAGGGCAATCTGCACCGACTCGCGCAAATCTCTGACAAAATCGGAATAAAAGTCCCGGTAGTCGGTGTCTGTACGGTTATGCATCAAAATGATCGGCACCCCGCGCCGCGCTGCCACCTCCGCCATGCGCGGATCGCGCTTTGCTCCCCAGACATCATTGATGATATGCGCCCCGGCATCCAGCGCCCGCTCCGCTACTGCGGCTTTGTACGTGTCGATGGACAGCGGAACGGAAAGCTCCGCCGACAAGCGGCGAATCACTGGCAGCACCCTGTCCAGCTCTTCTGCCTCTCCGACCGGCTCCGCTCCCGGACGCGTAGACTCGCCCCCGATGTCAATGATGTCGGCCCCTGCTTCGACCATCGCGCGCGCCTGGGCCAAAGCGTGGTCAAGGTCCATAAAACGGCCCCCGTCGGAAAAGGAATCCGGCGTCACATTGAGAATGCCCATCACCAACGTCCGCTCGCCAAGCGGAAGCGTATAACAGCCGCAATCCAGCCCCCGTCTGGCCCGCAGCCGCGCAGGCATCGCCAACGTCTCCCGCACCTCTGCGGCCATGGCTGCAAGCTCTCCGTCCCGCTGCTCCAACCGGGACAGCGCCTGGTCCAGCTGCTTTGGACCCGCAAGCAAAAGCATTCGCTTTTGGTCGGTTGCACCCGGCTGCTCGGACACAACGGCCTCGGCCCCGACCGAGAGCATGTCCAGCCGCGCTTGTTCGGCGTCGGCTTCATTCAGGTTTTCCACGTGGATGATGAGGCCCGCTCTCCACTCAGCCAATTGCTTGGCCCTATCGCCAAAAATCCCTCTGTGGGCAAGCTCGGCCAACATTTCGTCAACGGTTGCCGCATGGATTCGAAATGGATTGTACTTCATGGACCTACTCCCTTTTTCCGTCTTCGCATGTTGATTAGTAGCATACCATAATTTACATTCCGGTCGCTACAGACTGACGATAGGCCAGGTGCAGTTCGCGCGTGTATTTTCCGTAGGCCGAAGAGACTAGCTGCCCGTCTATCTCTATTACCGGAACGATTTCCTGCACAGAGTTGGTCGTGAATACTTCATCCGCGGCAAGCAAGTCTTCCAGCCGATACCGTCCTTCGACAGTCGGGATCGCCAGCTGCTCGGCCAATCGCAAAACATGGCGGCGAGTCACCCCGTCGAGAATGCCCGTATCGAGCGACGGGGTGAACAGATGCCCGGCCTTGACCCAGAACAAATTGCTGACGATGCCTTCCGCCAGAAAGCCGTCGTGCGTCAAAAACAGCCCTTCCGTATCCGTGCGCGCACCCAGTTCCTGGCGAGCCAGCGCATTGTTGAGGTAGTTATGCGATTTAAACCGCTGATGTCCTTCCGCCGTCTGCCTCGCTAACGCTAAAGTCTGCAACCGCTTGGGTTGGGGCGGAAATGCAAGCGGCGCAACCGGCTTGGCAAATACAAATAGCGACGGACGCTCGTAGCCGCCTGTCACCAAGCCCACTCCTTCCGGTCCGGCGGTAACGCTGAGGCGGACATACGCATCCCGCAGTTCATTGGCCTCAACCGTTTGCAGAATCGCGTCCGCCAGCTCCGCTTTTGACCATATGGGTTGAATCTGCAACGCCAAAAGCCCGGAATGAAGCCGGGAAAAATGGTCGTCCCACAAAAACAGTTGACGGTCGTAAACGCGCATCGTCTCAAACAGACCGATGCCGTACAAAAAACCGTGATCCAAAACCGACACGCTCGCCTCTTGCGCCAGACGGATTGTCCCATTTACATAAACGTACATGATTGCCCTCTCCCGCTACCATTATCGAGAGCATCATACCACATTTTCCGACTTTCACCACCTGGCAAGTAGCGGCTTACCGGGTGCACCCGCAAAGAAAAAACCGCCCGAATCCAAACGGCCCCCCCACTTGTTAGACACAGCTAACGAGGGGAGGTGCCGTTTCAAACGGGCGGTTTTTGTCCTCTATCAAAAATTATCCTGTCGTATTTCGCGCGTAGGTGGTGAGGAAATTTTGCAAAAGCTGCTTGCCGTACTCCGTAATGATCGATTCAGGGTGGAACTGCACACCTTCAATCGGATACTCGCGATGGCGAATCGCCATGATTTCCCCTTCAGCCGTCCGGGCCGTAATCTCCAGCTCACGCGGAATGGAGGCTTCCTCCACGATCAAGGAGTGATAGCGTGCCGCTGTGAACGGGGAAGGAATATCCCGGAAAATCGTTTGGCCGTCGTGAAAGACCGGAGACGTTTTTCCGTGCATCAATCGCTCGGCGCGAATGACTTTTGCCCCGAACACCTGGCCGATCGACTGGTGTCCCAGGCACACGCCCAGAATCGGAATGTTTCCGGCAAAATGGCGAATGGCCTCCATGCTGATCCCCGCTTCGTTCGGCGTGCAAGGACCAGGCGACACCATCAAATAATCAGGGGCCAGCCGCTCGATTTCTTCCAGCGTGATTTTGTCGTTGCGGTATACTTGCAGTTCCTCGCCCAGCTCGCCGACATACTGCACCAGGTTGTACGTAAAGGAATCGTAGTTGTCAATCATCAAAATCATCTTACACTCATCTCCTCTCAACTCATCGTTCTCTGCTCGCTAATCTCTAGTGCCTTCCATAACGCCTCTGCCTTTTTCAGCGACTCGGCGTACTCTGCCTCCGGGACAGAGTCAATCACGATGCCTGCCCCTGCCTGCACGTGAGCCATCCCGTCCTTGACGACCATGGTCCGGATTGCGATATTGACCTCGACATCCCCGTTAAAGCCAAACCAGCCGATTGATCCCGTGTACACCCCGCGCTTGACCGGCTCCAGCTCCTCGATAATTTCCATCGTCCGCACTTTGGGCGCTCCTGTAATCGTACCGCCAGGAAAAGTTGCGGCCACGGCGTCGAAAGCATCCTTGCCCTCTGCCAGCTCTCCTTTTACGTGGGAGACGATATGCATGACGTGGGAGTATTTCTCCACGACCATGAACTCGCTGACCTCCACGCTGCCAAAACGGCAGACACGCCCCAAGTCGTTGCGCTCCAGGTCTACCAGCATGACGTGTTCGGCGCGTTCCTTTTCATTGTCGATCAACTCGCGGACCAAAGCTTCGTCCTGTTCGTCCGTTTGCCCGCGCGGACGAGTGCCTGCGATCGGCCGTGTGTGAACCTCGCCGCCTTTTACTTTGACCAACAACTCCGGGGAAGCGCTGACCAGCTGGAATTCCGGAAAGCTGAGGTAGCCCATGTACGGGGACGGATTCAGCTTGCGCAGTACCTTGTACACATCGGGAGCGGTCACCTGGATCGGTTTGCTTTGCCGCACGGACAGGTTCACCTGAAAAACGTCGCCCTGTGCAATGTACTCCTGCACCCGGCGCACGGCGTCCTCGAACTGGTCTTTGGCGAACGATACAGACGCTGGCGTCATCTGCACCAGCGGTCTTTTGCGCAGCGCGTCCCAGTCCACCGCATCAGCTTCGGCCACGAGCTTTTCCAATGACGCCAGCCGTTTTTCCAGGCGTTCTGCGGCTTGTCGATACGTCTCTTCGCTCAACTCTTTGGCAGACAAATGAGTCAGACACACGATCTCCCGCGTCTGATGATCGAAGACAACAAGGTCTTGCATTATCATAACATACAGGTCTGGCAACTGTAAGTCGTCCGTCGCGATCTGGGGCAGGGTCGGCTCAAAAAAGCGATTCATATCATAGCTGAGATAGCCTACAGCTCCGCCGGAAAAATCAGGCATATCTGGAATGACTGGCGTGCGATAGCGGGCAAGCAGCTTGCGCAAGGCAGCAAGCGGTTGGTCCGCCTCCACATTCTCTACCTGCTGGTCGGGATAGACCACGATGGTTTCGCCCCGCTGACTGCGCAAGGTAGCCACCGGCTGGTAGGCCAAAAACGTGTACCTTCCCACCCGGCCGCTTTCCAACAAGACAGCCTCCTGCATGGAAGGCTGCAACGTGGTCAGCACCTGCCACGGATCGATTTCGGAAGACCATTTGCCGCGAAGAGCAAGCGGAATCATTGGATAGGTCAAAGCGTACGTCTGGCATTCTGCAAAGGTAGGGAACATCAATTTCGCTTCACGCTCCGGTTTTTTCACTATTTATCCGTTCATTATATAGTCGTCCCATGCCAAAAGAAAGACCACGCCGCCAAAATGGCAGAACGTGGTCTCCTGGATTTTTTGTCAATCAGTCCTCGAATTGGTAGAGCGGAGTAGACAGGTAGCGTTCGCCGTTGGATGGGATAACGGCGATGACTTTTTTGCCTTTGCCCAGCTTGGCAGCGACCTGCAGCGCAGCATGGACCGCCGCCCCTGAAGAAATGCCGCCCAAAATGCCCTCCTGACGGGCAACACGACGCGCGGTTTCAAAAGCTTCTTCGTTTTCTACCTTGATGATTTCATCGTAAATTTGCGTATCGAGGATTTCCGGAACAAAGCCTGCTCCGATTCCCTGGATTTTATGCGGACCTGGTTTGCCGCCGGACAACACGGGAGATGCTGCCGGCTCAACCGCTACGATGTGCACGTTCGGATAGTGCTCGCGCAGTACTTGACCGACCCCTGTGATCGTTCCGCCTGTTCCGATTCCGGAAACAAAAGCGTCCACGCCACCGATTTCCTTTGCTTGCTCCAGCAGTTCACGCGCTGTCGTATCGCGGTGGACGGCTGGGTTCGCCTTGTTTTTGAATTGTTGCGGGATGAAGTAGGTGTTGTCTTCCTTCGCAAGCTCTTCCGCTTTGCGAATGGCCCCGCCCATTCCCTCTGCTCCCGGGGTGAGAACCAGTTCGGCGCCGTATGCGCGAAGCAGGTTGCGACGCTCGATACTCATCGTCTCCGGCATGACCAGGATAGCGCGATAGCCTTTGGCAGCAGCCACCATCGCAAGCCCGATCCCCGTATTTCCGCTCGTCGGTTCAATAATCGTGTATCCCGGCTTCAGGCTGCCGTCTGCTTCGGCTGCCTCGATCATCGCCAGCGCGATCCGGTCCTTTACGCTGCTTCCCGGGTTGAAAAACTCAAGCTTCAGGTAAATGTCTGCACTGTCTTCGGTGACAACACGATTCAGCTTTACAAGCGGAGTAAATCCAATCAATTCGGTAATGGAATTCGCCACGCGCATATGTCCTGCCCCCTTATTTTTTATAGCCGAGTAAATCGCTAGGATTTGTTGTCATAATTATATCAACGGTTGCCTAATTGGTCAATGAGGCATTTGCCCAGAAATCTGAACCCCTACCGATTCGCGCAACCGCGCAAGGACAGTATCGAGTGACTCTACTTGCGCAAAAGCAATTTCCCGGCGCAATTCCTCTTTTACCTCTTCAAACGACCTCTGTGCAGCCTCCCTGCTTTGCTCCAGATGATAGATCACATAGGTGTCGTCTACCTTGACCGGTTCACTGTTTTCCTTTGGCTTCAGCTTTTCAATCGCGTCCCACGCTTCGTCAGGCAACCGATGGTCACGCAAGGAAACCCAGCCGAGGTCTCCGCCAATAGCCGCCGTTCGGCTGTCAATAGAGCGTTCTTTGGCGAGCGTCTGGAAGTTGGCGCCTTGCTTTAATTCCGCCATAACCTGCTCGGCCTCTTTTGTCGATGCGACCGCAATTTGCCGCAACCTTACCTGCATCGGCCGCGAATAGCGATCTGCCCTGCTTTCATATACTTTTAACACTTCGTCGTCACTAACGGAGATATCTTTGGTCGCCAACATTTGCAGCAAAATTTGATAGGTGATTTCCCGCTTCAAGGCATCGACACTCGTTCCTGCCTGCTTTTGCAGCGCCTCTTGAAACTCGCTGTCTGTCCGGCTGCCATAGCTGTCCCGAATCTGCGCCAGTTCCTGTTCGACCTGTTTCGGATCGGCGCTGATTCCCAGCCGTTTTGCCTCCTGGAAAACAACCTCCCGATTCACCAGGTCGTCGAGCACCTGCTTCCCGAATTTTTGCTTGAGCGCGGATACATACTCGGCTTCGCTAATCGTGACATCCCCTACGATAGCCGCAGGCTGCAGCTTGCCTGACGACTGGTACCACGACCAGGTCACGACAAGCAGCAGCAAAACAAGCGCCCCGATGAATGCCCACAACCCTTTTTCCTTGGTCATGCCATCCTCTCCCTTAGCAGACGCCACGCGGCTTTTCCTACATGTCTTTCATGATGTCTTCCAGCGCGGTTCTGTCAAAATGATATCGTTCGTTGCAAAAATGACAGTGAACTTCCGCTTCGCCCTGCTCCGCAAGAAGACTCTCCATCTCTTCGCGTCCCATGCTAATCAGAGCCTGAATGACTTTGTCCTCGTTGCATTTGCAGTTGAATTGAACGTCTGTGCGGCTCAGGTACTTCGGATCGTCCAGGACACGCGCCAAAATCTCCTCCGGCGTCAGCCCCTCGCCAATCATGCGGGAGACTTGCGGGAGCTGCCCCAGCCGCTCTTCGATTTTCGCCACAACCTCTTCCGGCGTATCCGGCAAAAGCTGGAGAATGAACCCGCCGGCCGCCAAAACAGAGCGATCTTCCGGATTGACCAGCACGCCTACCCCTACGGCCGACGGCGTTTGCTCCGACGTCACGAAATAGTACGTGATGTCCTCGCCAATTTCGCCGGAAATGATCGGCGAGCTGCCCTGGTACGGCTCTTTCAATCCCAGATCCTTCGTCACGTACACGAAACCGTCCGTCCCGACTGCGCGCGCAACGTCCAGCTTGCCTTTTTCATTCAGTTCAAAATGAACATGCGGGTTGGTCGCGTAGGCAATCCCGTCTCCGTCGGCGTTGGCCTCCGCCACGATCTGACCGATCGGCCCTCCCCCTTTTATTTTGACAGAGAGGCTTTCGTTTCCTTTCAGCATGGCGCCCATCATCAGCGTTGCCGTCAATGTGCGACCTGTTGCCGCGGTTGCCGTATTCCACATGTCGTGGCGACGGCGCATTTCTTCTACAATCCCTGTGGTGCGCGCGGCAAAAGCACGCACGTGTCCGTTAAATCCGGTTGCTCTTATCAAATAATCGCTCATCTGGCGATCCTCCTTCTTCCATCGAAAAATCAAACTGCCTTTATCAGTTTACCACAAGAAGACAAGCGTACGCGCCTTCCGCTGTCTCAACCGACACTTGCAGCTGCCAGGCAAAAAACCCCCTCCGGGAAAGAGGGGGCTGGTGAAGCTATCAGGTCAAATAGTCTTTCAATACTTTCGACGCTTTTTGCGTGCGCAATCGATCAATCGTTGTCGCTTCAATCTGGCGGATTCGCTCGCGGGTCAGACCGAACATTTTGCCCACTTCCTCCAGCGTGTACACATGATCGTCGTAGAGACCGTACCGCATGGAGATAATCTCCTGAGCGCGGGGACTGAGCCGTTCCAATGCCGACTGCATTTGCGCGCGCAAGTCCACCTTTTCGATCCAGTCGTCCAGCGAGGACACGCCATCCTCCATGATCTCGGCATAGCTGAGACATTCATCGTCATGCTCTGCCTGCCATTTTTCGCTGTCCAGCTCGGCATCAATCGACTCCATTTTCATCATCAGAGCCTGCTCAATCGCATCGACCTTTTCCAACGGAATGTCCAGCAGTCCCGCAATCTCGTGCCGATCCGGCGTACGATTCAGCGCGTGAATCAGATGCAGGACTTGTTTTTGATAGTGGCGAATCTGCTCATGCATATGGACAGGAATGCGGATCAGGGTCCCTTTGTCGTTGATCGCGCGGGTGATCGCCTGGGAAATCCACCAATGCGAGTAATGATAGAGACGGACGCCGCGTCCCACATCGAATTTGTCTATGGCGGTAAATAAACCAATCGTGCCTTCCTGAACCAGATCCAGAAACGGCATGCCTCTTTTCAAATGGCGCAAGGCTGTACTGACAACATAGCGCAAATACGCGCGCACAATCGTTTCACGTGCCTCCATATCGCCGTGCTGCTGATAGCGAATCAGGCAAGCCAACTCTTCTTCTTTGTCCAACATGGGTGTTGCAGCGACGCTTTCCAAAAACAGCAAGGCCGAGGTGTCCGATCGAAGCGATCTGGGCACGACGATTCCCAGCTGTCTTTCTACTTCCCGCCAGCGACGGGGAGTGGAATGGAATGAGGACGTACTCAAAGTCATATGCAACCCTCACTTCTCTGGAATGGGAGTTCACGATGAAGGTAGGTGAGTTACGAAGTTGTTTACAGTAACCGTATTTCGACAAAACTTGTTTGATTCCTGCCCGTTTACAGAATATTAACAGTTCTCATGGAAATCATTGCTGACAGATCTCCTTGATTGTAAAGCGCAATGGCTCGACAAAAGCCATCCCTGTGCGTGCAGGACGGCTGCGAAAAATGTCGAATATGGCGATAAAAGGGGGCAGGGACGGGAATGCCCGACAACCATGCCTGCGTTTCCTTTTACCAGTATCGTCTGGAGATGGCATGCTCCTTTTTCAGCTTGTAGCCCTCCAACTGGACGATTTCGATGACACTGCGCGAGTCAGGCGAATGAATCATTTCGCCATGGCCCATGTAAATGCCCACATGATGCACGCTGCCCCGTCCTTCTTCATAGGCAAAAAACAGCAGGTCCCCCGGGAGCAAATCCGCTTTTTCCACCAGCCGCCCTGCTCTTGCCTGGTCGGAAGCGTCACGGGGAATCTGAATGCCTACCGCGCGATGCATGTTGTAGGCGAAGCCCGAGCAGTCATATCCGTAGGAGGACATGCCGCCCCACAAATAGGGAAGATGGAGGAAACGCTTGCCGGCCTCCACGATGGCTTGACCGCGATTGCCGGCAAGCTCGATCGGCTCGTTGGCGCGCAGAATCGCCACATCTGCTTTTGGCAAAAGCGCTTCGCCGTCCGGTGCCGTTACCTTCACCCACGCGGCGCCGTCCTCGACCAGCGGCAGCCTGGTCAAAAACGCAAGCTCGATGCCCGGCTTCCGCTCCAGCGTGTGCAGCCGGGTAAAGTCCGCCGTCACCATCGCCAGCTTTTGCCCATCCTGTACGTCAAAAGCAGCAGTCCATGGAGACAACTGGCGTGACGGAATCCAGCCCGGATAGCCGATCTCGTTTTTGCTTGTCGCTTGATCGGAAATCAGAACCTGCGCCCACTCTCCCTGCTCCCCGATGACTTCCACGCGAGTGCCGAACAGCGCTTGCGTCTGAATGGCGTTGTTCTCGTAAAAGCCAAGCTTTTCATCAACAGATAGCGACTGTAGCCAGCCGCGCGCATCGACCGGAACGGCAAGCGCCGCCTGATCCATGTCACGCGGAGACTCCGGCTTCGTCCATACAGTCGCGACCGAAACCGATACAAGTGCTGATTTCATCCTTGCTCTCTCCCTTCCCACCAACCAACCGCACGAATGCCGAGCCCCGGCGCTTCCGGCATGGTCATCCGCCTGCCTTCGTAGGTCACGCCGCCCTCAATGCCATCGTGCAACAGCATCAGCGGAGCATCGAAGTCATAGCGGGTGATGTTTTTCTTGCTGGCTGCGAATTGCGCTGCCGCCGATACCGCCAGACGCGATTCGATCATGCTGCCAACCATGCATGGAATGCCGTGCTCTTCAGCCAATTGGTTAATCAATTGCGCTTTGAAAATGCCGCCCGCCTTCGACAGCTTGATATTAATCATGTCGGCTGCGCGGTTTTGCAAAACCTGCAACGCCTGTGCCGGCGAAAATACACTTTCGTCAGCCATGATTGGCGTATTGACCGAATCCGTAACCCGCTTCAAGCCCTCCAGATCATGCGCTTTGACAGGCTGTTCAATCAGTTCGATACCCAGTCCCATGTCCTCCATTTTGCGAATCGACTGAATCGCTTCCTTCACTTGCCATCCCTGGTTGGCATCAAGACGAATCTTCACCTGATTGCCCACGGTTTTGCGTATTTCCTGAATACGCACGATATCATTCTCAATCTTGTCTTTGCCCACCTTGATTTTCAACGCGGTAAAACCTTGCTGCAAATAAGCTGCCGCGTCCTCGCCCATTTCCTTTGGCGAATTGACGCTGATGGTATAATCGGTCTCCAACTGGTCGCGGTACCCGCCAAGAAACTGGTACAGCGGCATTCCCGCCCGTTGGGAAATCAGATCGTACAGCGCGATATCCACCGCCGCCTTGGCACTCGGATTGCCGATCATGGATTGATGCAACGTCTGGAACACGCCCTCGTAGGCAATCAGATTCAGGCCAACCAGTTGCGGCTTCATTGTGTTCAAAATAGCAGACGTGATGCTCTCGATGCTGTCTCCCGTAATCACCACAGTAGCGGAAGCTTCCCCCCACCCTACCATGCCGTTGTCGCACGTGATTTTTACCAGGACGGACTCCAGGTTATGTACCGTCCGCAAAGCCGTTTTAAACGGTTTTTTCAGCGGAACAGAAATTCTTTTCACTTCGATGTCTTGAATAATCATATTTTCCTCCATCTTTTCGCACGAGTGCTTTCATGATCCAAAAAGGAGGGAGAGTCATTTCGTCCGCCTGAAATGACCTCTCCCGGCACAACGGGTTTATTTCACGACCGCTTTTCTCAGATCCATGTAGCTGAGAGAAGAGCTTTGGATTCCGCTGACCTGATCGCTGGTCAAAAGCGAAGTGTTGTAGAAGTAGAGGGGAGCTACCGGCGCTTCATTCAGCAAGATTTTTTCGGCGTCATGCAGCAGTTGCAGGCGTTTGGCGTCGTCTGCCTCTTTGTACGCGTCTGCAATCAGCTTGTCGTATTCGGCATTAGCCCAGCCGGTGCGGTTGCTGCCGTTTTTCGACTGGAAGATGTCGAGGAAGTTGATTGCATCTCCAAAATCAGGCAGCCAGGACGAACGGGCGATCTGGTACTCCAGTTTCTTTTGCATATCGGTCAATACTTGCCCTTCTACCTTTTGCAGCTTCACATCGACCCCCAATGTTTGCTTCCACATTTCCTGCGCGGCCTGAGCTGTTTTTTCGTTGGCTGTGCCGCTGCGATACGTAAGCGTTACTTCGGGCAAGGTGGTGTAGCCTTTTTCCTTCATCCCCTGCTCCAGCAGCCTTTTTGCTTCTGCCGGATCGTACTTCACCAGCTCGCCGCCTACCTGACGGAAATCACCCGAGCCGTTGGCATCCGGCAAACCAAAGGAAACGAACCCGGTTCCCGGCTTTTGCTGACGCATCAGCACATGGTCAACCAATGTCTGACGGTCAATGGCCAGGCTGAACGCTTTGCGGATATTGGCATTGTCAAACGGCTCCTTGGTCACATTGAAGCGGTAGAACTCGGTACCCGCGCCGTCTTTTACGTAAACCTTGCCTTCCTTGAACAACTGGTCGGCCATGTCCGCCGGAACGGTTGTGGTTCTGTGCAGCTCTCCGTTCGTAAACATTTGATACTCGGTATTCTCGTCGTCGATCATTTTCCAGACAGCACCAGCCAACGTTACGTTCGCCGCATCCCAGTAGTTCTCGTTTTTCATGATTTTTAATTCGCTGTCATGCTTCCATTCCGTCAGCTTGAACGGCCCGTTGCCTACGAAGGTTGATGCCTCTGCTGCCCACTTCGCATCCTTTTCCACTGTGGCCTTGTGTACCGGGAAAAAGGCCGGGTTGGACGCCAGTAGCAACATCCAGGAGGCAGGCTGCGCCAGTTTGACCTCCAGTGTCTTATCGTCGAGAGCTTTTACCTGTACGTCGTCTGCTGAGCCTTTGCCACTGTTGTATGCTTCTGCCCCTTCAATCATGAATGCAAGGAAGGCCGCCGGAGAGGCGAGCGCCGGGTCAAGCATGCGCTTCCAGGCGTACTCAAAGTCTTGTGCTTTTACGGGCTCGCCATTGCTCCATTGGTTGTCGCGCAAAGTAAACGTGTAGGTTTTGCCGTCCTCGGAGATTTTCCATTCGGAAGCGGCCGCTGGCTGCGGTTTCTGGTTTTCATCCAGACGCGTCAAGCCTTCCATCAGGTTGTTCAAAATGTTGTAGGACGGCTCGTCAAAACCGAGCGGAGGGTCCAACGAGGTAGGCTCCTTGATATTGTTCAGGAGCAAAAGCTTTGCCGCTTGGTCTTCTGGCGACGGCGTCTGCTGATTGGTTTCCGTTGGCGCTTGCCCCGAGCTACACCCAGCCATAAACACGGAAACAGCCAGCGAAGCGGATAGCAGGATCGACAATCGTTTTTTCACTTTTTCTTCCCCCTTGTCGGTTTCTATGTCGGAAAAAGGATGGCGCCGATAGACGGCACCCTCTTTTACACCCGTTGACGGCTTGACGGTCTCTCTGTCAGAGCGGCCCGTTCACGTTCCTGTCTTCGCCTGCAAAGCAGCCAGCGTTTTTTTCGCGCGCGGATCTTGCAGCCAACAGGATACCGCGTGCTTGCTGTGCACGGTCGTTTCCGCAGGTTGATAGTTCCGGCATACCTCCAGCGCATAGTCGCAGCGTGCCGCAAACGCGCAGCCAAGCGGAGGCGCAAACAAATCGGGCGGAGTGCCGGGAATGGGACTGAGCGGTATCGAGCGATCCGCATCCAGACGCGGCATCGAAGCGAGCAAGCCTTTGGTGTACGGATGCTGGGGATTATAGAAAATGTCGCGCACAGTCCCCGACTCTACCACCTTGCCCGCATACATCACGTTGACCCGGTCGGCAATCTTGGCGACGACGCCCAAGTCGTGCGTAATGATGATGATCGAGACGCCTGTCTTCTGCTGAATGCTTTTGAACAGCTCGATGATTTGCGCCTGGATAGTTACGTCGAGAGCGGTTGTAGGCTCATCCGCTATGAGAATGGACGGTCGACAGACAAGCGCAATGGCAATCATGATCCGCTGACGCATCCCGCCGCTGAACTGGTGCACATACTGCTTGAGACGGCTTTCCGGGTTGGCGATACCGACCAGCGTCAGCATTTCGATGGCCTGCCGCCTCGCCTCGCTCTTGGCGACTTTTTGGTGACGAATGATCCCTTCCATAATCTGTTCGCCGATGGAAATCGTCGGGTTGAGTGAAGTCATGGCATCCTGAAAAATCATGGAGATTTCTTTTCCCCGCAGCTCGCGCATGTCTTTTTCCGGCAGCGCAAGCAAGTCCCTGCCTTTGAACATGACGCTGCCGCCGGCGATTTTCCCGCTATGCTCCGGCACAAGCCGCATAATGCTCCTTGCCGTCACGCTTTTGCCGCAGCCGGACTCGCCGACAATCGCCAGCGTTTCGCCTTTGTTCAGGGAAAAACTCACGTCACGCACTGCCTGTACTTCGCCTCCGTGCGTCCTGAACGTGACGCGCAGCCCGCTTACTTCCAGCAATTTTTCCGTGTGGTCCATGCCGTCTACCTCCTTGCCTTCGGGTCGAACACATCGCGCAAGCCATCACCAAGCACATTGAACGCAAGCATCGTCAAGGAAATGAAAAAAGCCGGGAAAAAGAGCCTCCACCAGTGACCGGATAAAATCGTCGATAGCCCGTCGTTGGCCATCACGCCCCAGCTGGCCATCGGAGCCTGCACACCGAGGCCGAGGAAGCTGAGAAACGCTTCCGCAAAAATCGCAGAGGGAACCGACAACGTGACGTAGACAATAATGACGCCAATCGTATTGGGCAACAGATGTTTGCGGATGATGTAAAACGGCTTTGCTCCCAGCGTTTTGGCCGCCAGCACGTACTCGGAGCTTTTCATTTGCAGCACCTGACCGCGCACGGTACGAGCCATGCCAATCCAGCCTGTGGCGCTCAACGCGACGATAATCGTTCCAAGGCCAGGCCCCATGACCACCATCAGCAAAATAACGACCAGCAAATAAGGCAAGCCATAGAGAATATCGACGAAGCGCATCATGATGGTATCGACGCGCCCACCCAAATAACCTGCGATTCCGCCATACAACACCCCGATGAAAAAGTCGATGAGCGCCGCCATACATCCGACAAACAAGGAAATCCGCGCCCCGTACCAGACACGGGTAAAGACATCGCGTCCAAACTCGTCCGTACCAAACCAGTTCGTCGCAGACGGCGCTTTGTTTTTCATGAGAATCGATTGCTTGGCGTACTCGTGCCCCGATAGGATCGGCCCGATTGCAGCCATGACGCCGAGCACAACGATAATGACAAGTCCCATCAAGGCAAGCTTGTTTCCTCGGAGCCGCTGCCAGGCTTCCTGCCAGAATGTCAGTTGAGGCCGCACAATCGCTTCCGCATGGAGGTTGTCTTTGCGCATCGGGATAAACAAGTCGTCAGAAACGATCATCCTTCGCTCTCCTTTCGATGTAACTTGATCCGCGGGTCAATTATGCCGTACAACACATCGACGACAAACATCATGAAGATCAACAGGGCGCTGTAAAACACGGTCGTGCCCATGATGACGGAATAGTCGCGGTTGATAATGCCCGCCACGAAATATTTGCCCATACCCGGAATCGCGAAAATTTTCTCGATGACAAAGCTCCCTGTCAACACATTGGCAATGAGTGCGCCCAGCAGCGTGACGACGGGCAAGATCGCATTGCGCAAGGCATGTTTGACCACAATCGTCACAGGCTTCAATCCTTTGGCTTTGGCCGTCTCGATATACTCCTGCGTCAATATTTCCAGCATGTTTGTCCGCGTCAGACGAGCAATAATGGCGATCGGCCCAAACGCCAAGGCAAGCGCAGGCATCACCATATGCTGCCACGACCCCCATGTCGCTGTCGGAAGCAGCTTCCACTCGACAGCCAAGTATTTAATCAGCAAAGGCGCGACGACAAAACTGGGAACGGATATGCCGAGAACGGCAATCACCATCGCGGCGTAATCCATCAAGCGGTTATGGCGCAGCGCCGCAATCACGCCAAGCCCTACTCCCGAGAAAATGGCAAACACGACGGCGATCAACCCTAACTGGAACGAGACAGGAAAACCGCGGGCAATCATTTTGTTGACGGTATCCGAGCTGTTCGCCGTCGACGGACCCAAATCAAACTGCACCAGCTTTTGCAAATACAGCACATATTGCACAACGAGCGGCTTATCCAGGTTGTAGTAGGCGTTGAGATTTTGTTCCACGGTAGCGTTCAGCGCTTTTCCCTCTTTTTCAAAAGGAGACCCAGGCACTGCATGCATCAGAAAAAAGGTCAGAGTGACAATGAGCCACAGCGTAACGATCATGGAGACAAATCTGCGGACGACAAAAGAGAGCAAGGACTCTCCTCCTTTCACTCAAAAATCCGTGAACAAAGCCAGGGGGCAAAAGCTGTCGTTCGCCTCCCCCGAACGGAGAGGACGGACGCTTCCTCTATGCAATGCAGATATGCAAAAAACCCAGCAAATGCCGTGTTGATCGCGCATTTGCTGGGTTTTACTTACGTGTATGCCAGGCATACGAATAAATAAAGCAGCCGGTGTACTTCCTATTCACTTGGCGATTTCTGCCTTGCTTCTCGCGAAAACAGCCTGCTTGTACTTCTTTTGCGCATCCTTGAATGCAGCTAGCAGCGTTTTTTGCGAGGAGCCAAAATATCGATAGCGAATTTCCTCCCCAATCTCCTCTGACGCGTAGATGGAATGACCGATAAAAATAGATCGGGCAAACGCAGACGTCAGCTGAACCGTAGACGAACAAGCCGCATCCACGATTTTGTCGTTGGTAGTATCCACAACCAATCCGATAAAAAAAGCACTGAATTGCTGCGTAATCGGATTGTTGGACGAAGATTGCGCATCGCCCACGATATAAATGGTATCTTTATCGAACAAATCAAATACCCCGCTTTTTCATGCTTGACGGACCGGCCATGCGGGACGTTCGGAGTGCTACCTCCTCACAATCGCAAGCTGGCTAAGCACTTTCTTACATAGTACCAGAACAATTCTAAATTTGTAAACAAGTCCGACTAATCTTTCGTGGGGGTGGTTGCTATCGTGAAGGAGCGAAAGGGGGGAGGTATTTTGATGAAGGTGGTAATGACAGCTGTATATTGCGTCAACGTCTGGGGCTGCGCTGATTGTGGAGGCGGCTTATATTTTCGTGTGGAATAACTTACCATTTGTATGGTAAGCTTTTTCGGCTGCAGTTACGTTTTTAGGAGGGAAGAGAAGCGTGGAAGACATCCTGTCAATCGCTACGGGCATCGCGGGGTTCATGATATGCAAAGACAGCTTCACCAAACAGGAACAACCGTTAGTTTTTAAGCATTTGCTGGTTGAGTATGTTGTTACTGTCGGATTTTGCTATTTGTGCAAATGGGCATTGCTTGCTGGCTCGACTGCTTTGGAGTTGTTTTCCATTTGATTTGGTGGATGAGAGATAGACTTAGAAGGTGTACGTGTTGTTTTTCGGGAGAACTTGGTAGAGCGGGTTTAGCAGGGGGCCCCCGGGGCTACTAAGGGATGCTTCCTTGTTCCTTGCGTTGCTACATGCATAGGACGCTACATTACTCGTGCACAGCTTCTGAAGACAGCCTACGGCAACGCTCCCTGCCTATGCTTATCTCCTTACATCGCTCTCCTTACGAACCTCTTTGCTTTGCTCAGTCCATTCCCTCTCCTTACGTGACACTAGAGCCGCTCCACGCTAAAACTTCACTTCCTCCACCGAAACCACTGGAAAAGAATGCCCCGGCAGCATCGGCAGGAACGGTCTCTCGTCTACGTAAGCAACAACGATGTACGACGGACCGACCATCTTTTTCGGAGCGAGCCGCAGTTCCTCTCCCTGCTCGGTCACCACCATAATTTCCAGTTGCCCGCCCCCTTGGCGGACAGCTCCTGGCGTCGCGCTCACGATGACAAAGCTCTCCCCGTTGTACTGCAGCCGCAACGTCAAATCCTGCCGCCAAGCCCGGAAATCCACGTAATGACGCACAAAAGGAATTGGGGCGGTGGTTACGCTTTTCGCTCCGGGAACGTATGCATGCAGTTGGCGCTGATACCCCCCGTTTTCGCTCATCCTGCGGTCAAAGCGCTGCAACGCCTCGTCTTCCAGCAAATCGATCACCCCCTCTGTCTTCAAGACAGGATCCACGGCAAAGGTGGCATGATGATTCGCCAGCTCCAGCAGCATTTTCACTTCGTTTTTTTTCTGCATCGCCATATCAGCATCGACGACAAACGTACCGATCAGCAAAAAAAGCAACAGCGCCGATATAGATAAAATGTTAATCCCCGTATGAATATCCCCCTAATTCGGTGCTCTCTGATGTCGAGAATGCACGTGTTTACAAATCGTAGTCCATGACGTTAATCGTTCCCTGGCGAGTGACCTGCAGCTTTGCAGCAGGCACGGGAATCCATGAAGCAAAGCCGGGGTAGGGAATGTTTAAAACCAAGGAAAACTCATCTGCATGGCTCCATAAAACAGGATCGGCTGAATGCGTGCGCGTAACGCTTACAGACATCTCGCTCTCCGACAAGGAAAAGCGCTTTTCCGCAAGCTCTCTCGCAATAAAAGCCCGCACTTCCTCCTGTAGCAGGTTATCATTCGTCCCGCCACGGTTGCTGATGTATTTCGTAACGGCTGCACTGACCTCCATCAGCTCATTTTCCGCTTGCACGACCGTGTGCACCTGCAACAACCCCAAACTCACCATTAACAGCAGCATGATATGGAAAATAACAGCAACAAGCTGTCCCATCAGACCGTACCAAACCTCGTCACCTGGACGAGCAACTCACCGAAAAACTGTTTGCAAGCCGCCATGAGGTTGTCTGGACCTGTAAAAAGCACCCCCACCGTAAGAGGCAGGACAAGAACAAGCAAAACCAGCATACTTATCATTTTATTCATATACTACCACCCTGGATCGAAATATTCTGAGGGGCGGCTCCCTGTAAACGAAAAGGCAGCATCGCCCTCCACAAAGGCATTCAGCCATTTTGCCACGTTGGACGGCCTAACCGTAACAGTAAGCGTGACGGACTCGTTTTGTTCTTTACGCGCCCGCTCGTTGATTGTTCGCGGCCAGCTGCCCGCAAAAATATCAGCAGTTACATCCCAGCCTAGATCATCCATTTTTTGGGTATAGTATTCTGCCAAGGCCGGATCGAGATAGCCGATATCCTGCATGTCATCAAGAATATCGGCGTAGATACCCCGGGCAATCGCTCTCTCCATGGCGTACAGATGATAAGCTCCCACTCCAGAAATTACGAAGAGCAGCACTATCAAGCAAACGAGAAATACTTTTGCTTTGACCATCGCTTCCAGACCGACTGTTCTCTTTTTTTAATGAAAGATAACCGTCGTAGCCCGATACACCCTTTCCTGTTGAGTCATACGAAGCTGCTCCGCTGGCTGCATATTCCAGATAAACGCGCACAAGCTCCCTGTCATTACGACGATAATGAGAAATACATGATAGTGCAGCATCAGTTTGACGTATAGGCTGTGCCGTTTTGCATTTTGAAGTTGATGTTTTCATTTCGGGTATCATAATTCAGGGATGTAATGGAACGGTTGATGCTTTCAGCAGAATCGTTTGCAGCGGGCGACAATTCATTGCCGTAAGAGCTGACGCCGATCCCCAGCACCATGACGCATGCGAGAAAAATAAAGAACATTTTAGACATCGTTGCACTCTCCTTTACATGTTTAAATGGTTTCATGAAGTAGCCTATTTACGCTACGGTATCGCTTTATCGATCCAATCCACAGCCCGATCCCGCAGTCCGCCATCCTGAACAACGGATGCGTTGATATGCGAGAGGCTTGAAACGATGATTCCCAAAGTGAATACGATGCACATGATAATGGACAACAGCTTGGTCAAGCGCTTCGCCTCCCTTTAAGTTAAATACTTGGCCAAAATTTCTGTCAGCAGCTTGTACCAAGGAAACATGGCAACCAACAGCCCCATGTAAAAAGCCGGGTAAACGATGACACTGTAGCCGATACCTAGCGATTTTATTTTTTTGCGATGGCGAAACATCCTGCGCTGATCAACGGCCCATTCCATGCGCTGCATTGTTACACTGACTTGTCCCGCGCTTAGCTGCTCAATCGTGCGCATGCTGGAAACGAGAATTACGCCATCATCGACCCCCAGCTTGCGTTTGAAGCTTTCCAACGCTTCATCCGGGTCTTTATTCCACTCTGACAGAGTAGGAATATACTCCTTCAGCTTTCTCGTAGGTCTGGCCGCTTTTACCATGGCATTGTAGACAGGTACCTGATTTCCCAGCAACGTCACATAACGATTGATGAAGCGGGCAATATCTGTACTCAGCATATCCTCGCGATTTCCCGCCCACATCTTCAAAGCCAGGTACGGAAGGAAGTACCCTCCGCCGGAAGCAAGGCACATCGACAAAAGCGGGAATGATTCCACACGGTACAAAACGACCCAAATAAGAACGAGAATGCAAACGGAACTCCCACACAACAGTTGTAGAAATACCCACTCCGCTTTTCCCCAGCCAAATGGTCTCCCTGCCCGGGAAAGCAGTTGTTCCCACTGTTCATCTTCAGCGGATTTGACCGTCCTCTCCCATCCTTGCCACCACTTCGCAGAGACGAATAACGACGGCCTTTGGCTCTGCACCAAGTGCTTTCCGACAAAGAAGACAGCAAGAAATGTAAAGAAAGAACCTAACCCCAGCCATGTATACATGACGAGCAAATCCATTAGCGATACCTCCTCCCCCAAATGAACGCAAGCAGGATGGAGAATGACCAGACCGTTACTGCCAGCGCCAAAATAGCCTGTCCGTCCGGGGTGTAAAAATAAAGCCGATACGAGTCTTTCAACAACCCCTGGTTGTAAGGGATCAAGCATATGCAAATGGCAATGACGATCAAAAGGCTAATCCAGATCGAATATATTTCACTGTCCCGTTCATGCTTTTCGTCCTGCTGTACGAACATTTCATTCGTCAACCGATTCAGAGGGACCTGAATGTCTTCTGTCTCGCCCTCCAATCCACTGGCGATGTACATGGCAAAATCAAATGCCCACGGATGAGCCAATCTTTGCGCAAACCGTTCTACTGCTGCTGTAGGATTGCCGCCATCAGCAAGGGTGTTGTTCAGCAAGAGCAAATCTGGGAGAAGCTCTTTCGGACATTCTTCAATCATTTCCCGAAAAGTCAGTACAATATTTTTTCGACTGTTATAATAGCGAGCAAACAACTCCACAAAGCGGCAAAATGAACTGATTTTTTTGTTGATCCGGACAGTATAACGCGCGTACAGCAAAAGCGTAGGCAGCAAAAGAAACAGGAGAAACAGCGACAATGAAACAATCAGATTGCCCAGCAAGACTCCCGAGGCGAATCCTGCGACCCCACCGATCAAGGAAAGCAGAAGATGAGCCTCTGGTGTACCTCCCCCTATCTGACACCACCGATCGTACCGCTCATACAGCATTCGCCTTGTGGCATGCCGCAAAAATGTTTCTCTCCATGCTTCTACCGTGCGGGGAAAGAAAACACGGGGAGCAGTCCAATTATGGTACAAGTACACACCCATAAACATGAAGCCAGCAAACAGGCAGACGACCATCGGGATGAGTAGCGTATACATCATAGCTGCCTGCCCAGATTCGTCAGACGTAGCTCTTTCAAAACATCCATATTTGCTCTCCCGACGTAGCACATATACTCCACCAGATGAGGACTCAGCTGTCTCCCTGTCCATTCGTATACACCTGTTTGTACATTGCGACTGACGAGCGGAATTGATTCTACGCGATTGAACGTATCGTTCCATTCCGTAGCATGGATGGCATCGACGAAGCGATGACCGTTATTTCGATAAGTAAGCGAATTTACAAAGTTTACTGCCCTGCTGATCCGCTCCTGTGTCAACTCGACACTTCTTCCCCCATATTGATAGACAAGGTCTGTCAGATCATGCAAAGCTTTATGGGGAAACCGTTCGTGCATGGCCGCAATCGTAGCATCCGTCCCCCTGATCCCCGCATTGACAAAATGGTACGCTTCAATCGGCTCGCGTATCTCACCGATCAAAATCGTATTGGCTGTGGAACGGTACATATCTTTAAAGCAATGGCTCAGTTCAATGCCGATTTCCTCCACATTTTGCAGTTCAATCACTTCTCCGGGCCACACATCAGCAAATCGCATCTCATGTTCGCTCTCAAAAATGGTAATGTACTCTGTCTGCGGGTCCTTGAGCTTTAGCATGCACATCATCAAGGTTGTTTTCCCGGCAGCCATCGGTCCAATTACAAGAACGTTGCCACGTCCGTGTACTTGCTGCTCGAGCAGCCATTGTACAGGTTCGTCAAAAGTCGGCTGTGGCTGTGTCCGAAGCTGGTCAAGCGAGAAAGCAGGAGTCGTAAACCGTCTGACAAGAATAGTGGGCACTCTTGAGTATGGGAAAGTAAACATGGTCAAACGAGCTTTTAAGGCGGGAAGATACCCGCTCAGGCGGGGCTTTTTCTCGTTAAATGACAGCCCAGCAGCATTCGTCAGCTTTTGTTGCAGTGTCTCTACCTCTTTCCAAGAAGGAGTATAAGAAAGAAACTTTTTGACGCCTTGTTCCAGGTACGCTACTCTCCGATCAGCGCATATCCGTACCTCTTCTACCCACGGGGACAAATGCAGGACGGCGTCGAGTATTCCCCAGCCATAGGTTGAAAACACAAGACCTTCGTAGGCATTGACATGAGGCAAAATCTCCTCGGTTAGCGGGCGCTTGAGCACTTCGTCAAAATAATGCTGCAAGCGCAAAATAATATGATTATGACTGTCGCGATCCCCTTGCTCGGCCAGAGATAAAATTTGCTGCATCTCCAGCTTTTCTTCACGCGTTTTGCCAAAGTGATTCAAGTAATCTCTAGCCGTCTGCTTTATTGCCTCAATGTCATGCAGATTGACTGTACCCCTGTTCAGCTCTGCTACTCTCATCAACTGTACACCACGCTTTTTTCAGCACGGTCAGCTTTTGCAATTTCCTTGAGGCTGCTGATGTAGGATTTGGGCGGGAAAAACTCTTCAATCAGCACGCTGCTACTTCGCTGGGATTGCATCAGCCTGCTTGGCGATATGCGCGGAACCACACCATAGAGCGGGATATCCTCGCCAATCCGATAGGGCTGGCCGGGCTCCTGGTGGCTTAACAACACTTCGCACTGTACGCCTTTTTCTCGCCAATACCTGAGCCATTCTTTAGCGCTCTCGATGCCAAAGGGATCCGAGCGGACAAACAAAAGATTGCGATCAGCCGTGTAAAGCAAACGCTGCATGGCCTCTGACTCAGGGAAGCAGTATCCCCAGTCGACATACACAAGGTCAAATTGCATGCGAAAAGCCGCAAGCATGTTACTTAATTCCGCACTCCGCCACTTGCTGGCTGCATGTGCGTAAAACAAATTGGGCATGTGAGCGCTCTGTTTGCAGACGCTGCGCCAGTTCCGCCTAAGTGCCGTCTCGCGATCCAGTAAATCGGGGCGAAACAGAGATAGCTGATGCTGCTGAAGTTTAAAAAAGCGGGTTAAATCGGGTTTTGCAACGTTCATGTCAAGAACGGCAACATTTTTTGTCGGGTACTGTCTGGCGAGCAAAACCGGATAATTGATGCAAAACGTAGTAATTCCCGAAGCGCCATAACTCATGAGGGCGTACACCTGACCGCTGCTTTCGCTTCTGTGATTTTCCATCCCTTCGTGGACAAGGCCCAGGATCAGGCTGATTTGTCCCCGAATCTCTTCCTGCGAAAGCTGAGCAGACAGTACATACACCATTTCAAGTGCCAGCTCTTCTGTCACTTGGGTAATAATTGGCTCATCCCGGTACAATGGGACGATGATGAGCGGTGAATGAGCAGGCAGCATGCTCCTGATAGAGGGAAGCCACTCCCACGCCGGGGCTGCGTACATCTCGGAAAAAACGACGGTCGCATCCGGCTGGTACAGGTGAGCCAGACGCGGGAACTCCTCGGATGATTCCGCTACCAATACCTCGCTCGTATTCGGCATATACGTCTTGGCTAACGACTTCATCGGATAACAAACCAAAATTTTCATGACGCTTGCTCCTTTGAAACCATAATATGGCCTACCTGCAGCATGCCGTATGACATTGCTTCATTAAGGATTACGTACTCTCGATCCGTCAAATTGAATCCTAGAAAGGCAGGTAACGCGGTGGGCTGCACCCGATAATCATGATATCTTTTCCCACTATTGGACTGAGGTTTTTCGCGAGCCCCGTTAAATACGGCATCCATCTGATCTGGAGACGGCAGCAGACTTGGCTTCAACGTGTAAATCTCAGTGCCATTGCTGTCTCTTACGCTGACCAGTTGGCTCTCAAAAAGAAACTCCGCCGTATCATTCGTCTTTTTGAATTGAACAGGCTCCGGGTAATCCTGCAATTCAGCCAGGCTCTTGTACTTGACCCAGATTTTCACATGGTCACCCTTGCGCAGCTCTGTCAAAGGCTGAATCGAGAGCAACGGAAACTCATACCTCGCCTCACCTTTTTCAGGCAGAAGCTGTGAATCTGTCAGCTTGCTTGTTAACAGTTGCTCGCCTTGATAAATCGTTTGCGTGCTTCTTTTGCCAATCACAGCATTTACATCACGCGCCGCTTCTGGCAGGATTTCATCCATTTCCTCCTGTACGAGCACGACATCGTCCTCAGTAATCGGCTCAAAAGGTGAGATTTCTTTTCCGGCGGCCACTTTGACGACTGGCGCAAACAGCTTTTCCGTGGCCAACGCATCTATATATTGGGTGGCGGCATAGAAGGAGGAGCCTGCCAGAAGAAACGAGATCAGGCATATCACGAGCATGGTTTGCTTTTTCATAACACCCTTCCTTTGTGAGCATGAATCAGGGATCGAAACTCACTTTCTTCTTCTGGAAAAAGCTCCAGCAAAAAATGAGCCTTTGCGTGCGCCATCGCAGCCTTCTCTTCATCAACGAGAGGAATCTGGCAATCTATTTGCGAAACACTTGGACCCCAGAGTGACAGCGTCCCTTCTACTTTTTTCATGACGGATGAACGAGAGAGATGGGTATTCCATTTGTTTGCGATGAATCTCAATTTGCCTTTTTCTGTAACCCACCAGCTTGGAGCGGGCTCTACCAGGAATAAGCGAGTAAGACGTGCGATATCTGCATCAAAAACAACCCATACTTCATCCGCCAGTTCGAAAATTTGCCTTGCCTCGCTACGATTCCAGTATGAAGAAACATCTATGAACACAATCGGACTGTCTTTGCTTGATCGGAGTATCCAGTTGGCTATATCCGTGCGGGAAGATTCTTGGTGATTTTGAAATGGGGTGTCGATCTGGATGCGAAGTTGATTATGTTGCATGAGGAGCAATGATGTCGGAGAAAGATTCTTGTATGATCGAACTCTGCGTTCATAATCAAGAGCGAAGTAGAAGTAGGAAGTTTGGTTTGGCATCTCACAGAGAGTCACAGGTATCCCTTGTCCTGCCCAGGCGTAAGCAATATTTCCAGCCACAAAACTGGCGCCTGCTTGCGGGTACAAGCTGGTTACAGCGATGCATTTGCGAATGATCGACTCTTGCTGCTCCCCTGTATGAGGTGAAGCTAGCTTTTCTTTGAGCAGTCTCCATTGCCGTTCTTCCTCAGAAGTATGCGTAAACTCCTGCTGTTCCAAATCACGGAATTTGGAGACAAAACGGCTCATTTGGTGAATCATGACTATCCCACCTGGGAATCATTCGATTTATTTTTTCCCATGATGTATTTCTCGAATTTCTCAACCATTTCCCTGACAGTGAGTGACTTGCGATAGTAATAATAAATTTTCCGCAGGCGCTCCCGTTCTTGTGGAGTCATTTCCGGCTTGACTTTGGCTGCCAGGTCAATGAGCAATGCCAGCTCTACATTGTTTGGTCTCCCTCTGCGGGGTGGGTTGGCGAACAACTCCTGCTGCTTTTTATCAAAGGCGTTTGGGTATTCGAGCAGCCACATATCTACCAATGTTTCAATATCTACCTGGCTTCGAACCCCTAGCTTCATCAAGTATTGAAAGTAGTGAGGCAGCGAATAGCCCTTCAGCAAGCCGCTCTTCCACCTGGCGACAAATCCGTCTGGCATCGTTAAATGCTTGGTCACATCCCGAATGAGTGATGTCCGATTTTGCGATTGGTACTGGACCACTACCTCTTTCACCAGCGTGAACAGAATGTCATGATAGTTTGCTGCGTTATAACCGCTTCCATATTCGACGATATACCATTCTTCTACTGCCTTATCAAAATCTCTACGGCAATTGGTCAGTTTTAGTTGATTCAGATGTTCATAAAACTCCTCCAGATCATACTGAACCGTGAACTTCTCCTGGTAGTCGCCAAAAACATATGCGATAAATACCTCTTTCATTTCTTCCAATGACACCAAATTCAGACTATTTGTTTCCTGATAGCAGCGGTTGACCAATTCGATTGCGCTCTTTGCCAACACGTCAAGGCACCCCCTGAAATTTACATTTTTATATAATAATAGACATTTTGTAACATCTTTCGTCACTCGTCAAATCTTTTTTGTAAGATTTTGTAACGGGTTTGTGAATTTGGGGATCGCCCTGCACGCATCCGTGCAAGGGCGATTTGTTCGCACTACTCCGCCTTCAGGTAAAGCTCTTCTCCTGTAGCAAAAAGCAGTGCAATTCTTCCTGCCCGCTCTATGACGGTTGGAGCAATCTCCATTACAATCAGCCCGTCATTGAGTATGACTCGTTCTCCAAATCGATGTACCGTCTCGATTTGGAAGCTTCCCGGCGGCAGTCTTTCCAATGAAAGATGTCTGCCGGGCTTGTGCTTCTGGTAGCGTACGTGCCGCCCAAGAAGCTGCTCCACGGATGCAGAGCGCTGGTGGTGAGCCTCTACTGTTGCCATTCGCAACGCCTCCTTCTCTCACCTGTAGAGTACGGCCGTTTCATGTGCTTATAAGCCAATGAAACTATGTATACCGTAAAAAAAGACAGAGGGCGTTTGCAAATATTTTTACTCCTCATCCCAATAAGCCGGGTCCCTGAGTTCGGGGTACATCTCTGTCACCATGTCGAATGGAGAAAAGTACAGCGTATCGACAAGAATCTTCAGTTTGAATTTTTTCAGGAGCGAATAAGCACGCTCTGTCTTGCTGAACAATCTGGGCAACTCACGCAAATCAGACAACTGCAGCAGGTGCTGGCACATGTAATCGACGCAAATTTTGGCGCGCTCCTCACCTTTGACACTTTGGAAATAAGCAGGAGGAAAATGACGGCGAATACCTGACAATACCTCCTGATAGACCCACAGCACCCGTTGTTTCTCCGGCAGCCGAGGTAGATGCGGGTAGGCATACTCGACAAAATAGTACACATCATCCGCCTTTGCTTCGATTGGCGGCTCGATGTACTCGCGGATCAAATGCAGCTTCAATTGCTTTATATCCTCCAAACTCAACTCGCGCCTGGCTTGCTCAGGCGTCCACCTCTTGACGTTTTCGATAGCGTAACGGACGATTAGCTGGACCTTCTGCTTGCGGTACTGCGCATCTTCGAATTCATACGGAGAAAAACGTTTCTGCTCTCCGTTAAGAATGCGTTTGTACCGATCGACAATTTTTGACGGCACTGTCCCCTCACTCCCATCCCATTTTTGGAATATACTCCTAAATTACCACGAGTGATTGGGACAAAAATAACAGTGCCTGTCCGCATTATCTAGGCATTGCGTCATACACCCCTGATTGCGAGACACGATCAACGGTTACATCCAGCTCTCCCCAAATCACAGGGATGCGCTGCTCTACCTCCACTTGCAGATGATAAATGCCCTGCCGATACAAAGAGGCTCGCTCTCCTTTTTGATGCACAACGGAAATCCCCGTCGCCTTGTTCTCCAGTGAGGGCTTGTTTAGCCTCCATAAAACGTCAGCCTCTTCACGCGCGCCCCTGATTACCTTAGCATCGGCTTGTTCGGCTTCCTGACTGGTGGCATAGAGCCTTCTCTGCGTTTTCCCCTCGGTGTCCGTATACTCCCACAAGCCTGCTGCCCTCGCCCCCTTTGTAACCAGATCGGCCGTATGCTGCACGTTCATTTTCAAATAATCGGCCTGCTCCGCAAACAACAGCAACGACAACAAGCTGCCCAAACAAAAGAGAAAAAAGAGCATTGTAATCATCGTAGCTCCGCTCTCTTCTTCTGCCCCCCTCTGTAGACGCTGCCATAGAGCGATCATTTTTTATCCTCCGCATTTTCAATCATCATATGGTAGCTCTCGGACAGCTCATAAACCGCCCCCGTAGCCAGCAAACGGAAGGTCAGCCTGGCCTCAGCTTTAAAATGGTTTCCCTTTTTCCAGCCGCCTCCCCCCAGCTCAAGTACGATATCGCGATCGGCAACCTCCATGCCCTGGTCAAGCTCGGACATGCCCCTCTCTTTCGCATGGTATTTCGCCAGTCCAAAATTAGGTTGCACAGCAGCGATTCTGCCAGCCTCGTATGCGGCTGCCAAAGCTTTTTGGCGGTTGTACAAAATCGTGAATTGATCGAAGGAAAACACGATCAGCAGCCAGACCAATGGAAAAACCAGCACAAACTCAATCAATTGACTGCCCCGCTCGTCTCGCAACCATCGCTTCAGCGTTGTTTTCATCAGGATGCTCCCACCTTATGCAGCATTTGGCGGAGCAAAAAAGCACCCAGCAAAAATACGGCGTAAGGAAAGGCAAACGCTGTTTTGTTTACACCCGGAAGCCAGAGCTGCCGATGCGCCTTCCATCCCGCTGCAATCACAAGCAAATTTTCCCCGAGTCGGGACCAGCTGCGTGGATAAACCACGACAAACAGAAGGCACAAAACCATCGAGTGAAGAAATAGCAGATACAACTCGCCCCAGCCACTCCATGCCCCAATCGCCATCAGCAGCTTCAAGTCTCCCATTCCCATACCTCTACAGGCAACCGGAATGGCTGCCAGCAGAAATGCCCCCGTCACACCCCATACCGACATCCACAACGAGCCTGTATGCCCCTGATAGCAAAGCCCCAGTACCATCGCAGAAAACGTGAGTGCATTAGGAATTTTGCGATGCCTCCAGTCAAACCAAGCAGCGATTGTGAGCAGACCGCCTACTAGCGCACTGGTCATTTGCTGATCTTTTCTTGCAGTTCCTTCAGCTTGGCGTCTTCAGCCTCCCCCAATGATGCCAGCGTCGGAATAATCAAGATGAGAATCACTGCGACAATAATGACCATTTCTACAATCGTTACGCCGTCTTCTTCCCTCCAAAATCGTTGGAAATAGTTCGTCATAAATGACATCTCTTTCCCTCCTTTATCAGATCGTACTTTCACTTTGCCAAAAGACAGCGTAGCCTTGCAAAAATATTTACAACCGTTCTCCTATCCCTATCAATGCCGGCCCCATCACGAGAAATAGCAAAGGAACCCCCATAAACAAAATGACAAAAGGGAGCAGCCGAATATGTAAACGATTCATATGTGCCGCTGCTTCATCTTCTTGTTGCCTTACCTGCTCCTCGATCTGCACGGACAGCATATGCGAAATACTGACGCCCTTGGTGACCGCCTCATTCATCTCTGAAGCAATCGTGGTCAAGCTATCGATCTCCCAACGGAATGCCAGCTCCTCCAATGCCTTTCGCCACGATCCGTGCCGTTTTTCCGCAATCTCCAGCTTGGCGATCTCCTTCCCCAGCCTGGCATGGAAGCGTCGAGCTGTTTGCTTTACCGCCCCTTGCAACGGCATGCCTGCCTCCACCAACGATTGGACGATGCCAAAAAAAACGGGCACTTGTTCACGGATTTCCGCTTTGGCCCGCTTGTCTGCCCAGTCCAGATAAAATGTTGGCAGCAAATAAAGCCCCAAACTGAGCATGAGTGGATATCCCGTTTTTACCCCGAGCATTTCGCCCTCGGCCACCTTCAACAAAAGCGATAAAAGAGAGGAGGCGATCAGACACATGCAAATCAGCCTCGCCAAAACCAATTCGACCACACTCATTCGAAGGTGGAGCCGCGATATCATTTCTGCCGTTTTGGGAGCATCGATACCTGTCCATCTGCATAATCGCCGCAGCAGCGGCTCGTTTCTTTCCAGCAGACGAACCAGTGTCCAGCGAGCTTCACGACGTTCGAATGCTTGATCGAGCTCTGCCTGCTGCTCGATATCGATTCGACTGAACAAGCTGAAGAAAAATGAATCTCCCTTGCTCACACAAGCGGGGAGTCCATAAAGGATGACGGCAACTCCTATCAACATGCATATCAGGAGCATATGCTCACCCTCCCCGGTGGACACTTTTGTGCGCAATGTGGCGAATCGCCTCTCCCCCCAGCAAAATGCTGACCAGGCACGCCAACATGAGCAGTCGCCCCCCTACGGTAGCTGTCAACGAATCAAAATGATGCGGATTGTTCGCATACAGCGCCACAATGAAGACAAAGGGCATTACGCTCAAAAGATTCACTTGTGCGATAATTTGAGCCATAGCGGCTTTTTGCCTGCGCATCGACTGCCTGCGTCGCAAAATAGAGGAAGCTGCCAAATCAAGCGTTTTCGCCATGTCTCCACCCATTTCTCGCTGGATTTGCACAATCGTCGCCACATATTTGACATCCGCTGATCCTGTCCGCTCGTAAAAGTCATTCATAACGTGTTCCAGCGGCACTTGTGCCCGAAGCAGTTCGACAATTCGTCTATACTCCGCCGTTACACTTTCGTCTAAAAACGGACTTGCCGCAACCTGCTCAAAAGCATGCAAATAGGATGGCGACGTACGCAGCGAGCTTGCCATAAGGCGGATGGCTTTTATGTTCCAAGTCTCAAATCTGTCTTTGCGCCTGGCTCCCCACACACTGACCAAGCGCTCCGTAAACAAGATGCCGGCAAACAAGGCCGGAAGCGCCAGCCACCACGATTGCAAGATCTGACTGCTTAGACCAAAGGACAATACCCCCAAGAAAAAAGACAGGGTGACGTACTGATTGACTCCCCAGCCTGAGCGCGACTTGGCCAACCTGTCCTCCAACCGATTCCACACCGTTTTTCTGTCGCGCTGAAGCAACCCCACTATCTCGTGCTTGCTTGTCCGCTCACGAACATACATTTTTGGCGGAACAACGAGCAACCATGTGGCTACACCGATTCCCATGGCGACAGGCACACTGATGTCAGGCAAAGTCAGTTCCCTCCTACACTTGTATCGGCGTCGCAAAGAATACTTGCTCGATTGCTTCTGACGACAATCCTTTTTCCTGCCAGCGCTTGATGATCCGCTCGGGCCGATAGCCTGTCCATTTGAAATGTCCCTTCACTTTTCCGCCCTCGACACCTGTGGCTTCATACACGAAGATATCTTGCAAATACACCCGATCCGGCATAACCTGCTTGACGTTGCATGCCCTTTTTATCCATTCCTCGTGCGACTGACCTGTGCCGACAACTTCCGTGATGGCGACCACTTTGCGACTCCCGTCCTCTTCAAACCGCTTTACCTGAACAATCAAGTCCAAAGCCGAGCCAATCATCAGATTGCGTTCCTCGGTGCTGTATACTTCATCTGCCTTGCCAAACAAAATCGGGAGCGTAGAGTCCACCAACGCTCGCGGTGAGTTTGCATGCGCCG
Organism: Brevibacillus sp. SAFN-007a; assembly: GCF_051967035.1. Classification (NCBI taxonomy): domain Bacteria; kingdom Bacillati; phylum Bacillota; class Bacilli; order Caryophanales; family Paenibacillaceae; genus Brevibacillus; species Brevibacillus sp. SAFN-007a. The sequence continues at coordinate 3,416 of NZ_JBQCKK010000027.1, read as the reverse complement.
TACTCCAGCTGCCGGGATGATCCGTGTTCATCGCCCACAGCATATCGACAATTTCCCCGCCTCGTGTCTCGCCCACCATAATGACGTCTGGACGTTTGCGCAAAGATAATCGTACGCAATCCTTGATGGAAAAGCCGCCTTTCCCCTCATAATTGGGTGGTTTTGCCAATAACCTGCGGACGAAAGGATGTTGAAGCTTCATCTCCAGCACATCTTCAATCGTGATGATGCTCAGATGGTCAGGAACGTATTGGGAAATGAGGTTCAACATATGCGTCTTGCCTGAGCCTGTTCCTCCGCTGACGATCCCGGATGCTCTGGATAAACCAACGGCTCTTTGCAAAAACAATAGCATCGGTTCACAAATCGACCCGTAACGCAAATAGTCGCTTTCACTCAACAGCTCGCGGTGTTTGCGTATGGTGAGCGTATGCCCGTCTGGCGAAATGCAACGATGAGTGGCTGCCACCCTTGAGCCATCTGGAAGCTGTGTATGCAGTTCCGCCTTTGTTTCATTAAATTCACGGCCCATCGTGGCAGCAATTTGTTCCAACAGCTGTAACATTTCTTCTTCGTCGCGAAATACGACAGCCTCGTGCTTTTCCAGCCTCCCGGTACTTTTTCGTTCTACTACCAGATAATTATGGCGATGAAACAAAATCTCCGTAATATCACGGTCCTCCAGCAGTTCATCAAGCGCTCCCCAGCCAGTCAAGGAATGCAACAAACGCTTTACTTCCGCCTCCACATGCATGGACGAAAGCGGCGCCTGGGACTCCAGCAGCATTCTGATATCGGCTGTCAGCTCTTCCTTGAAGGCGGGAGAATGTTTATCCTCCCACAAACGTCTACCGTACTTCTCCACGATTTGTGTACGAATAAATGTTTCTGCCTCGCTGCCAATCCACCGTTCCTGATTGGACATAGATTCTTGGTTTTTTTCAAACAAGGAACCAGGTGGTGCAGATGCCTCCCGCCCTGTTGTTCGCTGATCGTGACTTCTTGACATCGGATTGGCTATTCCCAGCAATTGTCGCTTGTCGAACATAACTTCCTCCTATCCCCACAACCAACGGAAAAGGGATGGCTTCTCGCTCTGCTTCCCTTTGGCCGCGGGCTTTTTTGTTTCTTCATCAACGGGAAACAACGCCTTCCCTAACGTTTCAATCGCTTCCTTGGCAGCACTTCGCCCCGCTTGCATCATGACTGGAATCCCTGTGTTAATGGACTTTTTTACATCGCCATCGTCAGGAATGGAGAAGATTCTCTTGCTTGGATGAAGCTGAAAATAGGCCCTGATTTCCTCAAGTGTAAACATTTCTTTTCGTTGCAGCCGATTCATGCACACTTGGATTCGTTCTTCCGGATACTCTGCTTCTCTCAACAGCTTCAGCAAGCGTTGAATGTTTTCGATCGAATCGACTACGGGGGTTCCTACCATCACGACATGCTCGGCAAAAAACAGCGCTTGTATCGTCGCGTCAGTCGTATCGGGGGCGGTATCAATCAAAATGACATCGTAGCTGCTTTGTTTGAGCGTCTCCAAGATGAGATACAAGTGATAATCACGAATCTCAAAGCTTTGCCGAATATCTCTCGGGGACGTAAGCACGTCCAATCCCGATTCCGTATGGCCAACCACGTACTTTTCGATATGCTGTGGAGACAGCGGAAGCAAAGAAGCGAACTCCTGCCACTCCTCTTGTCGGACAGAATACGGGTCTACCCCTCGTTTTTGAGCAAGTGTGTGGAGCTGTTTATCAAGATCTTGTACCCACGTGAACAAATTAGGCGTCCTGGGAAGATTTAACGTAGTGGCGAAAGTCCCCAAATCCAGGTTGAAGTCAACAGCCAGCACTTTCAAAGGGCGCCCTTCCTTTTTTTGCGTGGAAAAAAAGATCGCCAGCTCACGGGAGATGAACGTTTTTCCGACCCCTCCTTTTGGACCATACACCGTAATGAGATGCTTGATCCCTGATTGCTTTTGACTGTTGAATACTGGAGAAGGCTCTGTCAGTTGGTCTTGCGAAAAAGTGATGTTTCCTTGTTGTTCTTGGGAGAAATACTGCTGGGGCTGCGGAGGAAATCTGGCGTCCATGCCTAGACCGGGGGCCATCATGGCTAACGCTTCCACTTGTCCCGATTGTACTGGTTTGGCGATCACATAAATACCCAGATTTCGAAAAAATGGCTCCCAGACCAGTTCATGAGTCGCGCATGCTGCTATAAATGACAAATGAGGAAATGCGAGGCGAAATTGCTGGGATAAAACACCTCTTTCCGTTTCTTTTATGCCCCCTAAAAGAACGAGATCCGGCCTGGACTGCTGCAGCTTTGCCCATGCTTCGTCTACGCTGGAAGCTACTCCGCATATCTCGATCAGTTGACTTCCTGCCAGTTGATTGGTTAACAGATGAGCAGCATCTCGATCATCATCTACAATAAGTAATCGCCTTTTCACTCTTGTTCCTCCTTTTCCAAGCTCCATCGCTTCTTGGTTTTCATTAACTCAGCTGCGAAGCTGGCATCACCTATTCCCGCCCTGTGATCGTCCATTACCGCAGCCAAGCCCAGCCTGATCTTGCCGTAATGCAGAGCGTGCGTTAACAAAACAGCCTCTTCTCTTGAGAGAGAAAGGGTAACCGCCTGCAATTGCGGCTGCTCTCCTTCCAGTTCTCGTTGCACAGCCAAAATTGGCATATTTTGCAGGAGAATCCCGGAGTGCGCCCCTGCTTCATCTTCAAAGGAGGCGTAAACGTGTACCCTTTCTCCTGTTGAAATGTGCGGTGAAACACCTGCCACATTATCTACCGGAATACTCATTCCGGTTCTCTTGTCTGTCAATGAAGTCCCATTTCCCGTCTGATTCGTCGGCTCCAAATCACTCAGCAACAAAGGTCTTCCTCCCTTCACTTGACGCGAAAAAGGCAGTCCGATCAGATCCTGTGCCTTTGTCCATGGAATCAATCCTGGAATGGGGTCAGCAGTTGTTTGAAAAAGACCTTCCAATGCCAAGGTCAGCGGCTCCAGATCTTTTGCTTCCAGTAATTGCCCACTCTCTTTTTCCACTGTTGACCGGAGCTGAATATAAGTCACATCATGCGGTTGTAAAATAGTGTAGGCACCGACACCGATACATGTCGCCAATAGCAAAAGGGCCAATAACCGTAGCGGATGAACAGACATTCTCCCCCTCCTTTCAATCCTGCTACTAGCGTAAAGGAAGCTGCTGGGACAAAAAAAAGAAACAACAAAAAACCGTACAGATTATCTGTACGGTCCTCTTGACTAACGATATTCGCTCATTCCTTCAAAACTGGATCTGCATGTTGGCTAAGTGTGTGTGGATAAGTCCTCGACCGATTAGTATTCGTCAGCTCCACGCGTTGCCGCGCTTCCACACCGAACCTATCAAC
>NZ_JBQCKK010000026.1:0-41575 GCF_051967035.1 Brevibacillus sp. SAFN-007a | reverse complement strand
GCGGACGTAGCTCAATTGGTAGAGCGTCGCCTTGCCAAGGCGAAGGTCGCGGGTTCGAGACCCGTCGTCCGCTCCATTACAGTTCGTAAACACCACTTGCTCTGCGCCAGTGGTGTTTTCCTGCTTTTGCCTGCGACATACACTTTAAAAGACGAGTCAGCTTGTAGGCTGCCACCGCTTCTGGTACGATACTTGAAGTGCTGCTCCTATGATGTTGGAGGGTTTATGAAACATAACAAAAGTATTTTGAAGAAAACAACTGTTGTCGACTTCAAGCAAGATGCCGCTTTTTTTGTTGACCGTGGAATGCGCTTTTTGCATCGGTACGACTATGAAAAAGCGCTGCGGTCGTTTCGTCGTGCTGTTGAGATGGAGCCAGCCAATGCGGAATGCCATTGCCATCTGGCCAGTGCCCTCGCCGAAATCGGACAGTTTGAAGCATCGAATGAAGTCCTCTACGAGGTTATAGAAAAATGGGACCCGTCCATGGTGGAAGTATACTTCTACATGGCGAACAACTACGCCAATCTGGAAGATTATCAGATGGCAGAGGAAATGGCTGTCCGCTATCTGCAAGAGGCGGGCAACGGGCATTACCGGGAGGAAGCGGAGGAACTGCTGGATTACATTTATTTCGAGCTGGACTTGCCGCCGCGCCACTTTCTTCCGAGTGAAAACGAGGATGTGTACAGCAAGCACGAACGTGCCCGCCGCAGTTTGGAGGAAGGCCGCTTCCTGGAGGCTTTGGAGATTTTGAAAGAAATCGTGGAAGCCGATCCCGACTTTTTGCCGGCATGGAATAACTTGTCTCTTGCCTATTATTATGTGGGCGATTTTCAAAAAGCGATGGAGACGATCGAGAAGACGCTGGAGAAGGAGCACGGCAATTTGCATGCGCTGTGCAACCTGGCCGTTTTGCTCTCTCATCACAACCATACGACAGAACTGCTGGCTCTGATGGACATGCTAAAGAAGGTCGTTCCGTTTCACCCGGAAAATACGTACAAGCTGGCGACGACGATGGGCGTCCTGGGACAGCATGACGACGCGTACTTTCATTACCAACGCATGTTGCGTACGGGCCGTCCGTACGAAGCCTGCACCTACCACTATGCGGCGATCTCTGCGTACTTGAGCGGACGAAAAGAGCAGGCCTTGCGCTGGTGGCAAAAAGCCAAGCAGATGGACCCGGAATCCGGGATAGCCGACCAGTACATTCAGATGGTAAAAAACGAGCAAGAAGGGGACGCTATAAAGCAGATCCCTTACCAGTACAACCCGCCGCAGCGCGAGGTGTCTTGGGAAAAGGCGCCGTTTACCGGAGTGGAGGACTTCAAAAACGATCCGATGATTCGCGCATCGCTCTTGTGGGCCTTGCAGCATGGTCGCGACGAAGTCAAATTTGCCGTTTTGCAAACTCTTTCGTTAATCGGCGATGACGAGGCGGAGCACGCTGTGCGTCAATTTTACTACCAGACCGACAATCCCCAGCTGCAAAAGCTGGCATTGCTGGCACTGGCAGATATGGGAGCGACGATGCCCGAGGATGCGTCCGCATCGGCTGGCAAACGACACACCGACAGGGCCGCCCAGGGTGAGATGAGTGTCGAAGAAGGGATTCGCCGCTACTTGCTCGCGGAAGGACAGCAGGAAGCCGGAGAATGGTGCTTGCGCGTCTGGGAAAAGCATCAGAAATACGCGCAAAGTCAAGTACAAGTGCGGAAAGCAGTTGCATGGATCGCTGCATTAGAATATGTATACGGAACTATAGGAAACAATAAAAAATCGCAAGCTTATCTGGCCAAAAAATACGGGGTCTCGACGTCAACCGTAGCCAAATGCGTCAAAGTATTGTCGACACTTGATTTTAAATAGATTATTACATTATAATAACTTTAAATAAGGAAACGTGTCAGACGAGGAGGCAACAGATATGAGCGAGCAAAAAATTTATGATGTCATCATCGCCGGAGCCGGCCCTGCCGGTATGACGGCTGCCGTATACACTTCCCGCGCCAACATGAGCACTTTGATGCTGGAGAGAGGCATTCCTGGCGGCCAGATGGCCAACACGGAGGAGATCGAGAACTACCCAGGCTTCACCTCTATTCTCGGTCCTGATCTCTCGACCAAAATGTTCGAGCATGCACAGCAGTTTGGAGCAGAATACGCTTACGGCGAGATCAAGGAAATCCGCGATGAACAGCCGTACAAACGCGTGATTGCAGGCGACAAGGAATACTTGGCCAAATCGGTGATCGTCGCGACAGGTGCCGAGCATCGCTTGCTGGGAGTGCCGGGGGAAAAAGAGCTGTCCGGTCGAGGCGTTTCCTACTGCGCTGTGTGCGACGGCGCTTTCTTCCGCAACAAAGAGCTGGTTGTCGTGGGCGGCGGCGACTCCGCGGTCGAGGAAGCTGTTTTCCTTACCCGCTTTGCTTCCAAAGTGACGATTGTACACCGTCGCGATCAGTTCCGCGCACAAAAAATCTTGCAAAAACGCGCTTTTGAAAACGAAAAGATCGAAGTGATCTGGGATACCACTGTAAAAGAAATTCGCGGAGAAGGAAAAGTGCAGTCTGTCCTTCTGGAAAACCTCAAGACCGGCGAGCAAAGAGAATTTGCGACGGACGGGGTGTTCATCTACGTCGGCATGGACCCGTTGACGGAAAGCGTACGTTCGCTGGGGATTACCAATGAGGCAGGCTATATCCTCACGGACGAAAAAATGCAAACCACAGTAAAAGGCGTGTTTGCAGCCGGAGATGTGCGGGAAAAAATGCTGCGTCAGGTCGTGACAGCAACCGGAGACGGTTCCATTGCGGCACAATCGGCCCAGCACTATGTGGAAGAACTGAATGAAAAGCTAAAGGAACAAAATGTCACAATCTCTTAACGCGCTTGTAACATGAGTGAAATAATTCAAGGGTAAGCTAAAGACAATGAATTGACCCCCTTATCTATAGAACCATGATTGCGTGGCTGGCTTTTCAGTCGCGCATCTTTTTTTGCCCAAAAATAGATGGGCGAAGGGGAAGCGCCCAAAAAGGTGCGAACCGGGCCGTGAGTATGGTATGCTATTGTCAGAATCGTAGGAGGCGAGTTGCGTGACGGAATTGGGAAACGACAAGGCCATTAATCTCCTGATTATTACCGGAATGTCAGGTGCGGGAAAAACAGTTGCGGTACAAAGCTTGGAGGACCTGGGTTATTTTTGCGTAGACAACCTGCCCCCAGTGCTGATTCCCAAATTTGCCGAGTTGGTCAAACAGTCTGGCGGGAGTATTGAGCGTGTCGCTTTGGTGATCGACTTGCGTGGACGGGAGTTTTTCGAAAATCTATCCGTGACGATCGAGAGCCTGGAGCAGATGGAGGGATTGTCGTATCACATCCTCTACCTCGATGCGAACGACCAAACGCTGGTTTCCCGTTACAAGGAAACCCGTCGCAGACATCCGCTTTCGCCGAACGGTTCCCCTCTGGAAGGAATTCATGCTGAGCGCCGTCTGTTGCAGGAAATGAAGGGCTGGGCGCATCAGATTATCGATACGAGTCAAATGAAGCCAGCGCAGCTTCGGGAAAAAATTATCAACCAATACGCCCAACAAGGATCACCCCTCACGATCAATGTATTGTCGTTTGGCTTTAAATACGGTACGCCGATTGACGCGGACTTGATGTTCGATGTCCGGTTTTTGCCGAATCCGCATTATGTAGACGAATTGCGGCCCAAGACCGGATGCGATCCGGAGGTGGCCGATTATGTGATGAAGCACAAGGAAACCAAGGAGTTCATCGAGAAGCTGACGGACTTTTTGGCGTATACCTTGCCTCATTATCAACGCGAAGGAAAAAGCCAGCTCGTCATCGGGATCGGCTGTACGGGCGGAAAACACCGTTCTGTCGCGATTGCCGAGCATCTGGGCAAGACCTTCGGAAAAGATTTTACCATACGCGTCAGTCATCGAGACATGGAAAAGAACAAGTGAGCATAGGATGGCAGGAAGAAAAACGCAAGAAAATCCGCATGAAAAAGCCACCTGTTTATTTGTATCAGAAATAATGAGGTGACATATGCCTACGAAGGGAATGGGGAGGCTGCAGGCAAGGCCATTACGAATTGTCGTCATTGGCGGAGGAACGGGTCTGTCCGTCCTTTTGCGCGGCTTGAAGCATGAGCCGGTGCATATCACAGCGATTGTAACCGTAGCAGACGATGGGGGAAGCTCGGGACGTCTGCGCGAGGAAATGGATATGCTGCCGCCCGGAGACATTCGCAATGTGCTGACTGCTTTGGCCGATACGGAGCCGTTGATGGAAAAAGTCATGCAGTACCGTTTTTCCTCAGGCACGGGATTAGCAGGGCATAATTTGGGAAATCTATTGCTTGCAGCCATGAACGAAATCACGGGAGATTTTGTCACCGCGGTCAAAACATTGAGCGGCGTTTTGGCGGTGCGTGGAGATGTGCTGCCGGCTTCCACGCAATCCATTCGGTTGAAAGCTGAAATGGCGGATGGCTCTATCGTGATCGGAGAGTCCCAAATACCGCTAACAGGCAAGGAAATCAAACGGGTTTTCCTTGATCCGGCAGACGCTGTGCCGCTGAGCGAAGCACTTTTGGCCATAGCTGAGGCGGATGCCATTTTGATTGGCCCGGGCAGCTTGTATACGAGCATCCTGCCCAATTTGCTTGTCCGGGGGTTGTTCGCTGCGATCAAGCGTTCGACAGCTCCGAAGATTTATATTTGCAACGTGATGACGCAGCCGGGAGAGACGGATGGGTTCACCGCCTCGAAGCACGTGCAGGTCATGTACGATCATGTAAAAGAAGCATTTCTGGATACGATCATTGTCAATTCAGCGGAGCTGCCAAGCCACGTATTGGAAAAATACGCGGAGAAGGGAGCAGCTCCTGTCGCCTGTGACCTGAAAAAGCTGCGTCAGCTGGGCTTGCATATTGTGGCAAAGCCGTTGGTCACATTTGAAGATGGATACCTGCGTCACGACGCGCACGCAGTGAGCAAGCAAGTGGTCTCACTCGTCAAGCGCCGACGGAGGGTGCTGAAGATAGAGAAGGAGTAGTGAGGTTCGATGTCATTCGCCGCGCATACCAAAAAAGAACTGACCATGATGGAGAGCGCCGACTGCTGTAGCAAGGCCGAATTATCTGCCTTGATCCGCATGAACGGAAGCTTGCAGTTCGGGGCAGGACGCCTGGTGCTGGATGTGACGACAGAAAATGCGGCGATTGCCAGAAGGATTTACACCTTGATTAAAAAGCTGTTTCAGACGCATTGCGAGCTGCTCGTTCGCAAAAAAATGCGGCTGAAAAAGAACAACGTCTACATCGTGCGCATCCCCAACCAAGCCAACGAAATTTTGCAAGACCTGGCGATCATGGACGGCAGCTTGTCGTTTATCCCCGGGATCGCGCCCGAGATTGTGAAAAAGTCGTGCTGCCGGGCTGCCTACTTGCGTGGGGCTTTTCTGGCGGGCGGCTCGGTCAATCATCCGGAGGCATCCAGCTATCACCTGGAGATATTTACTTCCTACCAGGATTTTTGCGAAGCATTGACCAAGATCGCCAATCGGTATAAACTAAATGCCAAGTGCATCGAACGGAAAAAAGGGTATGTCCTCTACATTAAAGAAGGCGAGAAAATCACGGAGTTTTTAAGCCTGATCGGCGCACACCAGGCTCTGTTGTATTTTGAGGACGTCCGGATCGTAAAGGACATGCGCAACTCTGTGAACCGTTTGCATAATTGTGAGATTGCCAACATCAACAAAACGGTAAACGCTGCCACCAGGCAAATGGAAAACATTCAGCTCATCGATCAGGAAATCGGGCTGGAGAATTTGCCCAGACGTCTGCGCGAGGTAGCGGAACTTCGCGTCGCTCACCCCGATATCAACTTGAAGGAATTGGGGGAAATGGTCCCAAGCGGAGTCGTCAGCAAATCGGGAATTAATCACCGCTTGCGAAAAATTAACGAAATCGCTGACAAAATACGTGAAAAACAAAATCTTTCCATGTAGATGCATGATATACTAGAAGGATAAGAGTCTACAAGGTAAGGAGGTCCATTCATGGTTCAGCAGCAGGTTGTCGTTCAGTTGAAGACCGGTTTGCAAGCTCGTCCGGCTGCCTTTTTCGTGCAGGAGGCCAACCGTTTTGTATCGGAAGTATTTGTCGAAAAAGGCAACAAAAAGGTGAACGCGAAAAGTATCATGGGTATCATGAGCCTTGCCATCAGCTCGGGAACGGAGATTACCATCTCGGCAGAAGGCCCGGATGCCTCCCAGGCAGTTTCGAGCCTCTCGAATCTGGTAAGCAAGGAAGAATAGAAAAGCGATGGACGAAAGACACTGTCCCTTCATCGGGAGGTGTCTTTTTTTGCATGGATGCATCAATTTTCGGGGCTCAGGGTATTGCTAAACAATGTAGAGCGCTAAAAGGAGGAATGACTCATGAGCAATCGTGACACGTGTCGGGACAGCTGCAACGAGGGCCGGGATGCCTACGATATGGACATCGACCGGATGATCAATGAAGGACTTGGCGGCGGGATCGTTTCCGATCAGAACGGTCTGATCGAAGAAACAAGCGTGGATACGATGACAGGGGCAAGCTCCGCGCAGCAAGCCTTAGACGACGAGCGATAAGAGGGAAGAACCGATGGATCTGACAAGAGCGCAGGCGATTCTTTATTCTCCTGAGAAAATCAAGGTAGAATATCAAGGCGAGTCGGTATGGATCGACGCTGTCGACGAGAAGACGTCTACGGCGCGCATTCATCAGGAAAAAAATCCCGGCAACAGTTTGACTGTGTATGTCAGCCAGCTGGAAGAAGTCTGAGTTTTCCCTGGCCAAAGAAACAAAGGCACAGCTGGGCAAAACCGATGGACGGACGTCCTGACGTTTGCACGGCTGTTTTTGTCAGTGCAGGATCGGGGCGTGCCGCCCGGTACCGCCGAGGCCGCAACAAGCGCCCGTACCAAAACACTCGTGCCCGCAATTCCAGTGGCACGAGTGTTTTTTGACGCGGGCTTATTTTTTCGAAGAAGGCTCGGAAGTAATGACTTTGTCGATCAATCCGTACTCTACCGCTTCTTGGGCAGAGAGGAAGTTGTCGCGATCCGTATCCCGTTGGATGCGCTCCAGCGGCTGTCCTGTACGTTCAGCCAGAATGGTGTTCAGGTGGTCGCGCATTTTCAAAATGCGTTTGGCTGCGATCTCGATATCGCTTGCCTGACCTTGCGCACCGCCCAATGGCTGGTGGATCATCACTTCGCTGTTTGGCAGCGCATAGCGCTTGCCTTTGGTTCCGGCAGCCAGCAGGAAAGCCCCCATCGATGCGGCCATTCCGATACAAATGGTGGAAACGTCAGGCTTGATGAAGTGCATCGTATCGTAAATCGCCATTCCGGCCGTGATGGAGCCGCCAGGACTGTTTATGTACAGATGAATGTCTTTCTCCGGGTCCTCCGCCTGAAGGAACAACAGCTGTGCTACCACAATGTTGGCGACCGTGTCGTTGATCGGGGTTCCCAGAAAGATGATGCGGTCCTTGAGCAGACGCGAATAAATATCGTAAGCACGTTCACCGCGGTTGGTCTGTTCAATGACAGTTGGAATCAAATTCATGTGCATCTCGTCTTCCTCCTCTCTTTGGTAAGTTTATCATACACAAAAGGTCAATGAAGGTCAAACACATAAGTGCACGCCCTCCCTACCATGTTTGCCATTTCGTCTCTCCCTAAACCTATGGCAAAAGGAAAGCATTCATTCTTCTTCCGCTTCTTCCGCCTCCGTCAGGTCTACGGACAGCTTGAGTGTCGCCTTCATCTTTTTCCCCTTGATGATCGTATATTCCTCCACCTCCTTGGCCGACAAGTGATGGATGGCTTCTGCCAGCTCCTGCTGATTGTTGTATGGCTGGATGGTCAGCAGACATTCTTCATCGCTGGCTTCCTGGTAAATCAGAAAAAAGCGATCGCTTGCCATGAGAGCTCCCCCGTTCCGCTAAAGTTATCCACAATGTTATCAACAGGTTGTGCACAAAAACATTTGTTCGCGGGATAGAACGCCTGATTTCCATAGTTTTGGCATTATGAGCCTGTCTTTTGCACAGGAAAAGGCTGGAATGAAAAGAGGAGAAAGCAAACGAGTGTAGAAATTGATAAAAGATGGAAAGTGATCTCATAATCGTCGAGGGGGATTTTGTATGCTTCGCAAGTTTTCCGCATGGATGCTTACAGCTGCTTTGGTAACCGGAAGTATAGCAACGACCGCTGCTTTTGCCCAGCCGGCATCCGCACAGCAACAACTGAAAATCAAAGTGGAGCTGAACGGCAAAGAGCTTGCGTTTCCGCAGGACATCGTGACCGAAAACGGAGTCGCCTATGTCAACGCAAGTACATTGGCACTGGCACTCGGCGGGGCAGCAGCCTGGGATACCATGACCAAATCGCTGCTGGTTTCCAAAGATAACAAGTACGGTCTGCGCATGTATCAAAACAGCACGTTCGCTTACAAAAACGGCAAGGAAATCCGCGTGCCGAACCCGCCGCGCGCAACCACGGGAGCTGTCCTGGTGCCATTGGTATATATCGCCAAGGAACTGGGAGCCAACGTAACCTACGAGGCGAAAACCCGCACATACAAGCTGACAACCGCGGTCCAATCGTAAAACGCTTGGATGATTCCTCCGTTGTGATTGCCTTCGCGCTTCTCGTATAATGGAGAAAAAGCAGGCGCAAGCGAGAGGAGACTTCCCATCATGCAAGGAGCCACGTTTGCCAGTGTAGCGATGCTGGTTGGTTTTGTGGGAGTGGCCATATACGTTATGTGCAAAGCGTATTCCCATAAGTACAAAGAATAGCAAGTATTTTCCATGAAACAGCCACTCTTGCGGGAGATGGCTGTTTTTATTGGTTTATTCGAAAATATACTGAACAAACATATGGATGAAAGGTATAGGGAGAGAGAAATATAATCGTTTCTATTGCAAATTTTCTAAAATATCCTACAATATAAGAGTGACTCATAGTTTGTACGTAAATAAAGAGGGGGATGTTTTGCTATGAAAAAACAGAAATCACTGTCCATTTTGGCAGCGACGGTAGCTTTGGGAACATTGCTTGCCGGCTGCGGTGGCGGTCAATCTAGCGCGCCACAACCGAACAACGGTGGAGGAAGCACCGGTAGCGGAGCGGCGGAGAAATTGGTCATTGCCGTGGTAGGTCCCATGTCTGGCCAATACTCCGACTATGGAAGCACGGCCAAAGCGGGTGCCGAATACGCCCTGAAGGAAAAACAAGAGGCGTTCAAAGCGCTCGGCTTTGATGTACAGCTTTCCGCCCAAGATGACCAGGCTGATCCGAAGCAAGGGGTAGCCGTCGCCCAAATGCTGATTTCCAACCCTGATGTGGTAGGTGTCGTCGGCCACGCAACAACTGGCGCCTCGATTACTGCCGCTGCCCAATACGATCAAGAAAAACTCGTGATGGTATCTCCATCCGCCACAGGCTCTGACCTGACGGAGCAAGGCAAAAAGATCGTCCACCGCATCTGTGCGCGTGACGACCAGCAAGGCTCCAAGGCAGCGATTTTTGCGAAAAACCAGCTGGGGGTCAAATCGGCGTTCATCATGCACGACAAGGCGGCTTACGGCCAAGGTCTCGCGGAAGAAGTGAGAAAGCAGTTTGAAGCAGATGGCGTGCAAGTCGTCGGCTTTGAAGGCGTAACCGCAGGCGAAAAAGATTACAGTGCGGTCATCAACCAGATCGTGTCGAAAAATCCGGAGATGATCTACTTCGGCGGCTACTACTCCGATGCCGGCATCATCGTGAAGCAAGCGCGCGAAAAAGGCTTCAAGGGCATCTTCATGGGCGGGGATGGCTACGACTCTGCTGACCTGGTGAAAATCGCCGGAGCTGAAAATGCGAACAACGTCGTCTTCACCTCGACTGTCGGTGACGTAGGCGCTACAGAAGAAGGCAAGAAATGGATTGAAGACTTCGAAAAATCGACTGGCAACAAAGTGGGGATCTTCACGTCCTTTGGCTACGACTCCATGGGCGTCATGCTCAACGGTCTGGAGGAAGCGATCAAGGCGAACGGCGGCAAAAAGCCAACCCGTGAGCAAGTGCTGGAAGCTGTACACAAAACGAAAGACTACAAAGGCAAATTCGTCAACGTGACCTTCAATGACAAAGGCGACAACGAATTCGCGTCCGTCTACGTGTACAAATACGAAAACGGACAAAAAGTTTTCATCGGCGAAGTGAAGTAATCCGTCGGCAGGAGCGGATCGTTTGGAACCTGTTCCGTCCGGCGCCAGGCCCGGCCAAAGCGGCATTCGTTCGCCGACCGAAATCGCAGCCTGCGCATACAGGATCGGCGATCAGCACACATAAGCCCACCCAAGCGAGTTAGACGCTCCTGGGTGGGCTTTGTCTTGGCGGGCGCGACAGTTTCTTCGGGTGGTCGTGGTCTTGGCACGCTGGACGCCTGTCAGGACCGTTCTTTTGAGGCGCGAGCAATCGGGAGGGTAATGGAGACAGTCGTCCCTTCCATTGGTTTGCTGCTGATTTCCAGGTGGCCTTCGTGGTCCTTGATGATTTTGCGGCTAATCATCAGTCCCAGGCCCGTGCCATGCTCCTTGGTGGTGAAAAAGGGGTCGCCCAGCTTCGGAATCAGTTCCTCCGGTATGCCGCAACCGTTGTCCGTAATCGTAATCAGTACCTCGCGATCGTTTTTCGCGCTGGTGGCAAGCAAGATTTCCCCGTGACCGCTCATGGCTTCGATTGCATTTTTCACGATGTTGATGAACAGCTGCTTCAGTTGGTTTTCTTCGCCGGCAATGATCGGATCAGTGGCAAAGGATGTGTGGATCCGGATGTTTTTCAGGTTGGCTTCCGATGCGAGCAAGGTCAGAACGTTTTCCAGCAAGGCGACGAGCGACAGGGATTTGATCTGGACGTTGTGCGGTTTGGCCAGGACGAGCAGTTCGCTGACGATGAAGTTGATGCGGTCCAGCTCGGCGAGCATGATCTCCACGTACAGATGATGCTCGCGCAAGGCGGGCTTCAAAAGCTGGATGAACCCCTTCAGCGAAGTCAGCGGATTGCGAATCTCGTGAGCGATGCCCGCGGCCAGCTCGCCAATCACCGAGAGCTTCTCCGCCTGGCGTAGCAGCAGCTCGTTTTTTCGCCGCTCGGTAATGTCGCGGGACACGATGATAAAGCCGTCGCACTCACCGCAATCGGTCAAGATCGGCGCTCCCTTTGCCTCCAGTACAATCCAGTCGCCCTGCGCGCCCCGGTAGCGAAACTCGCAAGTGCGGGGCTCCAGCGTCTGAAGCAGATCGTAAAACTGCTCACGGACACGCTCGACGTCCTCCGGGTGAACGTATTGGAAGCACATCTGTCCGGAGTGCCGCATCCCCGTAACCCGCTCGTACGAAGGCGAGAGGTACAGAATGTCTCCGTGCTGGTCGGTAATCACAATCAAATCGTCGGTATGCTCGGCAATGATTTTGCTTTCCTTTTTGATGCGGGACAGGGCAGCCTCGGATACTTTTCGTTCCGTGACGTTGCGCGACACAAACATGATGTTTTTCACTGTCCCGTCTTCCAGGAGCATGGGAATCCCGCGGGTTTCAAACGAGATCCACCCGCCATTTTTATGCCGGGAACGAATTTCGAGAAAAACGGGTTGCTTGGTGTGGAAAACTTCTTGCTGTTTGGCCAAAAAAAGCGGAATATCTTCAGGATGAGTGATTTCCAGACTGCCCGGCGAGACGAGTTCGGCAGGCGAGTAGCCCAGCTGCTGCTCGACGGAGGGGGAGACGTATATGCGCTGCAACGTCTCGTTGAAAATCGTCACGATATCCTGGGTATGGTCAATCAGCAGCCGATACTTGGTTTCGGTTTGGCGCAGTGCTTTTTCCATCCGCTTACGGTCGGAAATATCGCGCGTGACGCAAGAGGCGGCAATAATCGTTCCGCTTTCGTCTCTGATCGGGGCTGCGGACAAGGTGACTTCTACGTGCGTTCCGTCCTTGCGCTTTCGCACCGTCTCGTAGTTGGTCAAATGAACCCCCATGCTTCGTACAGCGTCAAACAGCTGTCTTGTTTCGCCGATGAGCTCATCCGGGATAAAACAGTACGGAGATGCATCCAACTCCTCCAGCGACCAACCGTAAAACTGCTCAAACGCCTGGTTCACCAAAACGATGTGATTGTCCATGTTGCTGATGGAGATGGCATCGGTCGTATCGTGAAAAAAGGCTTTCAAAATCTGATCGGGACAGAGGAGACTCGTCAGGCGGCGCGGCGTTTGCTTTTTTTTCCACGTGAACGTGGGCTTCAGCTGATCTGTCATAGATATCCTGCCTTGCGGTTCAATTATTTGGAGATTCGCGTCGAGATAGACATAAGTATTCGTGTTGTTGCCGGTATTTTCCTATCGTCAAAATCAGAATAAAGTGGAATACGCTGGGAATGGCGAATGGGCAAACGGGTAAAGGTTCAAAACGGCCGAACAAATGGGCTATAATGGAGGGAGGAAAAACTGGCGGGGGTGTATGCATGAGCACGGGTTTTATCGCTGTTCTTGTCCTTACATTTATTTTGATTATCGGAGGCACGATTTTGGTTACCAATAAAGCGTATTCCCGAAAGCCGGACCAGATCGATCCGCTGCCGGAAAACGACGGGACGAACCAAAAGCCGAATCCGTAAGCGGGAAAAATCAAGCCTGCGGCGAGGCGGCTCGTGCAGGCGCGGCTCGTACAAGCTTTTTGGGGCCGAAAACTGAGCGGTAAACAGAAAAAAGACTGGAAGGCATCCAGTCTTTTTTCCTATGGTACGCCTGAAGGGAATCGAACCCCCGCACATGGTTCCGGAGACCATTGCTCTATCCACTGAGCTACAGGCGTGTAGTATAATAGCTGACACGTATTCATTATAAGACATCCAGAGGGAAAAATGCAAACGAAAAAGCGAGGTTTTGGCAGATTTTTTTTCATGAGTGTGAACAGAGAACAGCCTATATATTTTTTTGTACACGCTCTGCATAAATTGGCAGGAAAATTGCAAGGGAGAACGAATATAATGAAAATTAAAGAGACATTCGCGAGAAGCGAATAGCAGCGGGAAGGGGGCGAGCTTCATGAACATGGGATTGGGTCTGTACCAAGAACAGACGCTGAAACTCGTGATGACGCCGGAATTGCGGCAGGCCATTACGATCTTGCAATACTCAGCCGTTGATCTGATTTCCTATTTGCAGGATCAGGCCAATGAAAATCCTGTATTCGACCTGGAAGTAGCAGGGGAAGTGGCTACGGCAAAAGCCGAAAAGCCGACGCCGGAAATCGATTGGAAGGAAATTGTCGGAAATCGTGCGACAGGTGATTATTCTTCGCTCAAAAATGAAAGCACTTACAATCCGCTCGATTACGTGCAGCAAGGAAGCGAAACCCTGTATGAGCATCTGGAGCGGCAGCTGGGCTACGTGAAAGGCTTCTCGTCCAGCCAAAGGCAAATTGCCCTGTTTTTGATCGGAAACCTGGACGAAAAGGGCTACCTGGAAATCACGCTGGAGGAAGCGAGCAAAAATCTCGGAGTCGGGGTGCAGGAGATCGAGGACGTGCTGTCGGTCTTGCAGCATTTTGATCCGGTCGGCGTAGCGGCGCGCAGCCTGGAGGAATGTTTGCTGTTGCAGTTGGAGCATCTGGCGCTCGATGACGAAAAAATCGTCCAGGTCGTGCGCCATCATCTGCAAGACCTCGCTGACAATCGGTACCAGCGCATTGCCGACAAAGTGGGCTGTACGCCGCAGGACGTGCAGACGATGGCGGATTTGGTCCGCACGCTGAACCCGAGGCCAGGCGCCCAGTTCTCCCAGGCGGAGACGAGATACGTCATCCCGGACGTGACGGTGGAGAAAGTGGGCAGCGAGTACGTGGTTCTCGTCAACGATGTGGCAGCGCCGCGCCTGAAAATCAACAGCTTTTATGAGAAAATGCTCAGCCAGCCAAAAAGTCAGGAAGAGGCGAAGCAGTTTATCCACGACAAGCTCAACGCAGCGATGTGGCTGGCGAAAAGCCTGGAACAGCGACGACTGACGCTCATGCGCGTCACCCAGGCGATCGTGGACATGCAGCGCGACTTTTTTGACCGGGGCATCCACTATTTGAAGCCGATGACGCAAAAGGAAATCGCGGAACGGGTTGGCTTGCACGAGTCGACGATCAGCCGGGCGACCAGCAACAAATACGTGCAGACGCCACGCGGTATTTTTGAGCTGAAATACTTCTTTACCTCCGCGCTCACGACCTCCAGCGGCTCTGTGACGTCCTCCGAGAGCGTAAAGCGCAGAATCAAGGCGTTGATTGAGCAGGAGGATCGCAAGGCACCGCTGTCCGACCAGAAGCTGGGGGAACTGCTGCTGGCAGAAGGAATCGAAATCTCTCGCCGTACGGTCGCCAAGTACCGCGAAGAGATGCTGATCCCGTCCTCGGCAAAGCGAAAGAGGTTTTAAGCGACCATGAATAACAAGCAGCTTGAGGTCGTCCTGTACGGACGGAAAAAATGCCATTTGTGCGACGAGGTGGAGCTTGCGATCCGCTGTTTGGCAGAGGAGTTTCCCTTGCAGTTGCAGGTGATCGACATTGAGAGCGATGAACAGCTTCACGCCGAAATGATGCTGGTGATTCCGGTTGTCGCCATCCAAGGAGAAATTGTGTTTCGCTCGATTACCCATGTGGTGACCATCGAGGAGCTTCGCGCCGAGTTCAGCAAGCGCCAGTTGCGTTGAAAAAGCTCTCCCTGCCAAGAATGGGCGAGGGGGAGCTTGCATGTTTTTCCTCGATATGCTACATTCAAGGTGTAAGCAAGCGATCTTTTTTTTGCACCAATCGGGACAAAAAATGTATATACCGGGACGAAATTTGTCCCGATCAATTTTACAGCCAAGGATGTAAGTACATGCGACGATTACTGGAACTGCAGCAAAAGCTGCTGCCTGACCTGATTCCGGTCTTGCGCGAGAGGTACATGTTGCTCCGGTCGATCTACCACTTGCAGCCGATCGGGCGCAGAGGGCTGGCCCAAGCGATGAATACGACGGAACGTATTTTGCGGGCGGAGGTCGAACTGTTGAAGGAGACCGGGATGCTGACGGTTACCGCTGCCGGGATGCATCTGAGCGAGGAGGGGCAGCAGGTGCTGGACGACATGGAGCCGCTTGTGGGCGAGCTGTTTGGCCTTACCGACTTGGCAGAAGGTCTGCAAAAGAAGCTCGGCATCCCGGAAGTAATCGTGGTGCAGGGCGACGCAGACCAGTCGCCGTGGGTCAAGGCGGAGCTGGGCCGCGTCGGAGCGAGAGTCCTGAAGCAGGTCGTGCGGGAGGGAGACATCGTCGCCGTGACAGGCGGCACCTCCATCGCCAGCGTTGCCCATCATCTGACGCCTTCCGCTTCGTTCAGAAATGTGCAGTTTGTGCCCGCACGCGGCGGCCTGGGCGAGCGAGTGGAGCTGCAAGCCAACTCGCTTGCCGCTGCCATGGCTGCAAAAACCGGCGCCACCTACCGGCTGCTTCACGTGCCGGATCGCTTGCATCCGGATGCCTTGCAGACGCTGCTCAAAGAGCCGCAGGTGCAAGATGTGCTCTCGCTTTTGCGCGATACGCGTATCGTGCTGCACGGCATCGGCGACGCCCTCACAATGGCTCGCCGCCGCAATTACTCGGAGGAAGAGCTTGCGGAGCTGGCAAAAGCGGGAGCCGTATCGGAGTCCTTCGGCTACTACTTTAATGAAGCGGGCGAAATCGTCCACCGGATGCCGACGATCGGGCTGCAACTGGAGGAAGTGCACAAGGCGGAAACCGTGCTCTCCATAGCCGGGGGCGAAAGCAAGGCAAAAGCGATTCTTTCCTTTGCCAAACAATCGTGTCAGAATGTACTCATTACGGATGAAGGGGCTGCAAGAGCCTTGTTGTCCGCACGATTGTAACGGAAGGAAGCTGATCGTATGTCTATGGCGCAGGGGATGCCCATTCTGGCGATGATGGCAGGAATTGTACTCAGTTTGTCACTCGGTTTTCCGATTGCGCAGGGGATTGTTTTTGCGATCCTGGTCACACTGGTTAGTGTGACCAAACTGGGCTATTCCTTGAAGCAGCAGTTCAGGTTTGGCTGGGAAGGCGTCAAGAAGACGAAGCCGGTTCTCATGATCCTCTTTTTGGTGGGCGTGCTGATCCCGCTTCTGATGATGGGCGGAACCATACCCGCGATCATTTACTACGGATTGTCCATCGTCAATGTCGATTATTTGTTTGTTCTCTCCTTTTTGCTGACAGGAGCGGTCAGTTATCTGCTGGGGACCTCTGTCGGCACCTTGAGTACCATCGGCCTGTCGCTGATGGGGATTGCCCATGCGGCAGGCATTTCGCCAGCGATTGTCGGTGGAGCGTTGATCTCCGGAGCGATGGTGGGAGAGCGGTTTTCGCCGATTTCCAGCAGCCGGCTACTCGTCCTGGCCAATGTCGGAATGACGGAAGAACAGGACAGGCAAACAAGGCGTCCTGCCATGCTCGCGACAGGCATATGCGCCGTGCTGTTTCTCCTCATGGATCTGTTTCGCACACAGACAGGTTCCGGCGAGATGATTCAGATGTATCAAGGGCTGTTGACCAGTCACTTTTCGATTCATTGGCTGCTCATGCTGCCGCTGATTGTCCTGATCGGGTCTTTCGCCCTGCGAGTAAAGGCCGTGACCGCGCTTTTGTACGGAATCGTGGTCAGTGCCGTGATGGTCGGCATTCACGGACAGCTTGACGCCAAGACGTTTTTTTCCGCCATGCTGTACGGATACGAGCTGCACTCGGGCACTGCGCTGGATCAGCTTGTTCACGGCGGCGGGATGGTGGCCATATTGAACGTTCTGCTGCTGATTGTCCTGGCAGGCTTTTTGAACGGCATTTTGAACCAGGCCCACATCCTTGCGCCGATTGTCGACAAGTGGATGGGCCGTACGAAAAATCCGACGGTACTGGTCGCCAAAGCGGTAGCCTTGTCCCTGTTGGTCGTCATCATCAGCTGCAACCAGACGATTCCCATTCTGGTGCTAGGCTCGACGCTTCTCGAACGGTTCTCGCAATGGACGGGCGGACGCGAGCTGCTGGGCAAAACGATGCTGGACTCCACGGTTGTCATGCCTGTGCTGATCCCGTGGAACGGCCTGTCGATGGTGATGGCTTTGACGCTCGGCGTTCCGACTGTACAGACATTGCCTTTCGTGTTTTTCAGCGTGGTGTTGCCGATTGTTACGATTCTCTCCACCCGAGGCTTTTCGCCGGAAGGTGGGTTTATAGCCACAAAGAATAAAGCTAGCTAAACGAGCAGGAGGTTTTTGTTATGGTAAAAGTAGGGATTAACGGTTTTGGACGAATTGGTCGCAACGTGTTCCGCGCAGCACTCAACAATCCGCATGTAGAGATCGTAGCCGTAAATGATTTGACTGACGCGCAAACGCTCGCTCATCTGCTCAAATACGACTCCGTACACGGTGTGCTGGACCTGCCTGTAGAAGCGGGCGAAAACACGCTGATCGTGGGCGGAAAAGAAATCAAGGTTCTCGCTGAGCGCGATCCTGCCCAACTGAAATGGGCCGACTACGGTGTCGAGATCGTCGTGGAGTCTACAGGCCGATTCACCAAGCGCGAAGATGCGGCGAAGCACCTGGAGGGCGGAGCGAAAAAAGTCATCATTTCCGCTCCTGCTACCAACGAAGACATTACCATCGTCATGGGTGTCAACGAGGACAAATACGATCCGGCGAAGCACACGGTCATCTCGAACGCGTCCTGCACTACCAACTGCCTGGCGCCGTTTGCCAAAGTGCTGAACGACAAGTTCGGAATCGTACGCGGTCTGATGACTACCGTACACTCCTACACCAACGACCAGCAAATTCTCGATCTGCCGCACAAAGACTTGCGCCGTGCCCGCGCTGCTGCGGAGAACATCATTCCGACCTCCACTGGCGCAGCCAAAGCGGTGGCGCTCGTGCTGCCTGAGCTGAAAGGCAAGCTGAACGGCTTCGCGATGCGCGTCCCAACGCCAAACGTGTCGGTAGTCGACCTGGTAGCCGAGCTGAAAACCGATGTGACAGTCGAAGAGATCAACAACGCGCTGAAGGAAGCGGCCGAGGGTCCAATGAAGAACATCCTGGGCTATTCCGAAGCTCCGCTCGTCTCCTCCGACTACAACGGCAATCCGGCGTCCTCCACAATCGATGCGCTGTCCACGATGGTTCTGGAAGGAAACATGGTGAAAGTCGTTTCCTGGTACGATAACGAGTGGGGTTATTCCAATCGTGTCGTAGACTTGTGTCATTTTGTTGCACAGCGCGGCTTGTAACACGTAAAATAGAACTGTTGTGAAAAAGGGAGAGCAATCTCCCTTTTCCCATATGTTTTTTCCGAATAAAAAGCCAATGATTTGGGAGGATCGTTCATGAACAAGAAATCTATCCGCGATGTTGAGCTGGCAGGCAAGCGCGTATTTTGCCGTGTCGACTTTAACGTGCCGATGCAGGACGGGACCATCACCGATGATACGCGCATTCGCGCTGCCGTGCCAACTATCCGTTTCCTGATGGAAAAAGGAGCCAAAGTCATTCTGGCAAGCCATTTTGGCCGTCCGAAGGGGCAAGTAGTGGAAGAGATGCGTCTTACTCCTGTCGCTTCCCACCTCTCTACGCTCTTGGACAAGGAAGTGCGCAAGCTGGATGATTCCATAGGAGCAGACGTAGAAGCGGCCGTTGCGCGCATGGAAAACGGAGACGTGATCCTGCTCGAAAACGTGCGCTTCCATGCGGGAGAAGAAAAGAACGATCCGGAACTGGCAAAAAGCTTTGCGGCGCTGGCCGATCTGTTTGTCAATGACGCTTTTGGGGCCGCTCACCGGGCACACGCTTCCACAGCGGGAATCGCCCGCTACATTCCGGCTGTAGCCGGGCTGTTGATGGAAAAGGAAATTCGCTTCCTGGGCGGAGCCTTGTCCAATCCGGAGCGTCCGTTTACAGCCATCGTCGGCGGCGCAAAAGTAAAAGATAAAATTGCTGTGATTGAGAATCTGTTGACCAAGGTCGATCACCTGATTATCGGCGGCGGCATGGCCAATACCTTCCTCAAGGCGCAGGGCTACGGCGTCGGCGCTTCGCTGTGCGAGGATGACAAGCTCGATCTGGCCCGCACCTTGATGGAGCAGGCCAAAGAGCGCGGCGTCGAGCTTTTGATGCCAGTCGACGTCGTCGTGGCAGACCGTTTTGCGGCTGACGCGGAGAAAAAAGTCGTTTCCATTGATGCCATTCCGGACGGCTGGATGGCGCTCGATATCGGGCCGAAAACCGTGGAACAATACCGGAGCGTCATTGTCGCGTCCAAGACGGTTGTCTGGAACGGGCCGATGGGCGTGTTTGAAATGGATGCGTTTGCAGAAGGGACAATCGGTGTCGCCAAAGCGATGGCAGCGTGCGCGGGTACGACCATCATCGGCGGCGGAGACTCCGTGGCTGCCGTGGAAAAAGCGGGCGTAGCCGAGCAGATGACCCACATTTCTACAGGTGGCGGGGCGTCGCTGGAGTTTATGGAAGGCAAGGAGCTGCCGGGCGTAGCCGTGTTGGCCGATCACGAATAAGAGCAAAGCGGGGGAGTTTGCATGCGGACACCAATTATCGCGGGGAACTGGAAGATGTTCAAGACGATTGCCGAGGCGAAGGCGTTTGCGGAAGAAGCCAAGGCCGGCAACAGCACTTCCGGCGTTCAAAAAGTCATTTGCGCGCCATTTACAGCTTTGGCTGCCTTGAAAGAGGCGTTTGCCGGCACGGATATTGCCGTTGGCGCGCAAAACATGCATTTTGCCGAGCAGGGGGCATACACCGGGGAAATCAGTGCGGCGATGCTGAAGGAAATCGGCGTGGAGTACGTGATTCTCGGCCATTCCGAGCGTCGCCAATACTTCAACGAAACAGATGAGACCGTGAATCAAAAAGTCGTCGCTGCGCTTGCCGCAGGTCTGGTGCCGATCGTGTGTGTCGGCGAAAGCCTGGAGCAGCGGGAAGCAGGCGAGACCGCTCAAGTGGTGCGCACGCAGACAGAAGGGGCGTTTGCGGGCCTGACAGCCGAGCAGGTGGCGACAAGCATCATCGCCTACGAACCGATCTGGGCGATTGGCACAGGCAAGTCCTCGACTGCCGAGGATGCCAACGAGACGATTGCGTTGATCCGCAGCGTGGTCGCAGAGCGCTTCGGCCAGGCGACAGCGGAAGCCGTGCGCATTCAGTACGGCGGCAGCGTCAAGCCGGAAAACATCGCCAGCTACATGGCGCAGCCGGATATCGACGGTGCGCTGGTCGGCGGAGCGAGCCTGGCTGCGGACAGCTACTTGCAGCTCGTGGCAGGTGCGGCCAAGCGATAGGAGGAGGAGAAACAGATGGCACAACGACCAAAACCGGTAGCGCTGGTGATTCTGGATGGCTTTGCCTTGCGTAACGAAACGTATGGCAACGCGGTAGCGCAAGCGAACAAACCGAACTTCGACCGTTACTGGAATGAGTACCCCCACGCTACGCTGGAAGCGAGCGGACTGGCTGTCGGATTGCCGGAAGGGCAAATGGGGAATTCCGAGGTAGGACATCTGAACATCGGGGCAGGCCGTGTCGTCTATCAGGATTTGACCCGGATCACCAAGTCGATTCGCGAAGGCGCCTTTTTTGAAAACGAAACGCTGGTAGCTGCCTTCGAGCATGCGAAGCAAAACAACAAGCAGCTCCACCTGTTCGGCCTTTTGTCCGATGGAGGCGTACACAGCCATATCGAGCATCTGTATGCGATTTTGGAGCTGGCCAAGCGGCAAAACTTTGACCGCGTCTACATTCACGGCTTTCTCGATGGCCGCGACGTATCGCCGGACAGCGCGGTTGGCTACATTGAACAGCTGCAAGCAAAAATGGCGGAAATCGGCGTAGGCAAAATCGCAACCGTGCAGGGCCGCTACTATGCGATGGACCGGGACAAGCGCTGGGAGCGCATCGAAAAGGCGTACCGCGCCATGGTGTATGCGGATGCGCCCGCCTACCGTGATCCGATCCAGGCGGTCAAAGAATCCTATGAAAAGTCGATCATGGACGAGTTTGTCATGCCGACTGTGATTGTGGGCGAGGACGGCAAGCCGGTGGCGAAGATCGAAAACGGCGATGCCATTATCTTTTACAACTTCCGTCCAGACCGTGCGATCCAAATCTCGCAAGCCTTTACAAATGAGGACTTCCGCGGTTTTGATCGCGGCGAGGGACGTCCGCGCGATCTGCACTTCGTCTGCCTGACCCACTTTTCCGAGACGGTGAACGGGTATGTGGCCTACAAGCCGTCCAATCTGGACAATACCTTGGGAGAAGTGCTTTCGCAGCACGGATTGAAGCAACTGCGCATCGCCGAGACGGAGAAATATCCGCACGTGACCTTTTTCTTTAGCGGCGGGCGCGAGCAGGAGTTTCCCGGGGAGACGCGCATCCTGATTCCTTCGCCAAAAGTGGCAACCTATGACCTGCAGCCGGAGATGAGCGCTCCTGCGGTTACCGATGCGGTTGTCAAGGAGATTGAAGCGGAGAACTTCGATGCGATCATTCTCAACTTTGCCAACTGCGACATGGTCGGTCACTCCGGCAAAATGGAGCCGACGATCAAAGCGGTGGAAACCGTTGATGCGTGCCTGGGGCGCGTGGTCGATGCGGTTCTCGCCAAAGGCGGCGTAGCGATCATTACAGCCGACCACGGCAATGCCGATCTGATGCTGGATGAGGAGGGGCGTCCGATCACCTCGCACAGCACTTATCCCGTACCTGTGATCGTGACCAAAGCAGGCGAGAAGCTCAGGGAGGACGGCATTTTGGCCGATTTGGCCCCGACCTTGCTCGAACTGTTGGGAGTAGAACAGCCGATAGAGATGACAGGAAAATCGTTACTTGCAAAATAGCTCGCTCTAGGACACACTGTTAAGTGACTAGACGCCAGACGAATAGGGGCGGGGCAACTCGCATACGAAAAGGAGATGGATCGTGAAATGGCAATGATTACTGACATTTATGCACGCGAAATTATGGACTCCCGCGGTAATCCGACCGTGGAAGTGGAAGTCTATCTCGAAGACGGTTCGATGGGTCGGGCAGCGGTTCCATCCGGGGCGTCCACAGGCGCTTATGAAGCGGTAGAGCTTCGCGACGGGGACAAATCCCGCTACCTGGGCAAAGGCGTTCTGAAAGCCGTCGAAAACGTCAACGAAATCATTGCGCCTGAGTTGATCGGCATGGACGCTCTGGATCAAGTCGGCATCGACATGGCGATGATTCAGCTCGACGGTACGCCAAACAAAAGCAAGCTGGGCGCAAACGCGATCCTCGGCGTCTCCATGGCGGTCGCACGCGCGGCGGCTGACTCTCTCGGAGTGCCTCTCTACAACTACCTGGGCGGCTTCAACGCCAGAACGCTGCCAGTTCCGATGATGAACATCTTAAACGGCGGCAAGCACGCTGACAACACCGTAGACATTCAGGAGTTCATGGTGATGCCAGTAGGCGCAGAGTCCTTCAAGGAAGCGCTGCGCATGGGCGCGGAAATTTTCCACTCCCTGAAAAAAGTGCTGCATGACAAAGGACTGAGCACAGCTGTTGGCGATGAGGGCGGCTTTGCGCCAAACCTGAAATCCAACGAAGAAGCGATCACGACCATCCTGGATGCGATCAAGGCTGCTGGCTACGAGCCGGGCAAAGACGTGTTCCTCGCACTGGACGTAGCGGCGACCGAAATGTTCAAGGACGGCAAATACCACTTCGAAGGCGAAGGCGTGGTCAAAACAACCGAAGAAATGATCGCGTTCTACGAAGACCTGGTAAGCAAATACCCGATCATCTCCATCGAAGACGGCTTGTCCGAAGACGACTGGGATGGCTGGAAAGCGCTGACTGACAAGCTGGGCAGCAAAGTACAGCTCGTGGGCGACGACCTGTTCGTGACCAACACCGAGCGCCTGGCGCGCGGTATCGAGTCTTCCACAGGCAACTCCATCCTGGTCAAGGTAAACCAGATCGGTACCCTGACAGAGACGTTTGAAGCGATCGAAATGGCGAAGCGCGCCGGCTACACAGCGGTAATTTCCCACCGCTCCGGCGAAACCGAGGACTCCACCATCTCCGATATCGCGGTCGCTACCAATGCGGGACAAATCAAGACAGGGGCGCCTTCCCGTACCGACCGCGTAGCGAAGTACAACCAATTGCTGCGCATCGAGGACGAACTGGCGGACACCTCCCGTTTTGGCGGACGCGCTGCATTCTACAACCTGAAAAAATAAGGCCATCAGCCCGCTGGAAGAGCGGCACCTGCGCAGATGTAAAGAGGCGCAGGTGCCGCTTTGTTCGTTTGCATGGTTTTTTGGCTAGTGCAGTCTGCGACAATGGGGCGGCAAGCGAAAAGGGGAGCAGTCCAGCGGGAGCTTGCGAGCGGGGACAGGGATGGAATCCGGGCGCGGTGTACACATCCGGCCCATTACTTCCAGGACGACAGGGGCCTCGACGAGAATCTCCAGGCAGGCGAAGACATCAAGCTCCACGGCTCCCGTATGCGGCAACAGCGCGGGGTTCGGACGGCATTCGGCAGCGGCGATCCGGTAGGTAATGTTGGTGTGGTCCAAAGGCGGCGGCAGACTCAGCGCGACGTGTTCATCCAGAGCGAGCGGTACGGGAAGCTCGAACAGCAAATCACCCGTAGCGAAAAAGAGGACGCTGAGCGTTGCTTCGATGACGAAACGGGCAATCGAGAGGGGCATGGGCTGGCTGTCTGCCAGGTAGGTAGCCTGTCGCAGTTGAGGAAGCAGGCGGCAGGAGACAGGCTGGCAGGAGCAAGGGTGGTCGGGAGGCAGACATTGGACGGAAAGTGGCTGGCCGTTACGCAACGCGGCGTGCAGAGAAGGGCGAAAAGGCTCAGGGACAGGGAGCCGCAAGCGGGAGTAGCTGGTCACAAGTACCCAATCGTATACTTTGGGCAGGCGAACGTATTGTTCCCGTAGCAGTTTTGGCAAGACGGCTCCCTCCTTTTGCCTGGCACTGGATGTTGTTACTACATACTATGGGAGATGCGGGCAATAGGCATCTGCGGATCTTGTGCCTGTTGCCTAAAAAGGACGGAGCCTATGCGAGAGGCTCCGTCCTTGCAGCGTGGCTGCCGGTTACGACATCACGACTTCTTTGACTTTTGACTTCATGCGGCCCGTTCCGATCCGGCATTTGCTGTAAGGGATGCACATTGGCGTGCCGTACAGCGGGTCCAGTGTGATCTGGCAGTCCATATCAAATACGGTGCGGACAAGGTCGGTCGTCAGGACCTCTTCCGGCGCTCCTTCTGCCACGACTGTCTGGTTGTGTACAGCGACGATATGATGCGCGTACCGGCAAGCCAGATTCAAGTCGTGGAGGACCATGACGATGGTTCGTTGTTCCGTTTCATTCAGTTCATACAACAGGTCCAGAATCTCGATCTGATGCGACATATCCAGATACGTAGTCGGTTCATCGAGCAGAATCGTTTCGGTTCCTTGCGCCAGCGTCATGGCGATCCAGGCACGTTGGCGCTGGCCTCCGGAGAGACTGTCGACAGAATGGTTGGCCATATCCGTGAGCTGGGTGGCGGCCAGTGCTTTCATGACCATTTGTTCGTCTTCCTCTGACCATTGCTGCAGCCAGTTTTGATAAGGGTAGCGTCCCTGTTTGACCAACTGATGAACCGTCAAGCCTTCCGGTGCAGTCGGGCCTTGCGGGAGAATAGCCAGACGTCTTGCTACTTCCTTCGTAGACCGCTTGGCGATGGATTCCCCCTCAAGCAAAATGGCACCTTCTTTCGGTTTCAGCAGGCGAGCCAGGGAGCGCAGCAGCGTCGATTTGCCGCTGCCATTACTGCCGATGAAAACCGTGATTTTTCCACGCGGAATATTCAGGTTGAGCGCTTCGATGATGTTGCGTTCCCCGTAAGACAAGGTTAGACTGCGGGTCTCCAAAGCTTGCATGAGGCAGGACTCCTTTCGCTAGCGATTTCGATTTTTGTACAGCAGATAGATGAAAAACGGAGCGCCGATCAACGAGGTGAAGACTCCGACAGGCACTTCAATCGGAGAAAAGGCCATGCGCGCGATCAAATCAGCAGCCAGTACGATGATAGCCCCAAGGAACGCCGATAGCGGGAGGGCGCCGCCAAAAGACGGTCCGACCAGCTGTTTGGCAATATGCGGAGCGAGCAAGGCGACGAAGCTGATGTCGCCTCCGACGGACACGGCCGTCCCCGTCAAAGCGGCGCAAATCATGAGCAGGAGAAAACGATCCCATTGCAGCGCGCTTCCCAGGCTCGTCGCGACATCATCGCCGAGCTGCTGGATGTTGACTCTTCTGGCGAGAACGGCAGCGACTGCGATCAGGGTGACGACCCATGGCAGAATCATGAATACATCGTTCCAGTCGACACCGTAGATGCTCCCCGTCAGCCAGAGTAAAGCTTTATTTTGCAGCAAAAACGGGCTGAACAGAATCAGAATGGTGACAAGCGCACTTGCCGCGATTTTGATTCCGACGCCGATCATGACGAGACGCAGCGGGGTGACGCCTTTTTTCCACGCCAGGGCGTACAGCAGAAACGTGGCCGCAAGCGCCCCCAAAAACGCGGTCGGAGGCAGCCATTTGATGCTGGCTGTTTCAAATACGAGCAAAAAGCCAACCGCCGCAACGGAAGCGCCTCCGGCTACCCCGAGAACGTCCGGCGAAGCGAGCGGATTGCGAATAATTCCTTGCATGATGGCGCCCGCCGCAGCCAGGGCTGCTCCCACGAGAATGGCAACCAGAATGCGCGGAAGGCGGAATTGCTGAACAATCAGTGCATCTCCTTCCGAACCGGTACCGAGAAAGACTTTGACGACGTCCAGCGGCGCAATTTTCATTTCGCCCATCCCCAGACTGACGACAGTCACAGCCAGGGCAATCAGCAGAGCAATGGTCGAATACAGCAGCGTCTTTTTGTGTAGCTGAAAAGAAACACGTTTGCTAAAGCGCAGAGGCAGGTGTGGTTTCATTCCTTGTCCAGCCCCTTTCGTGCGACATAGATGAAGAACGGAACACCAATCAGGGCGGTCATGACGCCAATAGGCACTTCCGCAGGCATGGCGATGAATCGGGCGCCGATATCGGCCACAAGCAGAAGGATCGAGCCGAGCAGTCCGCTGTACAGAAGCACCCAATGCGTCTCGATTCCGACCAGATAGCGGGCTAGGTGAGGCGTAACCAGTCCGACGAAACCGATGGGACCAGCTACGGCTACGGAGCAGCCGGAAAGCAGCACAATCACGGCACCGGTAGAGAGCTTGACGAGCAAGGTGCGCTGCCCGAGACCTTTGGCTACATCGTCCCCCATGAGCAGGGTTTGGATGGGGCGGGCGAGGAGGAAAGCGGCGATCCAGGCAATGACCATATAAGGGAAGACAGTGGCCAAATACTCCAGCTTTCTTCCGCCGACAGAACCGGCCAGCCAGAACAGCACCTCATCAGCGGCTTTTTCGTTGAGCACCATCATGGCGTGGCGGATGGACGCAGCCAAGGCCGTAATCGCTGCACCGGCGAGCACCAGCTTGACGGGGGTAAGTCCATCCCTGCCGAACGAGCCGAGCAGGTAGACGATGAATCCGGCAACCGCTGCTCCGAAAAAGGAAATCCAGGTGAATTCCGTGAGCGAGCTGATCCCGACAAACGTAACGGCAAAAACGACAAAGAGAGAAGCACCTGCGTTCAGTCCAAACAGTTCTACATCTGCCACAGGGTTTCTCGTCAACGATTGAAGCAGGGTACCGGCGAGGCCGAGACAAAAACCGACCGTAAGCGCATTCAGGACACGGGGCACCCGAACTTCCTTAATGACAATATGCTCGTTTGTTCCGTTGAAGTTGGTATAGGCATCGAGGGCGGTTTGCCAGCTGGTGTCAATCACGCCAAAGACAAGGCTGGCATAGCTGAGGTAAATCAATAGCAGAATGGCGATAGCCACTCCAAGAATTTTACGAAAATGGCTGCCAAGTAAAGAATTCATGAGGGCTACATCCTTATCTATGCATGTTGTGCGACGTGCTTGTTGGCACGGCTATACAGTAATATTAGAGGCAGCTCTGGGCATGTGTCAATGATGTTGATAGTCATTATCAATTTGTGCTTGACTGTAGCCAGACATGAAGGTAGGATAATCATTGTCATTGATTGACATTCTCAATTACACAAATCGTTAAGGGGGTCCTCTTACCATGTTTTCTCGTACATATCGGACCGCAGGGTTTAAAGCGTTCTTTGCGGTTTTGATGGCGCTGTTGCTGGTGGTCACTGGTTGCGGCACTCCGCAGGCAACGGAACAAACTCCGGCAGAGCAAAAGCCTGCTGAACAGGCTACAGGCAATGCCAACGGTTCCGACCAATCCTATACAGTCAAACACGCTATGGGCGAAACCACAATTAAAGGTACACCACTGCGCGTTGTCATGCTGACCAACCAAGGGACAGAAACCTTGATGGCACTTGGCGTGAAGCCAGTAGGTGCTGTTGGTGCCGCGCATGATCCGACTCAATTCTACGATTTCACCAAGTCCTTCCTGGAAGGCACCAAGTCTGTTGGTACAGAAGGTCAGCCAAACCTGGAAGCAATCGCTGCCCTGAAGCCTGACCTGATTCTCGGTATGAAATTCCGTCATGAAAAAATTTATCAACAGCTGTCCGCAATCGCTCCGACCGTATTCGTAGAAGAGCCACGCGGCGACTGGAAAGCAAACTTCAGCCTGTACGCAGAAGCTGTCAACAAAAAGGCGGAAGGCGAGAAAATCATCGCTGACTGGAACAAGCGCGTAGCCGAGTTCAAGGAAAAAGCGGGCGACAAGCTGAAAACGAAAGTATCCGTCGTGCGTTTCATGCCTGGTAAAGTTCGTATCTACTATAAAGACACCTTCACTGGCGCAATCTTCAAAGACCTGGGTCTGGCTCGTCCAGCTTCCCAAGACAAAGAAGAGTTCGCAGCAGAAGTAACCAAAGAACGCATTCCAGAGATGGACGGCGACATCATGTTCTACTTCACGTATGAGACAGGAAAAGGCGAAGCGTCCAAGATCGAGCAAGAATGGACAAACGACCCTCTGTGGAAAAACCTGAACGTAGTCAAAGCAGGTAAAGCGTTCAAAGTGGATGACACCATCTGGAACACTTCCGGTGGCGTAATCGCAGCGAACAAAGTGCTGGATGAGCTGGAAGGCTACATCCTCGGCCAATAATCGAGCAACACAAAAAGACAGGAGCCATCGCCCCTGTCTTTTTTGTATGCTTGGCGAACGGTACATGAGATCAGCCCGCCATGTTGTTGATGGTGCCGCGCGGATAGAAAATGTTGACATGATCGATGTACAGGTTCTCCGCTGCACCCGCTGTTTGGGAGAAGATGATTTTCAACTCGTAATCGGGTGTAACCTGGTACGTGTAGATGGTTTGCCCGGCGACGGTAGCCGTGCTGCTCGGCTTGCCCAGCGCCTGCAAAACCTCCGCTTGCGTGATCGCTTGCAGGCGATAGTCGTAGGAACGAATATCGACGACCTGCATGCCCTTGTTGAAAGCGAAGACCAGTCCGCGATCCCGGTACGTATTGTACGTGAGTCCATTGACGTAGGAGACGACATCGGGTTTGCCGATTTGCTTTTCGATCTCATCGAACACGTCCTGTTCTACCCGATACTCGCTGCCAATCGTTTGCCCGTTTTTGGCCAGCTCGCGAAGGTCTTGCAGGATGGCGATATTGCTGCCGTACAGCATCAGGTTTTTGTTGCCCTGCGGGTAGTACACATTGTATTGGACGAGTACGAGATCCGTGTCACCCGCACTCTTTCCCCCCTGGAAGCTGAACTTGACCTGGTATTTGCTCGTCACGTCATAGGTGTAAAGGGTCTGATTGCCGAATTCGCTGACCCGGTTCGGTTTCCCCCACGCCTTTTCCACGTCGGACAGACGGATTTGCTGCAAGCGGGGATCGGTTGTGCGGATGTCTACCAACTGCATGCCTTTGTTGTAGCCGAACGCCACCCCGCGCTTGGCGTAGGACGAGTAGGTGAGTCCGTTGGCTTGCATGGTATGGTCAGGCTTGCCCCAGTCTTTTTCGACTTGATCGAAGACGGTGTTTTCCACGGTGTACGGTGCAAAAACCCCTTTTCCTTTTTCCGCTTCCGTGCGGATAAGCGGCAACAGTTGATCGGACTGTGGGCTGACAGGCACAGGGTTCACGGCAGTCCCTTTGCCGGCATCAGGTCCTGGAGAAGCCGAGGTCGAGCCGGGCGTCGGCGAGGCGGACACATCCGGCAGGGCGCTTGGCTGATGGTTGCTGACGAGGGTCGCTCCCATCCAGATCGTGGCCGCAAGTACGGAGCAAACCGCCAGGCCTTTTCCCAGCCCGGAGAAGCGGCGGCCAGAGGGAACAGGTGCGGATGAATTCCGTGCATGCGCGTCGGCGGAACGAATGGTCGACAAGATCGCTTGTTTTTTTCCTTCCCTCATTTTCATGTCCGGCAGTCCTTTCATTTCATCTAAAAGTTGTTCATCTGTTTTAAATGGCATCGCCAACCATCCCCTTTCTTTCCTGTAGGAGCTGCTCTTTTACGGCCTTCATGGCCCGGTGCAACGTGACGTTGACCTTGTTTTCGGACCACTCCAATACTTCGGCGGTCTCTTTGGCGGATAGCCCCTTGATTCCGCGAAGGATCAGCACCTCACGATAGGCCGGCTTCATGTGCCGCAGCGCATGGTACAGCGCTTGTTGTTCGGCGTGCGCATGCAAGATTTCCTCTGGCGTCTTTGCTTCGGATTGAACGGACGCGAGCCATTTGTCCGGCAGCCAGTTGCGAAAACGCTGTTTTCTCGCAAAGTCGATGGCCGTATGCCTGGCGATGGTGAGCAGCCAGGTCTTGGGTTGCGATCTGCCTTCAAACGATTCCAGTGACCGCAGCGCCTTGAGGAATACCTCCTGGACGAGATCTTCCACGTCTTTGTTTCCGGTATAGTAGACGAGAAATTTGTAGATGTCGTCGCTATAGCGCAGAAACCATTGCTCGATGATGCTGTTTTTGTCCATGGCGGAACCACCTTTTTTTGCTTTCTACTTGTAATTTGACGACTCAGGCGCGCTTTCATTACAAAAGACGAAAAAAACTGCCGGAATCATGACCGACAGTTTCTGGAATTCGTTCGGTTAGGGGCGAAGCATGGCGTCATGGGTAAACCAGAGCCGATAGGCCAGCATGCTAATCAGCACAGCCGAGATGGCGGCAGAGGAGCTGAAGCTGAGCATGATGAGAATTTGGTAGCGGACGGCTTCGACCGGGCTTGCGCCAGCGATAATCATGCCGGTCATCATCCCGGGAAGCTGAACGAGCCCGATGGTTTTCATCGTGTCAAAGGTAGGGATCATGCTCGCTTTGACAGCCCGTTTCAGCGCAGCTTGCACAGCTTGCCGGGGCGTCGCTCCCAGGCACAATAGCGTCTCGATCTCGCCACGGGAGGTTTCCACTTCGCGATTCATATGAGAGAGAAACAGGCTGCATACAATCATGGAACTGCCGATAATCATGCCGCTCATCGGAATCAGGTACTGGGGCGTAGGCGAAACCAGTTCGAGTGCCACCAAAAGCCCCATGGTAATCAGTTCGGTTACAGCCAGCGACATGACGATCCGCCAAAAAATGCCCCGCAGCCGCTTTCCTTTGCTGGCGGCGTTCCAGGACGCGACGCCAATCATCATGGCGATCATCAGCAACAGAAACGGCAGGCTGTCCGCATGGAAAACGATCTGCAAGACATAGCCGATGACCACCAGCTGCACGGTGGAACGAATGGTGCCGATGGCGATCTCTTTTTCCAGTCCAAGCTTTTGCCACAGGGAGAGGAAAAGAGCAATCAGGACGAAGGCAAAGGCAATCCAGATGGATGAATACGTCATGCGCGCACCTCGCTGCCTGTAGGGTGCGCAGGAGCGCTTTGCAAAAAGTCGCGGGCCTGCATCGTAGGGGGCGCCTGAAAAAAGGCGTGAGTGGGCACGTCGGCTTGCAGCTGATGCTCGGCCATGAACCAGATGCGCTGGCAGCTGCTGCGGGCTTCCGCCAGATCGTGCGTGACCCAGAGAATGGTCGTACCGGTCTGGGCATGCCAATCGACGAGCAATCGCTCCGTGGCCTGTTTGCTGGTGGTATCCAGCGAGGCCGTGACTTCGTCCAGCAACAGGACGTCCGGCTGCAATAACAGAGTGCGGATCAGAGCCAGCCGCTGCTTTTCGCCACCGGAAAGCTGCTCAGCCGGCTTTGACCACGCGACCTGTTCCAAATGAAGCTGTTCAAACAGCGTGCGGGCGAGCCGTTCGTCGAAGGGGCGCTGATGCAATACGCTTACGGTACGCAGATTGTCTTCCACTGTGCCTGGCAGCATGATCGCCTGCTGGGCGACATAGCTTACTTTCATTCGCCAGGCAGGGCTTTCCCACTGGGTCATCTCTTTTTGGTCCAGACGAATCGTTCCACTGTCTGGTGGCAAAAGCCGCCCGAGAATGCGCAGCAGGGTGCTTTTGCCCTGGCCTGATTTTCCGAGTATTCCAATAATGGTTGGTTCCGAAATGGTCGCGCTCAGATCGCGAAAAAGCCAGAGGCCGGGTGAAGAGAGGGCTTTTTTGCCCAAAGATTCTATCTCCATGACGGTATTCATGTAAAAATTCCCCCATCAACGGGAAAACACCGAAGAGGACGAGTCTCCGGTGTTTCTCCCTACAGGCTATCTTATGTACCTATTTGTGCTCCGACAGCCATTGAGCCACTGCTTGAATTTCCGGTTGTTTTTTCAGCAATCCTGGAGGCATGCCGCCTTTTCCTTCTTTGATGATTTTGGCGATCTCTTCAGCGCTGTATTTCCCGCCCACCTTTGTCAGGTTGGGTCCTGCAATTCCTTCCAGGTTTTGCCCGTGACAGGAAGAACAGTTTTGTTTAAAAATAGCTGCAGCATCAATATTGGCAGTAGGCGCACCGCCACCTTGCGCTTCTTCCCCATGTTTTGGCGGGAAAATAATCGATCCTACGAGTGCAATGAGGAAAACGAGGAACAAAATACCAAACGAAGTAAAAAAGGCCTTCGCGGAATCAATTACGTCGTTTTGATTCATGTCTTTTTTGTTGGACCCAGCCATTTGACAAAGACCTCCCGGCGCAATAATAAAGGTTCACCTGCAATTTTACGGCAAAATCTTGACAGTTGCAAGGCGACGGCCAAACAGACAAAGAAAGTACACAATTTGCCAATTTTGTGCAAACTCATCTTTTCCTGTATCGTCGCCTATATTGTGCGTAAAATGCCCGGATATTATTTTCAGGGAGGCGAGGGTGTATATATAATGGAAGGGATACTGGGTTGCTGACGTCAGACAAGTATGTTACAGTAAGTGTATTGGTTTTTACCGCCTTGGAAATCCGTTTTGAGGTGAATGAAGATGGCATTGGCTGCGAAAATTTTACTTGTGATCGCAAGTATTGGCTTAATTATCGTCGTGTTGCTGCAATCTGGAAAAAGTGCCGGCCTTTCGGGAGCGATTGGTGGCGGTGCAGAGCAACTGATGGGCAAGCAAAAAGCCCGTGGGATTGATGCGCTTTTAGGGAAACTGACCGTTGTATTTGCGGTTGCTTTCATGCTTTTTGCGATTTTGCTCGGATATTTCTTGAAAACAGGAGCGTAATAGACGACTAGCCGAAAGACAGCGGGTGCGACTTGCTGTCTTTTTCGCTATTCCGATTGCGATGTAGATGAAAGGTGAATACTACATAGTAATGGATAAAATGGAGGAGCGGGCAGAGCCACTCAAAAAAAGGAGGTCTGTGAATGACAGATCAAGAAAAGATACTCGCGTTCATGCGGGAGCAAGCCTATCACCCGATGACGGTGAGGGAGCTGGAGGAAGCGTTTGAAATCAAGGATTCGGCTTCCTTCAAGGAGCTGGTAAAGACGCTGAACGCACTGGAAGCAAGCGGCGAGGTGATTCGCACGCGTGCGAACCGATACGGGGTACCGGAAAAAATGAACCTGGTGCGCGGGCGTCTGCAAAGCCATCCAAAGGGCTTCGGATTCATTATCCCGGAAACGCCTGGCGCGGAAGACATCTACGTCCATGCCAACGACATGAATGGAGCGCTGCATGGAGATACGGTACTGGTTCGTGTCGAGAAGGAAGCGAACGGGAATCGCCTGGAAGGGCGGATTATTCGCGTCGTCGAACGGGGCATGACCCGGGTGGTGGGCACGTTCAAGGACGAGACGTATTACGCGTTTGTGATTCCCGACGAAAAGCGGATTGGCAAAGATATTTTTATCCCGAAAACGGCGTACAACGGAGCGGTGGACGGCCACAAGGTCGTCGCCAACATCGTTCGCTACCCGGAAGGACGGGTCAATCCCGAGGGAGAGATCGTCGAGATTCTGGGGCATAAAAACGATCCGGGCGTAGATATTCTGTCCATCATCCGCAAGTTTAACTTGCCGGAAGCGTTTCCGGAGGAAGTCCTGGCCGAGGCGGAAGCAGTGCCGGACGAGATTTCCGAAGAGGAGATCAGGGGACGCCGCGATCTGCGCGACCGGATGATGGTCACCATCGACGGGGCGGATGCCAAGGATCTGGATGACGCCGTATCGCTGGAAGTGCTGGAGAACGGCAATGTCAGGCTCGGTGTGCATATCGCCGACGTCAGCTATTACGTTCGCGAAAAATCCGCCCTGGATAACGAAGCGTATCGCCGGGGCACGAGCGTCTACCTGGTAGACCGCGTCATCCCGATGCTGCCGCATCGTCTGTCCAACGGAATATGCAGTCTGAATCCCAAGGTGGATCGCCTGACGATCTCCTGCGACATGGAGTTGGACCAGAACGCGCAGCTCGTGAAGTACGATATTTTTCTCAGCGTGATTCGCACTAACGAGCGCATGACCTACGCCGACGTGCGCAGCATCCTGGAAGACAAGGACGAAGCCTTGATCGAGAAGTACAGCGAGCTTGTCCCGATGTTTCAGGAGATGGAGAAGCTGGCCTTGAAGCTGCGTGCCAAACGGATGCAGCGCGGCGCAATCGACTTCGACTTCCGGGAAGCGAAAATTTATGTCAACGAAGAGGGAATCCCTACAGATATCGGGTTTCGCACACGCTCGATTGCGGAGCAAATCATTGAGGAATTCATGCTGGCCGCCAACGAAACCGTGGCCGAGCATTTTCACTGGATGAAACAGCCGTTTATGTATCGGGTGCACGAAGACCCGAATGCGGAAAAGCTGATGGCCTTCATGGAGTTCATCACGAACTTCGGTTACTCGATTCGCGGCAAGGGCAATTCCGTTCATCCGCGCGCCCTGCAACAGCTTTTGGAAGAAGTAAAGGGCACGCCGGAAGAGATCATCATTAGCACAGTTATGCTGCGATCCATGAAGCAGGCGCGCTACGATGCGGAAAGTCTCGGGCACTACGGTTTGTCCACCGAGTTTTACACGCACTTTACGTCGCCGATTCGCCGTTACCCCGATCTCATCGTTCACCGCCGCATCCGGGAATGGATCGAACAGGGCAACAACCTGTCGGAAAAGCGTCTGGCGTACTGGGCCGAGCACATGCCGATTATCGCCGAGCATGCCTCCCAGCGCGAGCGGCTGGCGGTCGATGCCGAGCGTGAGACAGACGATTTGAAAAAAGCAGAGTTCATGAAGGAGCGCGTCGGAGAGGAATTCGAGGGCGTCATTTCCAGCGTGACCTCGTTCGGGCTTTTCGTGGAGTTGCCCAATACGATCGAGGGCCTGGTACACATCAGCTTCCTGACCGACGACTACTACCATTACCACGAAAAGATGTACGCGCTGGTAGGGGAACGGACCGGCAAGCAGTACCGGATCGGGGATGTTGTGCAGGTTCGCGTGGCGAACGTCAACGTGGAGGAGCGCACGATCGACTTCGAGATCGTCGGCATGACCAAGGCAGCCGGATTCCGCGGCAGCCGCGAGCGTACGCCGCGCGTCATCGACGGCCGGGGCACAGGTCGCAAGCCGACTCGCGGCAAACAGGATCGCGCGCGTGGCGGTCGCCCTGAGCGAGCGGATCGCGAGAAAGACAAGAAACACCCGGCAGAAATCCGCCAAAAATACAAGGGTCGTCGCAAAGGCGAAGGAAACAAGGCTTCCCGCCCCGCATCCGCCGGACCGGCCGTTGGCAGCGAAGACGTCCTGCCGATCGGGACGGGCGGAGAAGAGTCCCAAGGGCAGCGTCAGAAGGGCTTCTGGGAGGATTTTGTCCGCTCCAAGAAAAAGAATCGCAAAAACGTGGTCAGTCAAGCGAAACGGAAGCGGCGTTAAACGGTTGCGGAAGGGCGCGGCTCCAGTTCTATACAGGAGGCACCGCAAGCAGGCGGGAACGGCCTTGAAGGGGGACGCGGCCTTCTTTTTTCGACCGCTTTGGCCTGGCAAGGCGGCGTTGTCCGGTGAATGACTTGCCACGGCGGGCGAAATTTGCTAGACTAACTGTTACGAAACGCAGTACGTACAAGCGAGGTGATCTCCATGTCCAAAGAGAAAGCCGGAACCAAGACAGTCGCTCAAAACCGCAAAGCGCGCCACGATTACCACATCGAGCAAGTCTTCGAAGCAGGGATTGCCCTGACCGGTACGGAGATCAAGTCGGTGCGTGCCGCGCGTGTCCAGCTCAAGGACAGCTTCGCCCGCGTGCAAAACGGCGAGTTGCTCCTGTACAACGTGCATATCAGCCCGTACGAGCAGGGCAACCGTTTCAACCACGAGCCGGAGCGGACCCGCAAGCTGTTGATGAGACGGCTGGAAATCCTCAAGCTGAACGGCCTGATTCGCGAAAGAGGCTACTCGCTGGTTCCGCTGAGCATTTATTTGAAGGGCGGCTGGGCCAAGGTCGAGCTTGCTCTGGTCAAAGGGAAAAAGAACTACGACAAGCGCGAAGACCTCAAGAAAAAGGACGCGGCCCGCGAAGTCGAGCGCGCCCTGCGCGAACGACAAAAGGTCTGATGGCAGGCCGTATGGGTTGCTTTGGCAGGCTTGGCAGCAATCCACGTTGAGTTATGGCTGTTGCTTGTGCTATAGTAAGTAGGCAGCAAGCATACACGACTTTGTAAGCGACAGTCTGGGTGCGGATCCATCGTTCTTCACCTGGACTTTTTCTCACCTTATACCATGGGGGCGTTCTGGATTCGACGGGAATGGTAGAGCATGAGAAGCGAGCCGGGGGGTTGCGGACCTCGTCATCAACGCAAACGCCATTAACTGGCAACAAACAACTTTCTCTCGCTGCTTAATAACCAGTGAGGCTCTCCCACTGCATCGGCCCGTGTGCCGTGGATAGGGCTCAACTTTAACGGGCTACGCCGGAGGCTTCCGCCTGGAGCCGAAGGAAGAAGACCAATCAGGCTAGGTGCCGGGTCAGCGCGTCACTCCGCGAATCCGTCACCGAAACACTAAATGAGTGACTGCGCTCGGAGATGCTCATGTATCGCTGTTTTCGGACGGGGGTTCGAATCCCCCCGCCTCCACCTACATATTTTGATTTCATCGGTCTGGGCGTTTCCTTTGACCGAAATTGTAGACGTCACGTAGACGAAAGCATTGAATGTATTCCTATTCGTAAATCTGTAGACGAGTTGTCTACAACTTAATCGTGATAAGTTTTTTTACATATGTAGTATCGTGTGCTGAAATCTATTCATGGATATGCGAAAACGGTGAAATAATCCAAGTGAAACGAGTAAAGATGACCAGTTATGGTCACCTTTTGTTTATGTATGGTATGTAGCATTATGAAGTATGGGATATGCTCGGTGAATAGAAAATTATAGTGTTTTTATACCCAAGTTCATTTCCATTGGGATAATGTATAATACCTAGACATTGTTATAGGATATTTTATGGAATATCTGATTTTTCATATAAATAAAAGCTGTATACTTTGTCTGTGAGTAAAGATATATTCGGAGACTTTTTCTCTTTCCTCCATATATTTCTTTAACGAAAAATATATAGAGCTTAAAATTCCTGAATATTTGAGGCGTATTTTCTCACCTAGTTAATAGGTACATGGTGAGAATTTTAATGGGCAGGTGTAATCAAATTTATAAGACAAGCTGTTCGAACGGTTTCCATGGGCGGAAGCAAAAGATTCGAATACAGGTGAGGGGTTAGGTTATTTAACTCTTTGTTGGTGCGGAGACGGTTGGTTTCTTACTGATTTGGAATATGTTCGAGGAAATTGAGAATGTCTACAAAGCCAAGGACATTCCTATTAGCGTAGTAATTTGGGCAATCAAAGAGAAATATGCATCCAAGCAGACCGTTTTCAACAAGGGCATTCA
This sequence comes from Brevibacillus sp. SAFN-007a, assembly GCF_051967035.1. Classification (NCBI taxonomy): domain Bacteria; kingdom Bacillati; phylum Bacillota; class Bacilli; order Caryophanales; family Paenibacillaceae; genus Brevibacillus; species Brevibacillus sp. SAFN-007a. Next base: position 4,022 of record NZ_JBQCKK010000026.1, on the reverse strand, counting down.
TGAAATAAATGATATTTCTGAAAAGTATGAAAATTTGTCCGGAGAGGTGGGTGAATCATGTGGCGATTCAGGAAGCATTTACACACTGCAAAGGCGGCTACAGCCTAATTTGGGATATTAACAGAGCCCAAGCATCAATTAATTATGTATTTAAGCAGGGGCGTGGACAAATATTTGAACCTACTGCAGAAGAACTATATCCATATACTAAAAGAACAGATATACAAAAGAGTCGTTTGGAATATGCCTACAACAACGACATGCCAGTTATCGTTGTGGATTTTACTCCTACTAGAGAGCGGATTGTTATTGATGGGAACCACAGGGTAGTAGAAAGATATAGGAAAGATCCGAATATCAAAGTAAAAACAATCGGGGTAGTAGGTTTTTTTAGTTAAACTTTATGCCAAATGATTTGTTCTGTAAGCTGTACGCAATTCACCAAAATCTCCATTCAATCTCGAATTATATGCTTGGAGCTATTTCAAAGGTAGAGTTACATATGGATGCTTGGTTGCTTCAAGGAGCCACTGATTTAGAATGGATGAACAATTACTTTCATCAGCAAGACGGAATACAATTTTGAAGCTCCATCGCTGTTATACAGCGAATAGTCCCATCCATAATCAACAATCAGTCTAAAACAGAAATTATGGATCTCATGATGAAGGGAGACTATACTGGTGGCGAAAAAGAACCATTCGAATGATGAAACTACATCTTTGAAGCTATCTAATTTTTTTAAGGATTTATTTGGAGATGGCGATCCATTTACAGATCTCAAGAGAGAGTATAAACCAATCTCATTGAAGAAAAAGGGAGATCTGGAAAATGAGGTTCAGTGGCAGATTACTAACCTTGAGAAAGACGGGCATAAAGTACTTAATGTAGCTCAAAATCGGTATGGTGAGAGCATCGTTGTTTATCGACTATTTTATGGTGATGATCTGGACGATGAAGATATTACCTTAAAAGTGAAAGTTATATCCAAAAGGGGGGTAAAGGTTCCTGACTCAGCCGTCTTTTTAATAGTTGATACAGAAAATAAGCATATGCGAATTGCGGATATTCGTATTCAGGGAGAACGGGTTAACAGAGGTTATGGATCGATCATGATGGAAGGGCTTTTGAAGCTTGCTCATCAGCTGGAAATAAAGTACATTACCGGATGGATTTCAGGTGTAGACTGGGATCATATTGAAAGATTAGAGCATTTCTACAGAAAGTTTGGATTTGAATGTGAACTTAATCATGAAAGTAAGCATGGAACAATAACGTGGGTAAACGAGGAGCTTGGCGCTTCCCGTGAAGAGTTTGATATATTAATTGGTGATTTCAAAAAAGTTGATAAAGTTACAAACGATTAATTTTTGCTAATATAGTCATTTACTATTATTAATGATGGGTGAGAGTCTATGTTATCTGATCAAAATTATATTAAAATTCTAAATTACTTTGATCAGCATTTTTGGGAGGGGAAAATATCTGAAACCAACTGGAATTATTATGGGCTTGTTTTAGATTGGTACTTTGATAATTCTGTATTAAGTGTTGATTATTTAGACATTGTAGACTTTTTTGATCATAATGGTAGTTTTACTTTTGTTGATGATAAGTATTTATCTGAACAATATAAAAACTTGCCTCCCAAGAAGTGCCTACAGGTGTTGGGGAATATTTTGAATATTCTTAAACACTCAACCATAAACAAAGAGAAGAGTAATCATATGATTGAGTTAGTTACTAAAGTATTGAAGAGAGACAACATAAAGGTTATCAACCCTGATATTGGTTACATTGCTGTAATACCCGATGATATTCTTGACTCTGGATCTTACTGCAATATAGTTCGTGTAAGTGAAGGGGTCTTGAGGAAAGAATTAAAGCCCTTTTACCAGAACGATGAGAAGTTAAAAAAACGCTTGAAGTATGAATTTGAGAATATGCAAAAACTTAGTGGTTGTCCGCAAGTTTTAAATGTCTATGATTTTAATCCTGAAAATAATTCTTATTTGATGGAACAAGGTGATAAAAACCTTTTGAAGCACTTAAATGATGAGTTGGAGCTTTCTTTTGAAGATAAATTAAAAATCATCATGGACATACTTAAAGGGATGGCATTCGCTCATGAGCAGTCAATCATTCATAGAGATTTGCACTTGGGGAATATACTGAAAGTAGGAAAGGATTTTGTAATATGTGATTTCGGGTTAAGTAAGGATTTATCAATCGAACGGAGCATGAAGTCATCTTATACCGAGAAAAACAATCATTTATTTGTAGATCCCCTTGCTATCTCAGACTTTACAAAATTAGACCTTAAAAGTGATATCTACTCCATCGGCAAAATAATTGATTATGTATTTACATATAATGAAGTTGATCCAAACCATATGTTCAAAACTGTGGTCGAGCGCTGCATTTCCAGAGATAAAGCACTCCGATATGATTCTGTTAACCAAATAATCAATGATATTGAAGTTATTTTGAAAAGTCAAGATCAGAAGGAAAACAGAAAGTACGCAATTAACAAAATATTGAACAATCAATACGATACTCAGGTTCATGAGTTTATTATGAATTTGGTAGATTCAGATAGAATTAGCAAGTTCATAGTTACTCATAAACTATCATCATTTGGAAAAATCATAGTGAAATTTGAGAGCGTATATCAAAGTAAAATACTACAATCGATTTCATATGGGTATTCAGAGGCGACGGGGTATGGTGGATGGAGCAATTATGATATTTTTGCACAAATTTCATATTACCTGTGTATTAATTTGAAAGATTTAGAGGTGAAAAAGATTGCAAGAAGCATATTAGAAGAATGTGCAAAAATAAGATATTCTGCAAATGATCTATTAGAAAGCCTTCCGGACTAACTATTGGGTGTTGTAGGTCTCCTTTTACGCTTGCAAAAGCTTGGTAGACCAGTGCGGCATCTTTACTGGTTCCACAGCTATACCCAATTATCTCCCGATTGAATAAGTCCACGAGCAGGCAGATGTAGTGCCATTTGTTTGCGACTCGAACATACGTCAAATCACTCACAACCGCCTCTAGTGGTTCATCTTTTGTAAACTCGCGGTTCAGTTCATTCTGGATGGGTGAATCGTTACACGGTGACTTATGTGGTTTATACTGGGCAACCGTATACGCCGATACAAGGCCATTCTTTTTCATCAAGCGTCCCATGCGCCGTCTTGAAACGATTCGTCCTTCTTTTTGGATGGGTGCCTTGATCTTTCTGGTTCCATAAACGCGCTGATTCTCGTCAAAAATACGTATGACTGCTTGCTCCACCTCATCATCGCTAGATGACTGCTGGCTACTTTCGTAATAGTAGGTACTCCGATTTACCTTGAGTATGGAACACATGGCAGATACGGAGTACTTATGTGCATTTTATCGAATCACTATGATTTTCGTCCGAAGATCAGCGCTGCTTGCTTTAAAATATCGTTTTCCATCTTCAATCGTTGATTTTCCTTACGTAGCTCCATCAGTTCCGTTTGTTCCGCTGTTCGGTTGTCCTTTTCTTTGAAAGACCCTGTAGTTCTACTCTGTTTGACCCAACGGTCAAACGCAGATGCACCCAGATCATACTCTTTTAAAATATCTGCACGAGGTTTGCCATTCTCATAAAGCTGAACCATCTGCTGTTTGAACTCGTCTGTAAATGACCGACGCTCACGTTTCCTCATGACAATCTCTCCGTTCTATTTCGATTTGCTTACAATCTTCTATACCTTAAGAGAATTGTCCAATTCAGTGTAGCCGATCCAATAAGCGGTCCTACTGCAAGTAGATAAGGAGCATTTCTGATAAAAGTGGACATGCCAAATACCACTGCACCCAATACAGTGATGAAGTGGAGCTTCCAATCCAATGGAACTGTCACGTATAACACCAGTGCGGCCACTTCTCCCAAGAGAGCAAACACTCTAAAGCCCCAAAATTGGATTTGAGTTATCACCCCTTATCTTGTTAATCTGGTATCAGAAGAACAGAGGGGGATT
>NZ_JBQCKK010000025.1:0-41711 GCF_051967035.1 Brevibacillus sp. SAFN-007a | reverse complement strand
GGGAAGTAGCTCAGCTTGGTAGAGTACTTGGCTTGGGACCAAGGGGTCGCAGGTTCGAATCCTGTCTTCCCGACCATTTTTCCCAGCACGTGTTGCCGGGTTTTCTGTTTTCCCAATAAGAGAATGCGCGGGTGTAGTTCAATGGTAGAACTCCAGCCTTCCAAGCTGGTCGCGTGGGTTCGATTCCCATCACCCGCTCCATATGTATGGTCTAAAACGAGTAGCCGATTCGGTTGCTCGTTTTTTTGCGTGGACAGATAGCGAATAGGACAATGGCCTGAGGCCAGACGGGTTATTTATGCAAAATCCTGTCGAGTTGAGTCATTTCGCGATCGGAGGCTACAATATAGGGGTGAAGCAACAACGATCGAAGGAATTGGGGGCGTCTACATGAACAAGAACATGAGTATTGTCGGTGTACCGATGGATCTCGGAGCAGACCGTCGTGGAGTAGATATGGGACCAAGTGCAATCCGTTACGCAGGTGTTGTAGCTCGCTTGGAAAAAATGGGCTTTCATATCGAGGACCGCGGAGATATTTTTGTAACCCGTCCGCATCGCTTTACGGAAACGGAAAATCATAAATATTTGGATGAGGTTGTGGAGGCGAACGAAAAGCTCGCTGATGTTGTAAGCGATATCATGACCGCTGGCCGTTTCCCGCTCGTGCTGGGGGGCGATCACAGCATAGCTCTGGGAACGATTGCAGGTGTCGCCAAGCACGTGAAAAATCTCGGGGTCATCTGGTTCGATGCGCACGGAGACCTGAACACAGGAGAAACCTCTCCGTCCGGCAACATCCACGGAATGCCGCTGGCGGCGAGCCTTGGGTATGGACATAAGCGCCTGACGAACATTGGCGGATTCGCGCCGAAGCTGCAGCCTGAAAACGTGGTCATTATCGGGGCGCGCGACCTCGATCAAGGCGAGCGCGATCTTATCAAGCGCATCGGCATAAAAGTGTTCACCATGCACGAGATCGACAAGCTGGGAATGGCTCGCGTGATGGAAGAAGCGATTGCTCACGTGTCCAAAAACACCGATGGCGTGCACTTGAGCCTGGATTTGGACGGTCTGGACCCGCATGACGCGCCAGGAGTAGGTACCCCGGTGATCGGCGGTATTTCTTACCGGGAGGGACATGTCTCCCTGGAGATGCTGGCTGATGCTGACATTCTTTGTTCCGCAGAATTCGTGGAAGTAAACCCGATCCTCGACCGTGAAAACATGACAGCGCGCGTCGCAGTTGCATTGATGAGCTCTGTATTCGGTGACAAATTGCTGTAATTGATCGTTGACCGAAACCAAAAAGAGAGGCCCTGATTGCCTCTCTTTTTGGTTTTTACGCATCTTTACATGGGGGGAAGAAAGAAGTACATTCTAAGGATGGAGATGTAGTTCGTTTAATAGGTGGTCAAGCTGCACACTTAGGGCAACTAATTCAGGAGTGATGGATGCCTGTTTCTTATACTGATCGTTGAGCTCTTTACGCAGCTGCTCGATCTGGAGGAGAACGTCCTGCTTCGACATACGTCCCACTCTCCTTTCCAACTGAGGGATGAAAGAGTTATCATCAATAATATATAGAGGTAGGCAGTTCCCTTATTCCTCTATTTCCCAACAAATTACCTGCACAAACACGCATTTAGGAACGAAACCATTTGCAGTATCATCCGTATATAGGATTACGGTATTGTGGGGAGGATCGCATGGATTTTGTAGAGAAACGGTTGACTCAGCGGGCAAAGCGTGGGGACCGTGAAGCATTTGCGGAGTTGATCGAAATTTATAAAGACAAGATATTTCAGCTTGCTTATCGCATGGTGGGAAACCGCCAGGATGCGGAGGATATCGCGCAAGAGACTTTTCTGCGCGTGTATGCCAACCTGCATTCCTACGATGACAGCTACAAGTTCTCCACGTGGATCTACCGGATCGCGACCAATCTATGTATCGACCGTGGCCGTAAAAAAAGACCTGACTTTTCATTGGATGAAGAAACCGAACCAGGGCAAGGGATGGACTGGTATTCGCGCCTGTCTTCTGGTGAGAGAACGCCGGAAGACAAAGTCGTGACGCAGGAGCTGCAGGAGACGGTACAGGATGCTCTGTCCCAGTTGCAGCCGAAATATCGCTCGATTATGATCTTGCGCTATATCGAGGATTTATCGTTGCAGGAGATCAGCGATATCGTAAAACTTCCCATTACGACGATCAAGACACGCATTCACCGAGGACGGGAAGCGTTGCGAAGCAAGTTGCGATTGATGTGAGAAAGGAGAAATCACGATGGAATGCCGGGAAATGATTTGTCTCATCCATGAATATCTGGATGGGGACACTGATGAACTAGACAATCAGCATTTGCAAGCACATATACGAACTTGTGCGGGCTGCCGCCAGCATATGCACGAGCTGCAGCGGGCCATCGCTTTTGTACAGAGCGCTTCACATATTCATGTTTCTCCTGATTTTACGGCACGTGTTCTCGCCCAGTTGCCTGCGCCGACGAAGGCCAACCTGATTTCAAGCTGGTTGCGGAATCACCCGTTTTTGACAGCAGCAGCGGTGTTTCTGTTTCTCATGACGGGCAGCCTGTGCGCGAGCTGGTTTGACCGCGATAATACGCTGCAAGTATCTTCAGCCAACATGGATAAGTTGAAAATAGATCGGCAACGCAATGTCGTCGTGGTACCGGCAGGAACGAGCATTGACGGAGACCTGGTGGTGCGAAACGGCAACGTAGACGTTCAGGGGCAAGTAAAAGGCAACGTGGTGGCTATCGAAGGAAAAGTGTTTGTGGCCTCTACCGCTCAAGTGGTAGGCAATACCGAATCCATCGAAGCGATCTTCGACTGGATCTGGTATGAGGTGAAAAATATTGGAAATGACTTGCTTCCGATCTTGCCATAAGAGAAAATAGAGAGTACAGCAATCAACAGCACGGCAGTGGAGCCGTGCTTTTTCCGCAGGAGACAGGCTGACCTTATTTAGATGGAGCGAGATATGGGGGCTTCGTTATGATATCGATGGATTATGGGGATTTACTGCGGTATGGAACGGATATTTTACTCGTTACATACGTGATTTATAAAATCATTATGCTCATTCGGGGGACGCGTGCGGTACAGTTGTTGAAGGGGATCATGGTGATCGTCATCACCTGGCTGCTCAGCAAGTACTTCCAACTGACGACATTGCACTGGTTGATGTCACAAGCTTTTACCTTCGGGGTATTGGCTGTGGTTATTATCTTTCAGCCGGAATTGCGTCGCGCGCTGGAGCAGCTTGGGCGAGGCAAGCTCTTTTCCCGCTCCAGCAGCCTGCAAGACGATGACATGGTGAATCGCGTGGTGCAAGAGGTGTGTAAATCGGTTACCTACATGGCAAAGCGGCGGATCGGGGCTTTAATCGTCATCGAGCGTGAGACAGGCCTGAACGATTACGTAGAGACGGGCATCGCGATTAACGGACGCGTGAGCTCGGAGCTGCTTATCAATATTTTTATTCCGAATACGCCTTTGCATGACGGGGCCGTCATCATGCGCAAGGATGTCATTTTGGCTGCTGCCTGTTACCTTCCGCTGTCTGAGAACAACTCCATTTCGAAGGAGCTGGGGACACGTCACCGCGCGGCAATCGGCGTCAGCGAGGTCTCGGATGGCATGTCCATCATTGTTTCGGAGGAGACAGGACAAGTGTCTTTTGCCGCGCATGGCGCGATGAACCGAAATCTGACGGAGGCGCAACTGGCAGAGATGCTGACCGAACAGCTCCAGCCTCTGTCAAAGGGCAAGTCCATTGGCAGTCGTTGGCAATGGAGGCGAAAACATGGATAAGTGGTTGAACAGTCATTGGTTTGCACGGGCCGTAGCGTTGCTTTTGGCTGTCATGATGTGGATGGTCGTCAATCTGGAGACAGAGCAAACCACGACTCCGGAAGCGAGCCAGCCCGTCTTTATTGACGGTGTGACCTTGCATGTCAAATACGATACGGACCGTTTTCAGGTCGTCAAGCAGCCGCGAACGGTAAAGGTCGCGTTGGAGAGCAACAACCCGTTTTATCGGCATAACTTTTTTCCGGCTGATTCGATGGAAGTATACGTCGATGCTACCCAATTAGGAAAAGGGACTCACAGAGTGCCTGTCCAGTACAAGGGGTTCCCCGACGAGGTAAAAGTGGGCATTATTCCGAACGTCGTGGAAATCACCCTGGAAGAGAAGAAGACGGTCGAGCGCGAGGTTACCGTGGAAAAACTGGGACAAGTTGCTCCCGGTTATACGGCAGGAGAACCGATCGTCAAGCCGTTCCGGGCGCTGGTCAGAGTTCCGGAGAGCCAGGTGGACAAGGTGGCGGCTGTCAAAGCCTCTGTCGATCTGGAAGGGGCGACGTCCGCGATTAAGACTACAGTCCCGCTCAAGGTAGTGGACAAGTCAGGAAATGTGATTCAAGGTGCCGATGTCATTCCGCTTACGGTAGAGGTCAACATCCCGGTCACGAGTCCTTTTGTGAAGGTGCCGATCAAATTAAACTTGACGAATGAAATGCCGAATGGCTATAGTTTGGCTAGTATGGATATGAATGTGGATGAGGTGACTGTATTCGGTCCGAAAGAGGTCATTGACGCCATAAAAGCGAACACCTATCCGGGTCCGGAGATTGATCTTGCCAACATTACATCAGATCGCCTTTTGGAGCTAAAGATACCGTTAATGGATAACATCGTGAAGGTAGAGCCGGAGTATCTCAAGGTATCGCTGAAAGTAGTTCCGTCCACAACCAAGCGTTTGGAGAAAATCCCGATTCGCATCAGCGGGTTGTCAGAGACTATGCAAGCCAAGGTGTTGTCCACCAACGGTCAGGAGCTGTCTACAATTGACTTTGAAGTCATCGGCGCGCCACAAGTGCTGAATCAATTGAGACACGAAGACTTGCAGGTCGTGGCAGATGTCAGCAACATGCCGGCTGGTGTGTACGAGGTACCACTGAATTACATTTTCAATCAGCCGGATTATATCAAGACTTCTGCGAGCGCACCGAAAAAGGTCACAATCGAAATCACGAACAAGCAAAGGTAGACATAAGCTGTTGTGTGCACAAGGAAGGAAATGAGGGACAAACATGGGGAAGTATTTCGGAACAGACGGTGTACGTGGTGTAGCCAATACACAATTGACACCCGAGCTGGCATTTAAAATCGGACGCGTTGGCGGCTACGTTCTTACCAGACACAAGCAGGAAGGAAAACCAAAAGTGGTGATTGGGCGCGATACGCGCATTTCCGGCCAGATGCTGGAAAGCGCGCTTTTGGCTGGCTTGCTTTCGGTTGGAGCAGAAGTGGTCAGATTGGGTGTCATCTCCACCTCAGGCGTGGCGTATCTCACGCGTGCACTGGGTGCGGATGCGGGTGTGATGATCTCCGCCTCCCACAATCCGTTTCCGGATAACGGAATCAAGTTCTTCGGCAGCAACGGTTTCAAACTGTCCGATGAAGTGGAAGCAGAAGTAGAGCAATACCTGGACGCGCCAGAGGACACTTTGCCAAGGCCGGTAGGAGAACAGATTGGTACGGTATTGGAATTCCTGGAGGGGGGACAAAAGTACCTCTCTCACCTGAAAAGTACCGTATCCGAGCGATTTGACGGCTTGAAGGTCGTTCTGGACTGCGCCAATGGAGCTGTCTCGTCGCTTGCAGCCCGTCTGTTTGCAGACGTGGACGCAGAGGTGATTACCATCGGGGCCAACCCGAACGGGGTCAACATCAACGAGCAGTGCGGTTCCACCCATCCTGAGCGTCTTCAGGAGGAAGTGCTGAAGCACAAGGCTGATCTGGGTCTTTCCTTTGACGGGGATGCAGACCGCTGTATCGCGGTTGACGAGACAGGGGAAATCATCGACGGCGATTACATCATGGCGATCTGCGCACGTGCGCTGAAAGCAAAAGGAAAGCTCAATAACAATACAGTTGTGACGACCGTCATGGCCAATATGGGCTTTTTCAAAGGGATGGAGGAGTGCTCCATTCATACCACGAAAACGGCTGTGGGAGATCGCTACGTGGTCGAAGAGATGCTGCGCGGCGGCTACAACCTTGGCGGCGAGCAATCCGGCCATATCGTCTTCCTGGACTACAATACGACGGGTGACGGGCTTTTGACAGGCTTGCAGCTTTTGAACATTATCAAGGAGTCGGGCAAGCCGTTGTCGGAGCTGAAACAGGTGATGGTCAAGTATCCGCAGCTGTTGATGAATGTCCGCGTAGAGGACAAGTCAAAGCTGAATGGTAACGAAGCGATCGAGCAGGCCATTCGCGAAGTCGAGGAGGAGCTGGCGGGCAACGGGCGCGTGTTGGTTCGCCCATCCGGCACAGAGCCAATCGTGCGCGTCATGGCAGAAGGTCCGGATGCTGCACAGCTGGAAGCGCTCGTGCATCGCATCGTCGACGTGGTGAAGCAGGAACTGGTATAAAAAATGTTTGGGGGGAGTGGTGCGACGCCGCTCCCTTTTGCATACAAGTAAATGACGAAGGTGTTGTCGCTCCTCTCGATCTGTGGTACAGTGTTCATGTGCCTGTGTGCACGATTTGAAAAAAATGGGAGGGGATCGGAGAAAACAAACGGATAACGGATGCGAGGAAAGAAAACCAACTGTCGTAAAGCGCCAGCACTGCGGCTGCCCGGCATGGAGCCCAGTGGACGAGGTGGAGGTTTATCGAAGTTTTCGGCGGATACCTCCCGGCAGCAGTATCACTGCCGCAGAACGCAAGGACAAAGCACCAGGGTGATCTGGTGGACAAAACTTTGCGTATGATACCTTTGAAGCCACGGACAAAAAACATCAATCATACACATGGAATGGCGGGGGCACGCCCCCGTATTATTGGTTTTGGGTTGTGTCCCCGTCAATTGGGAAGGGGATCATACACGTATGTGCGGAATCGTTGGATATATCGGAGATAAACAGGCGCAAGATATCGTGATCGGAGGCCTGCGCAAGCTGGAGTATCGCGGGTATGACTCGGCGGGCATCGCAGTCGTGAACGACAACGGTCTGGAACTGGAAAAGGCGCAGGGACGTCTGGCTGTGCTGGAGGATCGTCTGGCAGCGAAGCCGCTTGCCGGCTGCATGGGAATCGGGCATACGCGTTGGGCGACGCACGGAAAGCCGTCCGACGAGAACTCTCATCCGCATACCGATGCAAAATCGTCTTTTGCTGTCGTTCACAACGGGATTATCGAAAACTTCCTGCCGTTGAAGGAAGAACTGCTGGCAAAAGGCTACACGTTCACTTCCGAGACAGATACCGAGGTCATCGCTCACTTGCTTGCAGACATGTATGACGGGGATATCGTGTCCACGACGCGTCGCGCTGTGCAACGCATGCGTGGTGCTTATGCGCTGGGAATCATGACGGAGCATGAGCCGGATAAGCTGGTAGCCGTTCGTCTGGCTAGCCCGCTGGTAGTCGGCGTAGGACAGGGCGAAAGCTTTATCGGCTCGGATATCCCGGCCATTTTGGAGCATACCCGTGACGTCTACATTTTGAACGAAGGTGAAATGGCTGTCTTGACGCGCGACGGCGTGGAACTGATGGATGCAGAGACCGGAGAGAAAATCGAGCGGGAGCTGTTCCACGTCGAGTGGGATCTGGTGCAAGCGGAAAAAGGCGGCTATGATTCCTTCATGCTCAAGGAAATTTTCGAGCAGCCGCAAGCGGTTCGCGACACAATGGGCGCCCGCATCGACCACGAGAACAAGCGCGTGATTTTGCCTGAGTTGAAAATGAGCGATGCCGAGCTGGCGGCGTACGACCGTATCTACATCGTCGCTTGCGGTACTTCCATGCACGCAGGTCTGGTCGGCAAAGACGTTATCGAAAAATGGACCCGCGTTCCTGTAGAGGTAGCGGTAGCTTCCGAGTTCCGTTACCGTGATCCGATCTACACGGACAAAACCTTGATGATCGTCATCAGCCAATCCGGGGAGACAGCAGATACGCTGGCTGCGTTGCGCGAAGCGAAGAAGAGCAACGTGAAGGTACTCGCGATCACAAACGTCGTGGGCAGCTCGGTGGCTCGCGAGGCAGATGAAGTGATCTTCACCTGGGCCGGTCCCGAGATAGCGGTAGCTTCGACAAAGGCGTACACCTCCCAAGTAGTAGCCCTGTACCTGTTCAGCCTGTATCTGGCGCAGGTAAAAGGCACGCTTGCGGCTTCTGAGGTAGCAACTGTCGTGGAACACCTGGAGACCATTCCTGGAAAAATCGCAGCCATGCTCGAAGACGCTGAGCAGGTTCGCCACTTTGCCGAGAGCACAAAAGGGGTAAACAGCCTGTTCTTCATCGGCCGCGGCCTGGACTATGCGGTGTCGCTGGAAGGCTCCCTGAAGCTCAAGGAAATCTCCTACATTCACTCCGAGGCGTACCCGGCCGGTGAACTGAAGCACGGTACGCTTGCGCTGATTGAAGAGAACGTACCCGTCGTCGCATTGGCTACACAACCGGACATCTACGAAAAAATGGTGAGCAACATCGTGGAAGTAAAAGCGCGCGGTGCCCACGTCCTGGGCTTCGCGACCGAAGGCAACCACGATCTGGCGAAGAGCGTGGACGAAGTGATCTACATGCCCGCTACCTTGCCAATGCTCACACCGATTCTGACCGTCATTCCATTGCAATTGCTCGCGTATTACGCATCCGTCGCTCGCGGCCTGGACGTGGATAAACCACGGAATTTGGCGAAGAGTGTGACGGTGGAGTAAGCGGATTTGTTGGAGCAGAGATTTACATCATGACTCCATTTGGGGCTGCCTTCGGGTGGCTCCTTTTGTTTTGGGAAAATGAGTTAGGAGTGAGCAAATGGCTAAGCGCAATCGGTAAACGGCGGGTGCCAATAGGGAAAAATATATGGCCCCATGATCTGCACTTGAGCTTTCCCCATAATAGGTCACAGGTTGGTTGGAATAATGCTCCCAAGGGGGCGAACAGTGGGATTGTTCGACTCTCTCGACAGTTGCCACTCAATATGGGATGACACTCGCTAATGATGGTTTCGATGTGTAAGCATACAAAACATCGTTTACAACTAGTGATCCGACACAAATGGGGCTGTCCAGAAAGTCAGTGTAAACTGACTGCTGGATGCCCCGTTTTTATTGAATGCCAAAAATAGGAACAAAAAAACGCCCCACCATGTGGAGCGTGAGCGTGTCATTGATGAGTGATCGAGACGATTCCAGAAGAGCGGTTGTTTGCGCATAATACTAGAGGAGGACGCCCCCCTCTATAAATCGCTCAAAAACCAGAGGCAATAATAAGCCTTACCTCAGATTCCTCCTAACTTCTTGTTGGATCGCAAAGTAGGTGTCCAAGCTTTCTGGATCGGCGGACAGAATTTCATACTCCTGAACATCGCGAAAAGTTATCTGCCCGGATTCCAGAGCAAGCGGGGATAGCGCTTTTGCTTTTTTCTCCTGGTTGACAGGAAATTTGCCATACAGCGTCGAGACTGGCAAAAAGGTGATGGCTTCTTTTTCCCTGCCGCGATACCCCGGAGGAGCCTTGATCTTGGTCAGGAATAAAATATACTCTGTATCCGGGAGCATCATCTGGTAGCCATACAAAGAATAGTACTGATCCCCATGGAAAAAATTAGGCTCGAATATGTAAAGAAAGTCTGCTGTACGGACATTTTGTTTTTTGTAGACCTGCAATACTTCTACTTGGGACAGAATGGCTTGATTGTACAGCGTTCTGTCGGAAGTCGGCTTTACCCTGACAATGAGGTCTGCTTTTTTTTCCAACTCTTCGTAGCTTTTGATATGGTTGTCAAAATAATGGTTTGCAAACTCTTCCTCTTGGTCTACAGACACGAAATAGTCTGCGGTCTGGGAAAAATGGTTCCCGATAGCAAGAGGAGCCCGATACGAGAATCTTGTGAATATCCCAACGACGATACAAAGAAGCAGAACGATGCCCATGGCTGAATAATAGAACGTCCCTTTCCGCATGAGAGCCTCCCGTCATCCATGATCCGACGACAATTCTCCGCCCCTAACCTTGAAACGGAGATCCGCGAGAATGTCGAGGTCATCCTTGTTGTGGCTAGCGAGCAAGATCGTCGCTCCTCTGGATTTTTCTTCAAGCAAGATGTTTCGTACCAAATGGACGGCGTCCTCATCCAAAGCATTGGTCGGTTCATCTAAAAAAAGGAAATCGGGCTTTTCCATGATAGCTTGGGCAATCGCCAGTCGCTGCTTCATTCCAAGCGAGTATCTTTTCAATGTCCGGTCATCCTCCGGGGATAAGCCTACGCGTTGTATGGCGTGCTTGATGTCTGCATCCGAAATGATATTTTTTATACGTGCCAACAGTTTTAGGTTTTCCCAACCGGTATATTGGGGCCAAAAACCCGGGGACTCAATGATGACACCGACACTCTCCGGAAAGGAAATGTCTTTGTGCAATTGCTTTCCGTTCAGCGTAATGGAACCGGTTGTCGGTTTAATCAAGCCGCAAAGGGCTCGGAACAACATGGTTTTTCCAGACCCATTCGGGCCGAAGAAGCCGTAGATTTTCCCTTTCTCCAACGATAAATGAATATCTTTCAAGATTTCCCTTCCTCTGATGACTTTCGAAAGTTGTCGTACCTCGATGGCGTTCACGTCATTTCCTCCTCATCGCAGATCCATTTTTTCCAATCGATACGCGCCCAACAAAGCGAGTGCGACGGTCATCACGAACATGTACCCAATCGAAAACACCACGCTGTAGTCAGCGAGGCGAAAACGATCTCCTAGTAGCGCAGAAGCAATCACCGGGGCATCAGAATGCCAGGAGTAGATTCCTTGCGTAAAGGGAAAATAGACAATCGCCCCGCTATAGTCCGGGGTAAATTCGTGAATAAACCAGGCCAGGACGACTCCCCCGACATGCGCGAGCATAAACATGGCCGTGCTTTGAACTGCGCTGACAACAAGGGAAAACATATTGATTGCCACCACAAAGAAAACGTTTTGCATGACCAGCAGCAACAGAGCCATCAGGATCGCCTCGATCGAATGCGAGTCCATCCCCGGTTGTAGGCCGCTGGCATACCCTGAAAGTAAAACAACGATGAACTGGACAGCAGTATAGATCGTGCTATACAAAAACAAAATGAGCAGTTGCGCGTACAACCACTTTTTCCGTTTGTTTGTCCTCGTAAAGATATAGACGGCATTCTGCTGCATGCTTTCTGACAAAAAATTCCCAAGCATAAAAACCAACACGAGCTGGGGAGTGAGCCACACCAAGAGGGGCGTGATGAATTTGATCTTTTCTACCTGCAAGATTCCATATCCGGACAGGAGCAAGCAGTACAGATAGCCGCACTCTTTTACGGCAAAAGAATGGGCGTGGTACAGGCTTAGCAGCACAGCAACAATGGCTCCCGACAGTGCCATATTTACGCACAGTCTGGGTCGAACGACCAAAAATGTCTTCATCATTCAGGCACTCCAATAAAAATCTTTGTCCCGGACGAGGAGGTAGCCCACGAGATAGAGGATCGCCGTTGCTCCTCCTACGACGCCAAAGACAATCACATCACTCGGAAAAACAGTAAATACCTGGTAGCGTAATTTGTATTCCAGCGCCATGAGGGCAGGTAATGACAGAAAATCGACCCTCAGGATGGATTTGCTCATGTCTTGAAGAAAGAAAGCAAAGGTCGTCAAAAACAAAGCGATATACTGGTTTTTCAGCAAAAGGACCAAAACGTGATAGACACATCCAATCGCGATGAACGAGATCCACACGATTCCCATGTGGAACATCACATAGGGGAACAGTTGCCGCTCTATGCGATCAGGGATAAGCAGAAAGGAGCCAAGGAACGTACTCCCCTGTATCACGATCATCATCATCAGAGAGAAGAGGCTGGTAGAAACAAATACGTCCCGCCACCACTTTCCCACCCGGTCATATTTAAGTAGCACCGTGAATCGGTTGTACATATCCGTAATCATCATCTGTAACGCCAGAAACAGGGGAATGATGAAAAATACGATTTTTTTCGCATCCATCACGCCATGACTGACAAGGATCAAAGCGGGAATGCTACTCTTCTGTCCCATTTTGGTGACCTGGAAGGAAACAAGGCAGGCAAACACCAGAAGGAGAAGAATGCTCACATAAAAGAAAACAGAGGTCATCAGTCTTTTCAACATAAGAAACTGTATTGGCTTCATCTTGCACCTACTCGTTTTGAAGTAACTAGCCCTTATAATTCCGCATCAAATCGGTATAGTCTGTATGAGATCATGACGAAGCTAATGAGGAGCAGTCCCGCCATCCAGCCGATCATGATAGCCGGATCTCCTTCTGTTTCTGTTCGTACGTAAGTCAGGAGTGACATCTCTTCCATCCCCATTTTGCTGAAAAAAAGATGCAGCAGGATGTATCCGAAAAAAACGCAGGAATGCACAAAAATGGTGCCTTTCGAGACGTAGAGGTAAAGGGAAAAGGCCAGCAAAGACAATAGCCCGGCAAACATGGACAAGATGCTTGCAAACAGGCAGGAATACAGATAGGGAGACTCTAGTCTCATCAGCTCAAACATGTTCGTTTCGTCATAATCGAATGCATAAGGCGGCAACGAATAGTTATTGTCGTACCCTTCCAAGGGAAAGGCAATCAGGTTCAAGAGCAGATTAATCATCAGCGGGATGAAGAATGCCAAAAAGGTAAGTCCGAAGGTGCAGACGGCTTTGACGCATACATACCTGGTCATGCCCGTTCTCGTGATGATGCTTTTATATACGCCGGACTGGACGTCAGCGTAAAACGAGTCCGCAAACAACATAGTTGCAAGCAAAGGTAACAACACGGTCAGCATGATGACAAAGGAAGTCGAATACACCCCCTGGAGCATACTGGTTTCGTGCGCCGATCTGATTTGGGTGAGGGAATCGCCGTAAAAGTGGTAGCACGTAACAAGAAAACTTCCCAGAGCCAAAAACATCAGAACGGCAAAGACCAGTTTAAACTGGGTTCGGTGTAAGCCGTTTCTTCCTTCTAACCAAAACAGTCTTCCCATTGGCCCTCCTCCTGGGTACATAGCCAGAGTACCAGGAAGCTCCCGGTACTCTCGTAAAGGTAAGTTTCGATAGATATAAGGGTAGGGTACTATTTTTTGCAAGTAATTTCAATGATTTGGAATTTATTCAGTCCGAAGAGGAAACGAAGCTGAGCGACTCCATCGGAAACCTATTCCGAAACACACCAAAGAAATGCTGGCATTCAGGGCTAAGGCATACCATACACGGTCGTATTGGAAAGAGCCGGAAAATAAATCAAGGAACGACGGGTACATCATGGGAGAAATCTCACGAGGAATCAGCTGTTGCACATACAGCACTCCCGAGATAAATAACAAGAGGGTAAACACAAGGTACGCGCTCCCCGCTCTTCTGCCTAGCAGGGCAGCAAGGAGAGAGACAGCTCCTAAAGCCACCAACCCGGTCAGAAAGACGAAAATAGCCATGAGATCCATTCTGCCTGCGAGTGAAGGAACAGAGAGGCGGGCAATTCCCCCGACAGAGTGGATCTCATAGAAAAAGGGAAGGGAAAAGAAGACAGAGCCGACCAGTAGCTGAATCACGATATACCATAATCCGTAAACAACGGAAACAAGCGCGCACGAAACAAATTTTCCTACCCACCATGTACTGCGGGTTTGCACCCGCAAGAGTATGTATTGGTCGTATTCGCTGAAATGAACCACCATTCGATAAATGAAAAGCAAAAGCGGCAGGGTAGTGAGCGTCCAAAAAATTACCTCTATGATTTTGCTATGAAAAAACAATCCGCCGATGGATTTTATCAGCAAAACAGACAGATCGGCAGATGGGATGTCCATAGATCGAATCGAAAGGCTATGGAGTACGGAGAGCAAAACAAATAATAGGGTGATCGATGAGATGAATGGAACTGGCTGTGAGAACAAGGTAATTTTCAGGTATGTTTTCAATCTCTAGTCACCAACTTGCCTAAAGGTTCATCTTTCTTATTCGCATGAAGCCCAAAATGATGGCTGTGATATACAAGCAACACAAGTAGCCATAAGACCAGGCAAAGGAAGGGGCCACAAGCTGATTAGACGAAGAAAGTTTCGTCGGAATCTTGGGGAGTAGATACATATGTGTAGTTAGCAGCCATTTATAAGCAAAGCCGATATCATGGTACCTTGCAAAGGTCAAGTAGGACAGCAGGCATAATATTACGCCGAGTGCCGACACAATAAAGTGATGATAAATATAGAGAGTGAGGATGGAGAGCAAGGTACCTAGTGCCGTTAACGTAATGACAAATGTAGGGAAAATACAACTGAGAAGAGTAACAAGAGACGTCGACGAAATAAACAACGACTCTTCCCCCATTATGTATGCCGTTTCTAACCCCGAAAACATCCCGATGAGCAGTGGAATTATGATTGTCATGATCGTGTACAGGATCGCCATAACGAAAATCGCTGATAGTTTAGCGATAAACCAGTTCGTGCGAGTATTGGCTCGCACACTTAGATATTGTACATAGCGATTTGTGATATCAAGCCTGATGACATCGACCGTCATAATGAAAAAAAGCACGGGCAAAATCATCGTACTTTGTCCTGGACTAGTTAAAAATGAGAAAGCAAACTCCCAAATAGAATGAGGGACAAACGTTTGGCTTTTTAAGTAGAACAGCGCATTTAAGCAAAGTACGCCTGCCCCCAGAATCCATCGCCAATAGTAGCGAGAAATCAGTTGAGACAGTTCAAAGGTCAGCATGTGATTCACCTCTGGGCAGGAAAAACTCAAAAAGGGCGTATTTCATCGTTTTGGTTTCAAGGTGCGGTTTTCCAAGCGAAACACGCGGTCACAGTATTTGTCAATTTCCTCCTTGTGGTGGGAAACCATAAGGATCGCTGCTCCGCGTTGGACCTGTTCCTGAATGACAGTGGAGAAAATCTCAACCCCTTGCTCATCAAGCCCATTTGTCGGTTCATCCAACAGCAAAACGTCCGGGTTCTCCATAATCGCTTGGGCGATCGCGAGACGTTGCCGCATCCCCAGCGAATACTTTTGCACGGCCTTTTTGTTGGAAGGGTCGAGTCCCATTTTTCTCATGGTAGATACAACCGTTTCCTGGCTGATCTTTCCACGAATGCTGGCGAGTAAGGTAAGATTTTTCAAGCCGGAGTACTGTGGAAGAAACGAAGGAGTCTCAATCACAGCGCCAACCGAGGTCGGCAGGACACCTAAAAGGCCAGGGTATATTTTTTTCCCGCCAACGTACACATGCCCCTTGTCGGGATAGACTAATCCGGTTGCCAACCTTAACAGTGTTGTTTTGCCAGATCCGTTCGTACCGACAATTCCAACGACCTCCCCGGCATGAACAGAGAGGGTAACGTCTTCCAGGATGGGATTTCTGCCTAACTTTTTACAAACATGCTGAAATTCAAGTGGTTGCATCATTTTCCATTCCCTCGCTTTATCCTCCAGGTGAATAACAGATAGCTAGATAAAAAGAAAAAGGCGATTACTGCCAAAAAGATCAGGGGAATCTCCAGTGTGGAATGCTCATAAATAAGCCTTCTGCCTATGTATAGTCCCAACAAATTCAACGGAGCATAGTCAGACAGTTCTAAGCTGTAGAAAGTCGATTGCAGAACAAAGAGCAAGAGCCACGGGCCCACTAGCACCACGTAGATATTTTTGATGAGAGTAGCCAGGAAGTTGCTTAGCATCGCCAGCGCTATTCCATACAAAACGGCATTACTGGTAATCAACAAAATAAACAAATACGGATAGGTGAGAAAAAGATCCTCTGCGTAGACAGGAGTGATCCCCTCTACCGCCTGTACAGTTTCCGTGGCAGGGAAGACAAACATGGCCACTGCGAACATGGCAAATTCGACAAGATAGACGAACAGGGCGACCATGACAGCGGAGGAAATCAGTTTGGACAATAGATACGTTCGATAGGAAGTTCGCGTCATGATATAACGGTCAAATCCAGAGCGTCTGTCACGCACGAGCGAGTCCCCAGCCAATAATGAAATAACAAGCGGATAGATCGCAGCTAAAACAGCGGAAGCCCCCTTGCCTTGCGCATAGCTGAATGCGACAAACCAATTGTGATGGAACGGTCTGAATTCCCGGCCAAAGGGATAGAAGGCAAGATAACCTTGAATAAAACAGGCGACCAGGAGCAATAACGCTACCCAAAGCTGCCAACGGTGAAGAAAACGGTTAAGCTCTGACTTGATGAGAGAACCCAACAAACTTAGACACCACCTTAACGGAAAACTATGTAAAGAGGAGAGCAAGAAGAGCTCTCCTCTGCTGTGGCAAGTTATGGACAGAAAGTGTAGGACACTCGCACGGGGGCCATATTGAATGCGCTAGTTTCGAGCATCAATTGCATCTCCTGATTTTTAGTTGCAGAGCTTTTCATGCTTGTTACGATTCCTGCCTAACTTTTTACAAACATGCTGAAATTCAAGTGGTTGCTTCATTTTCCATTCCCTCGCTTTATCCTCCAGGTGAATAACAGATAGCTAGACAAAAAGAAAAAGGCGATCACTGCTAAAAAGATCAAGGGAATCTCCAAAGTGGAATGCTGATAAATCAGCCCCCCGCCTATGTATAGCCCCAACAAATCCAATGGCGCATAGTCAGACAGTTCTAGTTTGTAGAAAATCGATTGCAGAACAAAGAGCAAGAGCCAAGGGCCTACTAGCACCACGTATATATTTTTGGTGAGAGTAGCCAGGAAGTTGCCTAGCATCGCCAGTGCCATTCCATACAAAACGGCATTACTGGTAATCAACAAAATAAACAGATACGGATGGGTCAGGAAAAGATCCTCTGCATAGACAGGAGTGATCCCCTCTACCGCCTGTACAGTTTCGGTGGCAGGGAAGACAAGCATGGCCACTGCGAACATGGCAAACTCGACAAGATAAACGAACAGGGCGACCATGACAGCGGAGGAAATCAGTTTGGACAAAATATACGTTCGATAAGAAGTTCGCGTCATGATATAACGGTCAAATCCAGAGCGTTTATCACGCACGAGCGAGTCCCCAGCCAATAACGAAATAACAAGTGGATAGACCCCGGCTAAAAGAGCGGAAGCCCCCATGCCTTGTGCATAGCTGAACGCGACAAACCAATTGTGATGGAACGGTCTGATTTCCCGGCCAAAGGGATAGAACGCAAGATAACCTTGAATAAAAAAGGCGACTAGGAGCAATAACGCTACCCAAAGCTGCCAACGGTGAAGAAGACGGCCAAGCTCCGACTTGATGAGAGACCCCAACAACGCAAACACCACCTGAGAAGATACAAGTTCATTTGTTGTCATAAAACGGCAACAATTCCTATATTTTAAAGAAAAAGATATACAAATAATAGACATACTTCCAAATAAAGTGCAAGTACTGCCTATCTGTTGGGCTAACAAAGAACGAGCCGGAGAGTCAAATTCTACAGGCTCGTTTTTTTGTTTCGGTTGGGGAGACGAGCAAACTGGCGGAAGTCAGGCAAGAAAAATGTACCATCGCTGCCCGCGGTTAACAGACAGCGACCAGAAGTTTGCTGGTAAACAATCACCTAAACGTTTGTTTAAGTTTCCGCCGATCAGGCAGCTTGCCTGGTAAACGGATGTGGAGCGTTACCGGGAAAAAGCCGGGGCAACGCCGGTTGCGGCGCTATTCGGCAAGGAAAAAGCAAAGAAGAAAGCTGGTCAGCCGAGGGGACAAGGAGGGCCAGCTTTTTTTTGCGGCTTTCACGATGCAACAAAGACGACAGACGCCTTAGGCACTTTTCGGTACCTATGCTACTGAAAAGTACGTACTTCCTATGAAGGTGTGCATGACCGATAATAACAGACAGCAACACCATATTCGCCAATCATGATGCGTAAGGGCCCTACCATATGGCTGGCAAGTAAAACTTGAAGGAGGATATTTTTTCAGCATGAGTACAGCAATGGAGAGAGTGCAACAGCAAGAAAAAGGTGCGAAAAATTCCACGCTTGCTTTACTTGCGCTCGCAATCAGTGCCTTTGGCATCGGGACGACGGAATTTGTCATTGTGGGTCTGTTATCTACTGTCGCGCAAGATTTGCAGGTAACCATAACGCTTGCCGGGCTGTTAATTTCTGGCTATGCGCTGGGAGTCGCTGTGGGAGCGCCGATTATTACGGCACTGACGAGCAGAATCCCTCGCAAACTGCTGCTTTTGCTGCTGATGATTGTATTCATCGTCGGAAACAGTGTGGCGGCCCTGTCAGCCAGCTTTGCGCTGCTGCTTGTTGCCCGCTTTATCACCGCGTTTTCGCACGGGGTTTTCTTTTCCATCGGATCGACGATTGCGGCTGACCTGGTGCCGGAAAACAAGCGCGCCAGCGCGATTGCGACCATGTTTACCGGATTGACGGTCGCAACGGTGACCGGGGTTCCATTGGGAACGTTTATCGGGCAAATGTTTGGATGGAGAGCGACTTTTTGGGGTGTTGCCATTCTTGGACTGATTGCGTTGGTGGCTACCGCGGTTCTCGTTCCGGGGAATTTAAAAAAAGGCAAGTCTGCTTCGTTGAAGGACCAAGTAAAAATTGTCACGAACGGCCGACTGCTGCTGGCTTTTGCGATCACGGCGCTTGGCTACGGCGGTACGTTTGTCACCTTCACGTTTTTAGGACCGATTCTGGAAGAGATCACGGGTTATTCGGCGAGCGTCGTGAGCGTCATCCTGCTCGTATACGGCCTGGCGATTGCGATCGGCAATACGATCGGGGGGAAAGCTGCGGATAAAAACCCGCTCAAGGCGCTGTTTTGGATGTTTGTGATTCAGGCTGTCATTCTCGTCATTCTCACGTTTACGGCACCATTCAAAATAGCAGGTACCTTGACGATCGTGCTGATGGGGCTGTTGGCCTTCATGAATGTGCCGGGCCTGCAGGTATACGTGGTGCAGCTGGCTGAAAAATACGTTCCCAGCGCCGTCGATGTAGCGTCTGCGATCAATATTGCCGCGTTTAATCTGGGAATTGCCATCGGTGCCTTCGTCGGCGGAATCGTCGTGGATACCATGGGCTTGATTCATACGCCGTGGATCGGTGGGGTGATGGTTGTTGGCGCTGCGCTGCTCACCGCAGTCAGCGGGAAGCTGGAGCAAGCTCGCCGCTGAATCGATTGTGCCGTCTGGCTCCGACCTTTTGGGCAGCAAGCTTTGGCTTGACGAAAAGCGGCAGGCTCATGGAGATGGGCCTGCGAGCAGAAAAATGGCTGCTATCCTTGGATGGATAACAGCCATTTCTTGCTTCCGCTTCCGGCAAACCGGGCCATCACACCGTCCTCTTCAGCGTTTCGATCAACGTTTTCAGGTGGGGCAGGCTCCGGTTTTTCATTTGGTAGGCCAAATACAGGTCGTTTGTAACGGTGCAGGACGGGTACATGATTTTTACTTTTTGGCTCGACAGGTGGGCATTCAACATGAACGTAGGCAACAGGCTGATGCCCGCGCCGTGCTCGATGGAGGCCAACACGCTGTGCAGATCGGGGACGACATGCGTCGGCTGCGTCTGCGGACGTTTTTGAAAATGCTCCCGCCAAAAGCGGCGGATGATCGGCAAGTCCAGATCATAGCTGATCCAGGGCTGGGAACACAGCCACGCCTCAAAGTCGTCACGTTCCGCAAAGGCCGGCTCGTTGTAATCCGGTGACCCGACCAGGACAAATTCCTCCTGCATGTAGGGGATGTATTCTACGCCGGGTACAGCCAGCTTTTGCGGCATGACGATGAGGTCTGCTTTTTCCTCCAGCAGCAGGTCGAGCAATTTGGACGCGACGCCCAAATAAGCGATGACGCGAAGCGAATAGCTGCCGATGTGCGGGGCCAGCTTTTCCCGAAAAAACTCATGGTTCGCCCCAATCCGGATGACGGGCAGGGAAGAGGCAGTGTTCGCTTTCAAGTTTTGCGTGGTTTCTTCCAACGCCTCAATGAGCGGGACCACTTGGGTGTACAGGGCTTTGCCCCGCTCTGTGGGAATCATTTTGCGCGGTGCTCGCGTAAACAAAGGCTCGCCTACCTCGGCTTCCAGCGAAGCCAGATGCTGGCTCATCGCAGGCTGGGTCATCATCCGTGTCCGGGCAGCTTCGGACACGGACCCATGCTTGTAGATGCTGATGAAGCTGCGATACCATTCAAAGTCTACCATGACAGTTGCACCTCATTTCTTTCCTGTGACGTGTTTCTGTTCACGTCCTGCGTTCGGGCGAAGTGTTTGTCCCGTCAGGAGTGGGCTGCCTGCTTTTGCTGTCTGGCTCCCCAGAGCGTAAACAAAATGCCGATCAAGGTTGTGAGCGAAGCGACCCACGGAACGGCAGGAAGCCCTCCGGCGAATCCGAGATCGATCACGACGCCGCCGATGTACGCCCCCAGCGCATTGCCCAGATTGAAGGCCGCGATGTTCAGGGTGGAGGCCAGCGTAGGGGCTTCCTTGGCCGTATTCAGCATGTGAAGCTGCAAACCGGGGACGGTGCCAAATGCGGCGATTCCCAGAACGAATACCGTTAACAGGGTGAGCGGCTTGCTCAAAGCCGTCAGGCTGAACAGAGCAAGAACCACTGTCAGCAAAACGAGGATGCCCAGCAAGGAAGGAAACAGCTTGCGGTCTGCCAGCTTTCCTCCGTAAATGTTCCCAATCGTGATGCCCACTCCAAACAAGACCAGAATATAAGAAACCGAGCTAGGAGCAAAGCCGGTGATGTCTACGAGGATCGGGGCAATATAGGTGAACGCGGTAAAGACGCCCCCGAACCCGAATACGGTCATCAACAGCGCAATATGCACCGCTGGACGCTTCAGCACACCCAGCTCCTGACGCAGACTGGACGTGGCGCTTGCGACTTTCGGGACGAGCAGAATGATTCCGATCAGCGCAATAATGCCGATTGCCGTGATTGCCCAAAACGTCGAACGCCAGCTGTATGCTTGCCCCAGGAACGTTCCGATCGGTACGCCCAAAATGTTTGCCAGCGTCAGTCCGGTAAACATGATGGCGATCGCACCAGCGCGTTTTTCTTTCGGAACCAGCTCGGCGGCAATGACAGAGCCTACGCCGAAGAACGAGCCGTGCGTCAGGGCGGCCAAAATGCGCGCCAGCATCAAAACGGTATAGTTTGGCGCAAGCGCAGCCAGTGCATTTCCGGCGATAAACAGAATCATTAAAAACAGCAAGAGTGCTTTGCGCGGCATTTTGTGCGTCGCGATAGTGATGACGGGAGCGCCTGCGGCAACGCCCAGGGCATACCCTGTAATCAGCAACCCGGCCAGCGGAATCGAGACGTGCAGGTCGGTTGCCACCTCCGGGAGCAAGCCCATGATGATGAACTCCGTCATGCCGATGGCAAAAGCCCCGAGTGTCAACGCATACAAGGCGAGCGCGGAGCCTTTGCGCGAAGAGGTCGACAGGTCGGAATGACGGGCAGTGTGGTCGATGTTCATGATGATGATTCCTCCTTTTTGCCCATGTACATGTGAAAAGATACAGGAGAGGAGGCTGATATGGTTTGTTTACCAGCCTCCCGTTTATTATTCGCTCAATTTGTTCAAGACGGCTTCGGTGACGGCCAGGGTCGATTGCGGATTTTGTCCGGTAATCAGGTGGCCGTCCACTTCGACGTGCGAGCTCCAGTCTGGCGCGGCCACAAAAAGGGCGCCAAGCTCGCGAAGCTTGCTCTCCAGCAGGAACGGCAAGTAGGCTCCCAGTCCTGTCGCCGCTTCCTCGCTGTCGGTAAAAGCATTGACGCGCTTGCCTGCGACAAGCGGCTGCCCGTTCGACAATGTTGCCCCTACGAGTCCAGCTGGACCGTGGCAAACGGCTGCGACGATTTTGCCCGCTTCGTAAAAGTCGCGCAGCAGTTGCTGGAGCTTGGCGTTTGTCGGCAGGTCGAACATCGTGCCGTGTCCGCCCGGCAGGAAGATCGCAGCGAAGCTGTCAGCCGTTACGTCCTCCAGCTTTTTCGTGTCGGCCAGCACCTTGGCCGCATCGAGAAATTCCTGCGGGGTGTTCTCGTCCACGCTGCCCGGATCAATCGGGCCAGCTCCGCCCAGCGGGCTTGCTACTGTGACGTCGTAGCCGCTGCGCTGGAAGGCGAGGTACGCTTCCGCAAATTCGGACAGCCAGATGCCTGTCTGCTTGCTTTCGTGCATGTCGGTATGATTGGTAACGACCATCAAGATTTGTTTTGCCATCTATAGTGCCTCCTGTGAATGTGGATTGTGGTGACAGTCGTCATTCTACGCCCTTTTTTTCGATAAAACAAATTATGTTTTTGTGCGATATCCATAAATAAATTTATAGATCAAAGCAAAAGACGCCACCTCTTCTGGTTGCAAAAGAGGTGGCGTCGCCGTGCTATTGATTGAGAATGCTGTCCTCCAATACCGCATATTTGTCCCCGTACTCGCGGATAATATGCTGCTCGCCCCAGGCGCATAGCGCGTCGAGGATGCTTTTCAGACTCCAGCCGTACTCGCTCAGCTCGTATTCGACTTTGGGCGGGATTTGATTGTACGTGATCCGGTTGATGATGCCGTCTTGCTCCAGCTCGCGCAACTGCTGCGTCAGCATTTTTTGCGTGATGCCCGGCATGAGGCGCTTCAATTCGCTGGTGCGTTTTTTTCCGTGCGTCAGATGACAGAGAATGACGCACTTCCATTTGCCGCCAATGACTTCCAGCGTAGCTTCGACTGCAATGTTGTACTTTTTCTTCAACGGTCCATTCCCTCCTGCTTGTATAGGAACTTTTTAGTACCTATCGCACAAAAAAGTACGTACTTCTCCTTTTGGCTATCTTCTCTCATAATAACATTTGTCAAACCCATTGGTACATAAGTTGTCGCCGCGCGCGGTTCGGGCAACGAAAGCTCCTTGAAGAAAGGAACTGGCTTTGATGTACATGGCTTTGGCGAAGATAACAAGAGCAACCTCATGGGTGAAAAAGCCATTTGATAAAGAGAAGGATGGAGGAGAGGAACCATGGCAAGCCATCTGCAAGATACCACGACGCTGTACAACGGAGTAAAAATGCCTTGGCTGGGACTGGGCGTGTTTAAAGTAGAAGAAGGGCCGGAGCTGGAAAATGCCGTGCAGTTCGCGATCAGGCACGGGTATCGCAGCATTGACACAGCGGCGATCTACGAAAACGAGGAAGGGGTCGGACGCGGGATTCGCGCCGGATTGGACGCGGCTGGACTGGCCAGAGAAGATCTGTTTGTCACCTCGAAGGTGTGGAATGCCGACCTTGGCTACGAATCGACGCTGGCCGCCTATGAGACGAGCCTGAAAAAGCTCGGGCTGGAATACCTGGATCTGTACCTGATCCACTGGCCGGTGGAAGGAAAGTTCAAAGAGGCGTGGAGAGCGCTGGAGACACTGTACAAGGCTGGACGGGTCAGAGCGATCGGGGTGAGCAACTTCCACATTCACCATCTGGAAGAGCTGCTCAAGGACGCGGAAATCAAGCCGATGGTCAACCAGGTGGAATTCCATCCGCGCCTGTCCCAAACGAAGCTGCGCGCATACTGCAAAGAGCAGGGCATCCAGTTCGAAGCATGGTCGCCGCTCATGCAAGGGCAACTGCTGGACCATCCCGTCCTGAAAGGGATTGCCGACAAGCATCAAAAGTCCATTGCCCAAATCATTTTGCGTTGGGATTTGCAGCATGGTGTCGTAACCATTCCGAAATCGACGAAAGAACATCGCATCGTGGAAAATGCGTCGGTGTTTGATTTTGAGCTGACAAAAGAAGAGATGGAGCAGATCGATGGTTTGAATGAAAATCATCGCGTCGGCCCGGACCCGGACAACTTTGATTTTTAATGCCAGGTCGGAAAAAGGGAGGTAGAACCCGGTTCTATCTCCCTTTTCCTTTTGGCGGCAAGTCCTGGCCACAAGTTGTCACTCTTCCGCCACAAAATCGGGCCAGGTATAGCTAGATCGAGTCATGCGGAGACCCTGGCTGTTGTCCTATACTTGGCAGCGTGAACAAAACCACGAGGGGGAACCGAGTATATGGCAATGGCACAACCGCTTCGGCACGAGGCGGAGGAACCGCAAAAAGAAAGGCAACTGTATCAGGCCGTGTGGCGATGGCACTTTTACGCTGGCATCCTGTTTGCTCCTTTTCTGATTTTGCTTGCGATTACGGGCGGCATTTATTTGTTCAAGCCGCAGATCGAACCGTGGCTGTACAAAGACTACTATTACGTACCCGTCGGTCAAAATGCTGTCTCGCCCACGCAACAGGTAGAGGCGGTGAAGCGAGCCTATCCGACGGCAGCGATTACACACTACCGTCCAGCCGATGAGCCGACGCGCACGGCCGAGGTCGGTATTGTCTACAACAACGTGAGCAAAACCGTGTTCGTCAATCCGTTTGATGGCCGGATCGTCGGGGAGCTTGCGGACAGCGACAGGCTGATGCAGGTGATGAAAAAGCTGCACGGCGAGCTGATGGCAGGCACCGCAGGCGACCGGATTATCGAGCTGTCCGCCTGCTGGGGCATGATTTTGCTCGTCACGGGTGTCTATCTGTGGTGGCCGCGAAATACCCGTTCGGTATACGGGACGTTGCTTCCCAGACTGACGCAAGGGAAGCGGTTGTTTTGGCGGGATTTGCATGCCGTTCCCGCGTTCTGGCTATCGCTGTTCACAGCGGTGCTCATCCTGACAGGCTTGCCCTGGTCCGGCGTCTGGGGCGACTACGTCAACAAAGCAGCCACTTCGGCTCAATCCGGCTACCCGGACCAGTTGTGGGGGAGTGTGCCGGAGTCGGTCATTCCGACCAAGGCCGTGGCAGAAGTGTCGTGGGCTGCCGAAAACATGCCAGTGCCGGAGTCGGAGCAAAAAAGCGGCTACAAAACGTTGCCGCTGGAGCAGGTAATCCAGATTGCCACCGAGCGAAAAGTCCCCGCTGGCTATACGATCAACCTGCCAGAAGGGGAAAGGGGCGTCTATACGGTGTCGGTGTTCCCCCAGTCTCCTGTGGACAATGCGACGCTGCATATCGACCAGTACAGCGGCAACGTTCTTGCCGATCTGCGTTTTGCCGATTACGGGACGATGGCAAAAGCAATCGAAATCGGCATCGCCTTGCATGAAGGCCGGCTGTTCGGCTGGCCGAATCAACTGCTGGCGGCGTTGACTTGTCTCGGTCTGGCAGGCATTTCCGTCACAGGACTTATCATGTGGTGGAAGCGGAAGCCGCCGGGAAAACTGGGGGCGCCCGCCTTGCCGAAAAACTTCAAGCTGATGAAGGGCGTTGCGCTGATCGTCGTCGCGTTCGGACTTTTTTTCCCGTTGGTCGGTCTGTCTCTGCTGGCCGTTCTGCTTCTGGATTGGCTCGTTATCAGGCGCATATCTGCCGTCAAACGATTTTTGAGCGCATAGTTCGGGGGAATACGTTCGAATCAGAAAGAGAGAAAGCCCGGCTGTCTTTTGGGAAGACAGGCCGGGCTTTCTGCTATTTCGAAGAGAATTTAGGAGAATGACGGAATAGCGAACCAGGCGGTGATGCGATGATTGAGTTGCTCTTCGGACAGCTCCGGGAACAGTCGTGCTTCCACTGCCATGTCGTACAGACGCTCCATCGGCTCGCGACTGTCCGCTTTTTTGGCTTTTGCGTCGTTTTTCAACAGCTCCCAGGTGCCGACGACGTAATCGCGCCGGGTTACATCCTGTTTGCGGAAAAAGTAGTCCAGGCGCTCCACATGGTCCATGAACTCGTCGCCGAACCGTTTTTCCACTTCGCCGCGCAAGAGCGCGATCTCCGCTTCGTACATCGGGCGTTCCTTGCCCTTTTCTTTCCCGATCCACGGCGTTTCCAGCACGAGCGGCAGGTGACGGATTTTCTCGTGATTCACGATGTAGCTCATGGCGTCAAAGCCGATCAGTCCGGCTCCGATGGGCGCGTGGCGGTCTTTTCCGGCTCCGCGGAAGTTTTTGCTGTCGTTTAAGTGGACAACGGTGAGGCGATCCAGGCCGATAATCCGGTCAAACTGGTCCAGAACGCCGTCAAAATCGTTGACGATATCATAGCCGGCGTCGTGAACGTGGCAGGTGTCCAGGCAGACGGCGAGCCTGCTGTTGTCTTCCACTTTGTCGATGATCGCGGCCAACTCCTCGAAGCTGCGCCCGATCTCTGTTCCTTTGCCCGCCATCGTTTCCAACGCGATTTTCACGTCGGTGTCTTTGACGCCGGCTAGCACTTCGTTCAAGCCCTCTGCAATTCGCGCAATCCCGTACTCCGCATCCTTGTCCGTATAGGCGCCTGGGTGGAGCACGATGTTTTTGACGCCGATATAGTCTGTCCGGCGAATTTCTTCCTGTAGGAAGCGGACGGCCAGCTCGAAGGTGTCCTCCTTGTAGGAACCCAGGTTGATGATGTAGGGAGCATGGACGACTATCTCTTCGACGCCATGCTTGGCCATGACTGCCTTGCCTTCCGCGATGTATTGGTCCTCAATCGGTTTGCGCCGCGTGTTTTGCGGTGCGCCCGTATAAATCATGAACGTGCTGGAGCCGTAGGAAGCGGCTTCTTCGGCGGCATTGAGCAGTCCTTTGCCGGAGAATGAGACGTGTGAGCCAATTTTCAGCATGCAGGTGGAACCTCCTTTGGGTAGTAACGAAAAAACGCCATACATTCAGGTGGCGTATCATTTCCAGTGCGGATCATCTCCTCCGTCCCATCATAGCTCTTTCGACAGTTTCCCTTCAATGATGAGTTTTGCCGCGCCACACCATTACTCGCGCTTTTCAACGGTCATCGCAGCGCATCAGGTCTTGCCGGGTTTGCTTTGCCATGGGTTCAAGGGTGGAGCCAACGATGATTTCCTTTTTAGTATCGACGCAAGCCTCTGCGAGTAGACCACGGTTGGTCATGGGGCGACTCTCTTTGCCAGGTAACGAAAAAGCGGGGCAGTCATTTTGTGATCTTGCTTTTTTAGCAGGATAGTCGTACGGATGAAGCCGCCGAAGGGTATACTGACGGTGGAGGTGGGCGACATGGAGCTTGACGTTACAGAAGAGCGATGGCAAGCGATCATCACCAACGATGCGACCTATGATGGCCAGTTTTTTTACGCGGTGAAAACGACCGGAATTTTTTGCCGACCATCGTGCAAGTCGAAGCCGCCGAGATGGGGAAATGTCCGGATTTTTCAGCAGGCGAGCGAGGCGATTCGCGAAGAGTTTCGCCCGTGCAAAAGGTGCAAACCTACCGGACAGCGTTTGCCCGATCAGGAGTGGGTCGCGCAAATAACCGACTATATCGATGCTCACTACAGCGAAAAGCTGACGCTGGCCCGTCTGGCGGACATGTGCCACGGCAGTCCCTATCATTTGCAGCGGACATTCAAGCGGATTAAAGGAATGACCCCTGTCGAATACATGCAGCAAAAACGGATCGACAAAGCCAAGCAGCTGCTGGTGGAGTCAGACAAGCCGATCGCCGCGATTGCTGCGGAGGCAGGCATGTCGAATACACCGTATTTTATCACGCTGTTCAAAAAAACAACGGGTCATACGCCGGGCGAATACCGCCAACTGCACGGGAACCCATAATCAGCGGCAGGCTGCGATCAAGATGTGATATCTTGGAAAGAGAAGATCGTGCTGGCACGATCAGGCTGTTCGCAGTCTACTCAGTAGGAAGAAAAAGGGGACCTGCCAACATGGGCGATCAAAAAACGCTGCTGCACGCTTTCAATCAAACGACCTATCAAGTCGCAGGGCACAGCAAAAGGGACATCCGCCAATTGCAGCGCATGTTTCAAGAGGTGGACGGCGATCTGGCTGCGGATGCGTATGGATCGGGAGAAGTCATCGAAAACTTCCAAAACAAGATGGCGAAATATTTGGGCAAAGAATCGGCCGTGTTTTTCCCGAGCGGCACGATGGCCCAGCAAATCGCCATGCGCATCTGGTGTGACGCGAAAGGAATCCGCAAAGTGGCCTACCACCCGCTCTGCCATCTGGAGATTCACGAGGAGGACGGGCTGCGGAAGCTGCATCAGATCGAGCCTGTGCTGCTTGCCGACAAAGACCGGGTGATCTCGCTTGCAGACGTCCTGGGCATGAACGAAGAGGTCGCCTGCCTGCTATTGGAACTGCCGCAGCGCGAGATCGGCGGACAGTTGCCGCCGTATGAAGAGCTGGAAGCGATCGCTCACTACTGTCGGGAAAAAGGCATTCGCCTGCACATGGATGGGGCGAGGCTTTTGGAAACGTTGCCGTACTACCAGAAAACAGCCGCTGAGGTCTGCGACTTGTTCGACAGTGTTTACATTTCCGTCTACAAAGGGATCGGCGGCATTGCCGGAGCGATTTTGGCAGGGGACGCCGCTTTCACGAAGGAAGCGATTGTTTGGAAAAGACGGCATGGCGGCGATTTAATCAGCCTGTATCCGTACATCATTCCGGCTGACGTCTGCTTCGAGGCGAGAAAGGACAAGTTCGCCGAGTATTACGAGCAGGCCAGGGAGCTTGCCGGATGGTACAACCAGTGCCACGGCATTTCCACGCGGCCGACTGTGCCGGTATCCAACATGTTTCACGTTCACATCAGCTTGCCCAAGGAGCGATTGGAGTCGATCCTGCTCGCCGTGTGCGAGGAGACGGGAGTAGGGCTCTCGCCTTATGTTCGGGAGGTAGATGAGGCTTCCAGCTACTATGAGGTCAGCATTGGCGACCGCTATGCGACGATCCCGAAGGAAAGGCTGCAAAACGTCTTTCAGGTGCTCGATCAGAAGGTGAGAGAGGCTTTGCAGGCGTAGCAGGGAGCGTTCATGAGCAGGCGAGGATTTTTTGGCAGTCGTATACGATGACAGGTAGGCAAGCGGCTGGAGTGGGGAACACTAGCAGAATAGACTGGAAACAAAACAGGAGGATGACCATGCGAATTCGCTTGGCGAGTATTTTTGTAGACGATCAGGACAAGGCGCAGCGATTTTATACGGATGTTCTCGGGTTCGTGACCAAAATGGATATCCCGATGGGCGGGGTCAAATGGCTGACCGTGGTGTCCCCGGAAGACCCGGATGGCGTACAGCTCGTTTTGGAGCCAAACAGCAATCCTGCGGCTTTGGCCTATCAACAAGCCATTTTTGAGCAAAACATCCCCGCGACGGCATTTGAAGTGAGCGACATTCACAGAGAGTACGAACGGTTGACCCAGCTCGGCGTCGTCTTTACGAAGGCTCCGACCAAAGCCGGGGATGTGACCTTGGCCGTATTGAATGATACGTGCGGCAATTTGATTCAGCTTTATCAAATGGCATGAGCCAGGCAGGACGTTAACGTCTGTTTTCCAGAAAATGAAACATTTGTACGCTTCTCCCGTATACGAAAAGAAAAGAAGTGTGAGCGGGAGGGGTAGCCGTGTTTCAGGAATGGAATGATCGAATTGCACAGGTAAAAGCGCAGCTGCGTCAAAAGCTGCATGCGGAGCACCATCGAAAGCTTTTGCGGGAGCAATACAAAGAGGCAGTCGCCAAGCGCGACGGGTTGCGGAGGCAGCTACAGAAGGAACAGCAGGATGTGGATAAACTGCTGGGCATCTCCTTTGGCGCGTTTTTTTACAGCCTGATTGGCAAAAAAGAAGAGAAGCTGTCCAAAGAAACGGAAGAGCTTTTGCAAGCGAAAATGAAGTACGAGGAAACAGCCGATACCGTAAAAGAGCTGGAAGAGGAGCTTGCCGAGGTAGAGGGCAGGCTGCAGCAGATGGCTGATCTGGAAGGGAAGCTCGCTGCTCTGCTGGTCGAGAAGGAGCGGCTGATTCGCAAGCAGCGGCCGGAGCTGGCGATGCAGCTTCGCGTACATAGCGAGCGGGAAGCGGAGCTTGGAGCGCACGAAAAAGAGCTGCAGGAGGCGGTCAACGCCGGAAAAGAAGCGATTCTACAGCTCCGCAAAGCGATCGACGAGCTGGATTCCGCCAGTTCCTGGGGGACGTGGGATATGCTCGGCGGCGGGATGATCTCCACCGCGATGAAGCACAACCGGATCAACGAAGCCCGCGAGTCGATCCATCAGGCGCAAAAAAGCTTGCGGCGATTCGAACGGGAGCTGCAAGACGTGCAGCGCCAGAGCCACATCCGGATCGAGATTGGCGAAATGCTGACCTTTGCCGACTTTTTCTTCGATACTATCATCACGGACTGGATCGTCCAGGATCGCATCTCGACGTCGCTGCGCCAGGCGAAGGAAAAGCGGACGAAGGTGGAAAGCCTGTTGAACGACCTCCAGCGAGAGCTGAAGGCGGTGGAAGCCGAGAGAGCCGAGCTTCGGCAAAAATCGCTTGCCATCATTGAAAAGGCGTGAAGCAGCATCATGCACAGGGAAGAAAAAGGCCTGATAGTCCCCGATCAAACGGGAGGCGATCAGGCTTTTTGGTGTCTGGGCCGGGCAGGAGGAACGGTCAGGCAGCAGCCCGGAGAATAGACGGGCGCTTTTGCCGGGAAAGGACGGGGAAAGTGCGCCCGCTCTTCCAACCTGCTCGCCACGCAAGTGTCTGTCGCCGCGAGAGTGCTGTATTCTCACGTTTTCTGGCATTTTAAACGGTTGTGTAAACCGGAATACACCCAGACATTTTCGTTTGCATGAAAGTCATAAAGCCAGAGGGCAGCCATTACGTTAGGAAAGAAGACTGTCTTCCCATTTCCATCGTGCGCGTGCGCGGGATGGCGAGAAGAAGCGCAGCAGATCACTTTCCAAAGAGGGGCTGCAGGATGAATACCGGACTCTACGATTACTGGCTCGTCTTTCTTGCAGGCTTGTTCAGCGCGCCCCACTGTCTGGGGATGTGCGGCGGAATCATGTCGGCGATGACGCTTCAATCCAAAGCATCTCTGCTGCAAACGATTTTGGCGTACAATGCGGGCCGGATTGTGACGTATATGGCAGTCGGCGCGTTTATGGGATTTGCCGGGTCGTTTGTGAATGCGGCAGGGGTGGTCGTCGGCTTGCAGGGCATCGCCAATATCGCCGGAGGGCTGTTCATCATCCTCTGGGTCGTCAAAAAGGTGGCGCTGCCCTTGGACAAATACAGCCCGCTCCAGCTCCCCGCCGCGCAAAAGCTTTTGCACCTGCTCAAGTCGCGGCAAGGAATCGCGCCCGTGCTGGTCAGCGGGCTTTTGCTCGGCTTTTTACCGTGCGGGCTGACGTACACCATGCATATGAAAGCAGCCGCGACCGGGAGCATGGCGCACGGAATGGCGACCTTGGGGGTGTTTGGTCTGGGCACTTTGCCCGCGCTCGTGGCCATCGGCCTGTTTTCCTTCGTCCTGAGCAAAACACTCCGTTCCAAGGTGCTGTTCGTCGGCAATGCGCTCGCGTTATGTATCGGACTCTTGTCGGTTTTGCGTGGCCTGGCGATCAACGGCTGGATTCCTACCGTCAATCCGTGGCTGTGGTAGAGCAAGCGAAACAGTGGCTCACGGTTCGACACGAAAAGGATACGCGGCGCTCATGGTTTGGCCGTCTAGCTCGAAGGTAATCGTAGCCAGCCAATCGCCTGGCATGGTCGGCACGATCTGGGCGACGTACGCGCCTTCCTTTTCCTTCACGGCTTCGAAGACGATCGCCCCGTGATCCATGTTGGGCATGGTCAGAGAGACGAATACGGAAGCAGGTTCCAGCTTGGCTGCATGCTCGGCCGTAGCGGTGATGCGCAGCGTGTTTTCTTGCACATGTTTGGCCGGAGACGGATCGAGCGCTACTTGCAAAGGAATCGACAGCTCCTCCAGCATCGGCGTGTTTGCTTGCTGCTGGGCAGCGGGACGGGCGTGTCCGGCATGGTCCTTCGAGGCGCAGCCCATGAGCGTGAATAGAGGAAACAGCAGGCACGACAGCGCGAGGGCGACGGAATTTCGCATCATTCATGTTCCCCCCTTTCCCTGAGTTGCAGGCTTCCCTATCGTATTCACGGCCGCTGTGATTCATACTTGCCCTTCTACGGACTAGCCCTGGTGCATAAGGTGGACATGAGGACATGTTCGGGAGCTGAAGGGGAGTTGTGTCATGACCATCCACCAAACGTATCAGGTTACAGGCATGACGTGTGCGGCGTGTGCCAACCGGATTGAGAAGCGGCTGCGAAAGGTCCGGGGTGTGCAGGAGGTACGCGTCAATCTGGCGACGAACAAGGCGCGGGTAACCTATGACCCTTCGCAAACGAGCGATCAGGAGATCATGGCGAAAATGGAACAGCTCGGCTTTTCCGCGAGCCTGAGGCAGGAAGAACTGTCCGGGGAAAAAAGCGCGCTGCTCAGGCGCTTTCTTTTCTCTGCCGTCTTGACGATTCCGTTGGTGTGGGCGATGGCGGCGCATTTTTCCGTGACGTCGTTTTTGTGGGTGCCGCCGTTGTTTCAAGAGCCTTTGTTCCAGTTCGCGCTGACCCTGCCGATTCAGCTGTTTATCGGGCAATCGTTTTACATCGGGGCATGGAACGCCTTGAAAAACCGTTCGGCCAATATGGACGTACTCGTCGTGCTGAGTACCTCGGCCGCTTTTTTGTACAGTCATTTCTTGACGTTTACGACAATCGGACAGGCGAATCACGGACTGACTCTGTACTACGAGTCTTGCGCGGTGATTTTTACCTTTCTTTTGTTGGGCAAGTATTTGGAAGCGATGGCGAAGGACCGAACGAAGAATCTCATCGGTCAGCTGCACGAGCTTCAGCCCGCGATGGCGCATGTCGTGCGTGGCGAAGAGGTATGTGCGGTTCCCGTAGAGCAGCTTGTCGTAGGCGATATTTTTCTCGTCAAGCCAGGTGAGCGGGTACCGACGGACGGGATCGTGCTGGAAGGGCATGCGAGCGTCGATCAGTCGATGTTCACCGGAGAGAGTCTGCCTGTGGAAAAATGGGCCGGGCATCCCGTCATCGGGGCTACGCTGAACCGGAGCGGCTGGCTCAAGGCAAAGGCAACAAAGGTCGGTGAGGATACGGCGCTGACGCAGGTGATCCGCACCGTGGAGGAGGCACAGCTGTCGAAGGCTCCGATCCAGCGAGTGGCAGATGAAATAACGGAGGTATTCGTGCCCATTATCATGACGGTTGCCGCCCTTACTTTTTCCGCCTGGTACTACGTTTTCGCGCCGCAAGACTTCGGCGGCGCGCTGGAAAAAGCGATTGCCGTTCTCATCATCGCGTGCCCGTGCGCGCTCGGACTGGCTACTCCCTTGTCGATCCTGGTCGCATCCGGAAGGGCGGCGCAGATGGGCATTCTGTTCAAGCAGGGCAAGGATCTGGAGGCATTGCAGAAGATCGACACGATCGTGTTCGACAAAACGGGAACGCTGACCAGGGGGGCGCACGAGGTCGTTGGCATAAAAACGCGCGGCTGGAGCGAAGCGGCGTTCTGGCGGCTGGTGGCCGGGGCGGAAATGACCTCGGAGCACCCGTTGGCGGAAACGATCGTAGCCCATGCCCAAAAGCAGGGGCTGTCCATCCCGGAAGCCACGTCTTTTTCCTCGCTGCCCGGCTATGGAATCGAGGCGACGGTGGAAGGACATGCCGTTGTGGTCGGCTCTGTCAAGCTGCTCGCCCAAAAAAACGTGGACATCGGTACTGTTCTTGGTCAGGTGGAGAGACACGGAGCGGAAGGGAAAACGGTGCTGCTCGCGGCCATCGACGGACAGCTGGCGGGGTACGTCCTGGTATCGGACCGATTGAAACGAGATGCGAAAAAAGCGGTCGCCCAACTGAAAAAGCTGGGCAAGGACATCATCATGATGACGGGAGACAATCCCTATACGGCGAAAAGCGTGGCGCGCCAGGCGGGAATCGAGCAGGTGTACGCGGGCGTGCTGCCTGCCGAAAAGGCCGCATTGATCCGGAGCCTGCAAGCAAAAGGGAAAAAAGTCGCCATGGTCGGCGACGGGGTCAACGATGCGCCTGCCTTGAGCGCAGCGAGCGTCGGCATGGCGCTGGGCACGGGAGCGGATATTTCCAAGGATTCGGCTGATGT
This sequence comes from Brevibacillus sp. SAFN-007a, assembly GCF_051967035.1. Taxonomy (NCBI): domain Bacteria; kingdom Bacillati; phylum Bacillota; class Bacilli; order Caryophanales; family Paenibacillaceae; genus Brevibacillus; species Brevibacillus sp. SAFN-007a. Next base: position 7,645 of record NZ_JBQCKK010000025.1, on the reverse strand, counting down.
CGTCATCATGCACGGCGAGGTCAAGGGAGTGGTTCACGCCATCCGGCTCAGCCACATGGCGATGAAGAACATCCGGCAAAACTTGTTTTGGGCCTTCTTCTACAATGCGATTGCGATTCCGGCGACGATGCTCGGCTTTTTGGCACCGTGGCTGGCGGGGATCGCCATGGCGTTCAGTTCGCTGTCGGTCGTGCTGAATTCCTTGCGCCTGCGAAGGGAGCGCATGGACCAATAAAAAAACCGAGCCGTTACGTAGCTCGGACAGTCGATTTCTGTTCTTTGGCATGCTCGATTCCCGCTGAGATCAGATGGCGCACATGGTCATCGTCCAGCGAGTAAAAAACGAGCTTGCCTTCTTTGCGATACTTGGCCAGCCCCATGTTGCGCAGAAGCCGCAAATGATGCGAGGTGTTGGCGATGGAGCTGCCGATAATGGCAGCCACGTCACAGACGCACAGCTCGTCTTCCATAGACAAAATATGAATGATTTTTGCCCGGGTATCGTCGGCGAGCGCCTTGAAAATTTTGGCTACCCCTTCCGATTCGGAAGCGTACGGCTTCAAGCGACTGACTTTCTCTTCGTCATGACATGGAATCTCACAGATGTCGTCCACCGTAAAAATCACCTCTTGTTTACTGCCATGTCCTCTTATTATAGACATTCGCGCCAAAAGAGAAAAGGGATTTTGCCGGACGTCAACGATCTGGCTCATTTTCCGCGGGGGAGCGTCATAGCTCTTTCATAAGGGGTTCTTGATCGTTCCTATGAACCTCGCGGCTGCTACCCTGCTCGCGGCAGGGCAAGCGGCTATGCGCCGCTTCTAGCACATTGTCAGGAGATGAGGTGGAGGAGGATGCCAGAGACGGGTCAAAAGACGCGTTACAAGGTGGTCATTGTAGGAGGCGGGAGTGCGGGCATCGCGGTTGCCGCGCAGCTGCTGCGCAAATCGCGCGAGCTTGCGGGGCAGATTGCCGTCGTGGATGGCGCGTCCAAGCACTACTATCAGCCATTGTGGACGCTTGTGGGTGCCGGAGTGGTCAGCAGGGAGGTGACCGAACGCGAGGAAGCGGAGGTCATCCCGAGAGGCGCGGTCTGGATCAGAGAGGCCGTCACTGTCTTTTTGCCAAAGGAAAATGCCGTCATGACCGCGTCGGGGAATAAGCTGCACTACGACTACCTGGTAGTCGCAGCCGGAATCCAGATCGATTGGCACAAGGTAAAAGGACTCCAGGAGAGCATAGGCAAAGACGGCGTATGCAGCAATTACGCGTACGACTACGTCCAGAGCACGTGGGACAGCATCCGTCAGTTTCAGGGTGGGACAGCGATATTCACCCAGCCCCATACGCCTGTGAAATGCGGGGGAGCGCCACAGAAAATCATGTACCTCGCGGACGATTCCTTTCGCCGGTCAGGCGTGCGTGCGCAATCCCTCATTCGTTTTGTTTCAGGTACACCCGGCATTTTCAGCGTAAAAAAGTATGCCGATGCCTTGCAGAAGGTCATTGACCGAAAACAGATTCACACCTGCTTCCAGCACAATCTGGTGGAAATCCGCGCGGAACAAAAGCAAGCGGTCTTCGAAAATCTGCTGACCCATGAGCGTGTGGTGATGCCCTACGATATGATTCACGTGGTGCCTCCGATGAGCGCCCCTGATTTTATCAAAAACAGCCCGCTCGCCGCTGCGGACGGCTGGCTTGACGTGGATAAGCATACGCTGCGGCATGCGCGTTTTGCCAACATTTTCGGACTCGGGGATTGCACCAATCTGCCAACCTCGAAAACAGGCGCGGCCATCCGCAAGCAAGCTCCGGTCGTTGTGCAGAACCTGCTGGCGCAAATCAGTGGCAGCCCCGACTATCGGCAATACAACGGCTATACGTCCTGCCCGCTCGTGACGGGTTACGGCAAATTGATTCTGGCTGAATTTGATTACGAGCTGATTCCGCGGGAGACGTTTCCCTTCGATCAATCCCGGGAACGGCGGAGCATGTACTGGTTGAAAAAAGAGCTGCTCCCCGTCATGTATTGGCATGGCATGCTCAAAGGAAGGATCTAGGACAGACAAGAGCGGATAAGAGAGAAGGGGGCATTTGGTGTGCTGCTCAGCTATTTTTATGACGACAAATTGGCCCAGGCTTCCTACCTGGTAGGCTGCCAGGCTACGGGTGAAGCGATTGTGATCGATCCGGCGCGCGACATCGGACCGTATGTGCAGGCCGCAAAAGCAAACGGGTTGAAGATTGTCGGCGTGACGGAAACCCATATTCACGCGGATTTCCTCTCCGGGGCGCGGGAAATGGCGGCCAGACTGGGAGCCGTCCTGTATTTGTCAGACGCAGGAGGGCCGCAGTGGCGTTACGAATACGCTGCCGAATACCGGCACCGCTTGCTGCAGGACAGCGATACATTCCGGATCGGCAAGCTCGCCTTCGAGGTACTTCACACGCCGGGGCATACGCCGGAGCATATGGCGCTACTTTTGACGGACGGCGGCTCGGCGGCGAAGGAACCGATGGGGATTTTTACGGGGGACTTTGTGTTCGTCGGTGACGTCGGCCGTCCGGATTTGCTGGAAAAAGCGGCTGGGGTGAGCGGTTCCGCCGAACAGTTGGGACGTCAGATGTTTCGTTCGCTTGCGCGGTTCAAAAAGCTCCCCGACTACCTGCAAGTCTGGCCAGGGCACGGGGCAGGCAGTGCATGCGGCAAAGCCATCGGGGCCGTCCCATCGTCGACGGTAGGGTATGAGAAGCGCACGAATTGGGCGCTGCGGCATGACGACGAACAGGAGTTTGTGCAAAGTCTGCTTGCCGGCCAGCCTGAGCCGCCGACTTACTTTGCGAGGATGAAGCATGGGAACAAGGTCGGGCCGCGGCTGGTGCAGGAAATAATGGCTCCTGTGCAGGCAGAAGCCTCCATCAGCACAGTCGAAGCGTGGACAAAGCGGGGCGTTGTCGTGGATACCCGCCCGCCAAGCTTGTTTGCCAAAAAACATGTGCCGGGAGTCATCAACCTGCCGTATGACAAATCGTTTCCTACGTGGGCGGGCTGGCTGCTGGACGATGAACGCCCTGTGTACCTGCTCGCCGACCAGCAGTCCGTTCCTGCTGTCTTGAAAGATTTGCAGGCGATTGGGCTGGATCAGATCGCTGGTGTGATGGACCTTGCTGTCTACGAGCTTGCCTGCGATTCGCGGTTTGACTCCTATGCGGAAATCACGCCGAAAGAGGCGCGAGAGCAGGTGCAGGCGGGACAACTGTACCTGCTCGATGTCCGTTCGCAAAAAGAATGGGAGGCAGGCGCCATCTCGGGGGCGAAGCACATCATGCTCGGCTACTTGCCAGCGCGCATGCAGGAGCTGCCGCGCGATGCCCCGATCCTGGTTCAATGCAAAAGCGGGCGGCGATCGGCGATAGCCGTGAGCTTGCTGCGGGCAAACGGATTTTCCCATGTGCAAAATCTGCTCGGCGGCTTTGACGAATGGGTAAGGCAGGGATTTTTGATCCAGCAGTAGTGTCCCTCCCTGTTTTCGTGTAAGATGGACATGAATGCCTTTGGACGTGAGTGTGAAAACAGGGAGAGAAAGCAATGAGTTTCCAACAGAAGTGCGCAAAGTGCCGTTCCAAGAAAATCGACTTTACCGAAACGATCAACCGCCCTTTGTATATTTCCATCTACGCGGCGGTACTGGTGGTGTTGGGAGGGATCGGCGTATCCGTGCAAGGGACGCCTGTCATTTTCCTGTTTCTCGGCCTGATGGGCGCATTCGTGCTGTTTGCCGTTCGCATGCATCTGGAAAAAAATAAAAGGCTCAAATGCGTCTGTCTGGATTGCGGCGAGCGTTGGCAAACGGCTGTCAACGTTGCACAGAAGCAGACGAAGTAACGGAAAAAGACTGGCTCCCGCCGCAGTGTCGTTTGCAAAGTTCCAAAAGTCTAGGAAAGAACTGTTTCAACAAACTGGCGATCGTTCCCGGTTGTATACCGCAGAGCGATCGCCAGTTTGTGTTATGGCTGGAGGCCATCATAGTGGATCGGAAGCGAGGGTGATTCCGTTATTTCGGAAATTGTTGGAGAACCAGTTCCAGATCTTTTTTATAGGATTCGATTTTTGTCTTATCATTATCGAAAAGCCGATCATCATTTATTTTTGGCATAAGCGTGCTTAGTTTCTTTAGTTCCTCTCGCTTATTTTGAATTTCCGTAAGATCATTCTGTTCCAATAACGCTTGTAATTTTTTTAGATAATCTTTTTTATACTGATAGAATGTTAAAACTCCAGATTGCAATTGTTCATCGGCTATTATTTGTTTTGTTTCATCATTGGTTAGGATAATTACTGGAAGGAAGACGGGATTATCTATTAGATTACTATCAATCATTCCTAAAATATACGCCAGGTTTTCTTTGTCTTGTACGTTGGATAATCCTTCGGTAATTTTTTCAAACTGATAGATTGAATGTGAGTGTTGATGTTTAAATACATCCGTTAACGTAATTTGATATTGATTATGGAAAGGTTCCGGTGAAGCCGTGGTGCAAGAGGTTGTCATGAGAGACAAACTAACAAGTAAAAGGAACATTGACATTCTTTTCATTTTTCGCTCCGTCCTTTCATGATAAAAGAGCATTCGGTTGTCCGAATGCTCTTCTTAATTTTTTAAACTACCACTCCAAATCCTCATCTTTCCAAATCTGCCAACTTTTTTGTCTTGGTTGGCGTAAGTCTAAAAGTAAAGCCACCAGATGGACCCAATTTTTCATAAGCAAAGTTTGCTTCGAAGGTGGTTTCCCATGTTCTAGTGTCAAATTCCCTTTTTACGTTCTGATCCATCCCGATCTTCAATTTGGTTCTCCTCCATATTAATTTGGTGTTAGTCCGGGAAGGACCTTGCACAATATTAAAATTATCAGAAAATGAATGAAAATGTTGTCGTATTTTGTTATACATGAAAAAATATGAATTTTTTGGCGACTACAATCATCAGCCAACACGTAACCGAAGTTTTGTTGGCATATAGTCCCTGAAACCAAGCTTTGAATGTAGATATGAGAATGTAGGTGGAAAGGACCGAAATGCTACTTATCATCTGCCCGGAGCCATTTTATATTGTCAGGTCAGCCAGCGTTTTCTGGTTGGCCTTTTTTCATGGGGAACAAATAGGCGCAAAACTTTAAAAATCTACCCTTGAACCAGGAACTGGTATCCGATACTATAATAATTAAATATTTGTTTGAATGTTTGTTGGATGGATGCGAAAGCAGTCGGGAAACATACATGCTTGGGAAATAGGTGAGAGCTTATGTCAAATCATTCGAAACAAGACGGGTGCTGCAGCGGGCACCATGGCAGCGCGGAGCATACCCATGCGGAGAAAATTCTCAAGGTGCTGGAGCCAGCGGCCGCGATCGCTTCGGACGGCGCGGGCGTTTTGTCTCGGCAGGCAATCGTGTATCGCGTGCATGGCATGGATTGCAGCTCGTGCGCGAAGTCACTGGAGCGGCACATGCAGTCGCTTCCTGCCGTCAAGGAAGTGAGCGTCAACTTTTCCACAGGAAAAATGCAGCTCGTCTCCGACGGCCTGCCGGACGAAGTCGTTCTCAAGGAAGTCGCGAAGGCAGGCTACAGCGCCAAGCGGCTTGAGCGGCGAACAGCCCGCGAGGCAGCCCGGAACGATCGGGCAGGCACCATCCTCACGTCCCTGTCTGGCGCTTTCCTCGCCCTTGGCTTTTTGCTCGGGCTGACCAGTGCTTCTCCAGGGGCCAGCACGATTCTGTACGCCCTGGCAATAATCAGCGGCGGCTACCGCCCGGCGCGCAGCGCTTTTTACGCGATCAAGAGCAAGTCGCTGGACATGAATGTCTTGATGTCGGTCGCGGCGCTTGGCGCAGCGCTGATCGGGGAGTGGCTGGAGGGAGCGACGGTTGTCTGGCTGTTTTCCATCGGCAATTTGCTCCAGACCAAATCGATTGAGAAAACGCGCGATTCGATTCGCAACCTGATGGATTTGGCCCCGCCCGAGGCGTGGGTGAAAACAGGCGATACGCTGACCCGCATGCCCGTGGAGGAGATAGGCGTAGGCGACGTCATCATTGTCAAGCCGGGAGAGAAAATCCCGCTCGACGGCGATATTTTGTCGGGACATTCCAGCGTGAATCAAGCCCCGATTACAGGGGAGTCGATTCCGGTCGACAAGCAGGTGGGCGACACGGTGTTCGCAGGCAGCGTGAATGAAAGCGGCGCTCTGGAAATCAAGGTGACAAAGCTCGTCGAAGATACGGCGATTGCGCGTATCATCCATCTGGTCGAGGAGGCCCAGGAGAAAAAGGCTCCCACGCAGGCGTTCGTCGACAAGTTTGCCGCCATGTACACGCCCATCGTCCTGGTTCTCGCTTTGCTCGTGATGGTGTTTCCCCCGTTGCTCGGCATGGGCACATGGGGGGAATGGTTTTACAAGGCGCTGGAGCTGCTTGTGGTCGCCTGCCCGTGCGCATTGGTCATCTCGACGCCGGTTGCCATCGTCTCGGCGATTGGGAACGCAGCGCGAAACGGCGTGCTGATTAAGGGCGGGACATTCCTGGAGCGGGCCGGAACGATTGAAGCGATTGCCTTTGACAAAACAGGCACGCTGACAGAGGGCAAGCCGCGCGTGACCGAGGTAGTGGCCATCGGCGAGACGGAGCAAACGCTCCTGGCGATGGCCAGAACGCTGGAGGAGCGCTCCAGCCATCCGATTGCCCAGGCGATTGTGGCATACGCCAAGGAGAAGCAGGTGGCGGCGCTCGCGGGCGAGGATTTTCAGGCATTGGTGGGAAAAGGCGTTCAGGCGACGGTCGATGGCAAAGTCTACTACGCCGGAAAGCCCGCCCTGTTCACAGAGTTGGGCGTGGACATGAGCCTCTGGCAGGAGCAGATCGCGTCCTTGCAAGCAGAAGGCCATACGCTGATCGTGATCGGCACCAGCCAAAAGCTGCTTGGCATGATCGCCGTAGCCGACGCGATTCGCGAGATTACCGTCAGTGCGATCAGCAAGCTGAAAGCGGCCGGAATCGGCGAAATCATCATGTTGACAGGCGACAATGCGGGAACGGCGAAAAAGGTAGCGGCCCAGACGGGCGTCGATCGCTATTTTGCCGAACTGCTGCCGGAAGACAAGGTGGAAGCCGTGAAAAAGCTGCAACAGGAAGGGAAGGTCGTCGCGATGGTGGGGGATGGCATCAACGACGCACCTGCGCTGGCCACCGCCGATCTGGGCATCGCCATGGGCGGAGCCGGGACGGATACCGCGATGGAAACCGCGGATATCGTCCTGATGGCCGACAATTTGGAAAAGCTGCCGCACACCGTCCGCATCAGCAGAAAAGCGCTGGTGATTATCAAACAAAACATCTGGTTTTCCATCGCGGTGAAGCTGGCCGCTCTCGTGCTGATTTTTCCGGGCTGGCTGACCTTGTGGCTTGCGGTCCTGAGCGATACGGGCGCTGCCCTGCTGGTCATCGTCAACAGCATGCGCCTGCTCAGAATGAAGCCCTGACAGACGAACAAGAAAAGGGAGAAGAGCTAATGATATGCTCCCTCCATAGTAGACAGGCAAAAGAAAGGTCTGTACTGTCTACTGTGGAGGGATTTTTTATGGGGAAA
>NZ_JBQCKK010000024.1:0-44091 GCF_051967035.1 Brevibacillus sp. SAFN-007a | reverse complement strand
AATCCCCCTCTGTTCTTCTGATACCAGATTAACAAGATAAGGGGTGATAACTCAAATCCAATTTTGGGGCTTTAGAGGAACCAGAGCGGGACGTTTCTTCATTCCTTCCAAATCGGAAAAAGGAAAGGGAAGTAGGACGATGCTCCCTTGTTCATAGGTCATTATATACATCGTCCTCCTTACTATTCCATTCAGCAAGTGAAGATTCACTCAGCTTCAGGAATCCCATCTCTTCCAATTCAGAGTATAACCGAAAAAATAATTCCCTTTTTTCGGTTTCGGTCAATTCCATAATGGACTTTAAGATGGATTCGATTTTTGTCATACAGACCACCTCAAAGCCATTATACTTTGAAATCTCCACAAGCAACACCTCCTATTGTCGTCCATCCTGATTGGTAAACGGACGATTTACCGCAAGTGTAAAGGTCGTGACGGCTACCCCGTTTTACGTAAAACGCATTTCTGTGTCTCTCGTCAAACGACCAATTCAACTTATTCAACTTACATGATTCATTTTCTCGGCCCGTGCTATTGGTACGCCCGCACGAGAGCAAAAATAAAAAAGACTTCCTTCCTTAAGCGGTAGAAAAGTCTTGGTTTCCTGTGCCCGATAAAAAACTCATGACAGGCTGTATTTCCTTACAAACTCCTCCGGGGTTAAAAACTCAATCTTTTGGATGAGTCTTTTCCCCTCTTCATGAGTGACGTATTCATGCAGGGTGGTTAAACTGTGGTCATTGGAGACGGCCGCTTGTGCACCACCATCAATTGCGCACTCAATAAACATGGAGTCATCCGGATCGTAGCATCAGGAATACACGGTTGCAGTGCGTACCCGATTGGCCCGAAGCAAGTAAGTTGCCGCTACTCTCAATGGTGGTTTCGGGTTTTGCCCTTTCTTTTCTGCGACGATGACAATCGTGGCAGCAAGCTCTTTCGCCATCTCATCCGTCAGTAGTACCTGATGTTCCCGAATGGACAACGAAAGAGCCCTTTGAGCCATCCTATTTTGTTCCAACGTCGCGCGAATGATTGTGCTGGTGTCGATTACCACGTTCATTGTTCCACCACCTTACGGATGGATCTGCGAACGTCTTTAATGATCGCATCCAGTTCCTCATCGCTTAATGGCTTCGTGTTTGCAGCCTCTTTCCAGCACTCTTCCAGTTCTTTTTCAAGAGTGTCCATGTCATCCCTCTCCTTTTGCATGTGTATTCCACCTCCTTAGATACAACGTCTTTCTACCCATTGTATCTCAGAGGAGATGTCCTGAAAACGCAAAAAGGCGTAGTACCTCTTTTTGCACGAAACAATCCTGCAAAAAGCGTACTACGCCTATGCTTCCATCGAGAACATTCTTGTGGCAAGTTCTACAGTCATGCACAACACGTCTGCAGCTTGCGACCGTTACGAGTCCGTGCCTAGCTCTCTCGTAACCACCATATCGCCTTGTCTCTGCCAGGTAACGACAAGCACGATATCTTTTCCGCCCATGTTGTCCAATCTGCTTCCCTTCGCAGGATTGGAAGAGGCGCACCATGGGTCAAAGCCTCACACATTCCATCAAGTTCTGCGCTCAACGCAGATCATTAACCTCATAGGGAACAGGTATTGCCAACTACCCAACGGTATGAGGTATCCCGTTTCTTCGCAATCTCCCATGCTCAACATGGTTGATTGTATACGAACCCCTATCCGCTCCACGGAAAAAGCCTCTGATGATTCGTATATTGGACTTGATTTGCCCATATTTTACCTAAGATTTTATCCCTTCGTCAAGAGGGAGAGAGGTACGGGCGTCCAATTGTGTTCCCACTTCATCACCATTCCCTTTTCCCATACGTCCAGGGTTGCGGCAAAGTGTCCCGGCTGAACAACCGATCGAAACTCGTCCCAATTTCCTCCGAACCATAAGACCCGCTCCCGTTCGGGAGGGTGGACATCCCCATACAAAATCCGAATGTCCACCAGTTCGTCTCCAATCCGGATCGTGCCCCCGCTTGGGTTTGTCTGAATATCAATGGGCTCCACGTAGTCCAGCCAGTGATCCAAGACTCGCTCCAGGATCAGTTTTTTTACGGCCGCGTCTCCGGCAAGAGGTTCGATAGCGTAAACGGTGAGCTTTTGGTTATCCTCGGATTGGGCTTGGCCGCGCATAATGATGCCAGCGGATAAAAGCTGCTTGATCGTTTCCCGTGTTTCCCTCTTGGTGGCATGAAACCAGTCTGCGGAAGTGGCCGTGATGATCCCGATGGTTCTCACCCATTCCAGCAGCGGTGAATGGACCTCAAGAGATGAGGTTTGTGTAGGTTCCCAGTTGAATGTCCATGATTTCCCGAACATGTTTTCTCACCCGATTACGCGGGTAATTTCGCCGCTCAACCGACGCTCTTTGTTGTTGATCCGCTGCAGCTGGATGAACACTACTTGTCCCTCTTTGAGCAAGCCTTTGTGCAGGCTTCGCTTCGGATGCAGGCAATACACATCCAATCCAGGAACCAGTTCGACCCAATACCCAGCGTCGAATTGGCGTTTAATCACGCCTTTGTACACACCACGGAGATTGAACTTTGTGCCAATCAAATCCCATTTATCCTGGAGAACAGGTACCACGACAAGCCGAATGGACGAAGCAGGCACTTTCTCGCCTTGATCTTCCCCGGCTGCCGCTTCACTCTGTTGTAAAGCTTGCCCATCCCTGACGATCTCCTTGACTTCAACGGTGATTGTATGGCCTACCTGATACACGTCTCGCAAATCCTTAAATGGCAATTTCAAGTCGGAATTGGTAAACGTAAATGAAAACCCGGAGGTTTCTGCCACGATACGGTTCTGCGATACTTTTGTCACCGTAGCCGTGTATTGATCCCCTACCTTCACCCGCCGTAAGGCAATTTCCTGCATCAGTTCGATGGCACGGATACGGCTGCACAGCACTTGTTCGGCGTCCTGGTCAATGTGCAGGATCATGACCGGAATGGTCTGCCCCAGGAATTCATTCATCTCGGACGATTTCTCCACGCCTGTTTCCATTCGCGGAACGATGCCTTTCACAGTCCCAGTTGGCTCTACTTCCAATACCCAGCAGCGAACCGATTCTCCGTTCAATTTGTGTGTTTCCAAGCCGACAACATTGGCCTGAATGGCCATGTTGTTTTGTTTGGCGGCGAACAGCTCCGCCCAGAAGTTTTTCTGATCCCCTTTGCGCTCGAAAATGTTTGCCAACATGAGTAATTCCTCCTCTTTTGAATTTGAGAAAATAAAAATAGCCCTCTTCCTTATGGGAGAGTAGCGTATTGATCATATCTTCCAATATCTTTCTTCTCGCTCGTCCAGAATGAATGCTCCCGTTTTTATGTCCACTCGGAGAAATGGAACGAACGGAACCTCCTCGCTGACTTTTGTTGATCTCTGCTTCCGGGTTGTTGTCTTCTTGGTTGCCACCATCCGTTGCTCGTTGACAGCCGCTTGTCTTGCCATGTCATACTCCACCTTTACCAAATATGCTGGAAGCCCCCGCTAGGAGAACGCTTCCCAAAGGGTTAAACCCGATCCTATCGTGATTCCTGCCAAAACCAGGGACCAAAATCGCCATTTCATTCTTTGGACACCCCACTTCACTTAAGGGAAGCCATGTTATCCCGTTTTTCGTTTGGCTTTTCGTAACGTAAACCATTTCACTTCCCCGGAAACATTGGACTGTTCTGGAAACACAATCGTGATCTTCTTTTTCGGCTGATCCCCCCCCTCTTGTGAGACTGCTGCTTTTTCCTCCTCTGATTCACTCGGAACATCTGTCGAGATCATCTCCTCCTTTCGTTTTCTTTTCACTGTTTCTAACCACGCGAATGGCTTCCGTTTTTCTTCTTCCTCCTTCCCTTCTGGTATTCGAACCAGTTCCCCCTTCACGAGTTTGGGTACCTGCAGCTGCCCGTTCTTTACGAGCCTGGCGACAAAGTGATAGGCAGGCAATTCCATGAGCTGTGTCGGAGTAAACCGCGGTACTTCCTTTTCCGTCTGCGTGACTTTGTCCGCCGTAAATGCTTTCATTCCCATATGGGTGTCGTACATTTTCGTCTGATTGACGCGTTTTTCCGTCCCGAATAAGGCGCTGAACTTCTTCGCATCCGCTTCGTGTTCGCAGGCGAAAATCAATTTGTTCCGGCAGTTGGTCATAATGGTATCCTCCAAGCCGGGATATCCGTCTACCTTCAGCTGGGAAATATTCTGGATGGCGATTGTACACGCGTTTCGATATTTCCGCCCCAACGTCAATAGTCGGCGAAAATCGGGATTGAGGTATTCGGGTAGTTCGTCAATGAAGGTGTAATGCGGGCGCCTCGTCCATTGGTTCCCCGGCCGCCGGAACACGGCGTTTTGAAAGGTCATGATGGCAAACTGACCGAAAATGCTGCTGAGATTCCCCAACTCTCCCAACGCGGAGTTAATGAGAACCACCCCTCCGTTTGCCAAATGATCCTCAAACCGGACACTCTCGTCCTTCTTTTTCGTCAGCAGTTTCAACACCCGCTCGTTCCCAACCAAGTCTTCCAGCTGCATCCGAAGGCCCGTAGAGATTTTGGTGAAGTTTTCACTGTCGAAAACCTCAACCTGAAAAAACTCCACAAGGTCATCTCTCCTGTATTTTCGTTCATAATCCGTGATGTGTTCCTTCAGCGTTTTGAGATTTCGGAGCGCGCGGACAATATGCAGCAGATCGGCATCGTCTCCGTACAGACGCTTCAAAAGCAAGACCGCATTTCGTGCAGCCATTTCCTGCACCAATGCAAAAAAGGCTTCTTGTTTGCCAAAAAGCCTTTTCAATACGGTCCTCGTCATTTCCGCGACGACTTGAGGTTCGCCGAGCAGCGGGTTTAAACCATCGCTTCCGTCCCACGTTGGATCGATTCGCCAAACCGGGATACCGTAGGCAAGGCACCCTTGGTAAATATCCTCCACAAAGTCGCCGCTTGGCTCCAAAATCAGCATCCCGACACGGTTTCCACGCTTATACGACTCCAAGATTTGCATGGCCATGGGAGAGAGCAAGTAACTTGTTTTCCCGCTCCCGGTTGGTCCCACAACCAAGGTGTGCAAAAACGCATCCAATCCGCCATAGGTGACGATCATGTGATCCCTCCTTTCCCCATCAAAGTTCCATCGGATCACCGGACTGCCACTGCACATAGCGAATCACCCGGTTTCGTGCCGCTGCTCGGTAAATCTCCGCCTGCTTTTTCCTCTTTTGAGGTGACCGATCTTCCAAGAGCTCATCCGGTTCATCCAACACATCTACATACACAGGAGGACTTCGCTCCGGCAGAACAAAATCCGGCTGATACCCCAACCATTCCTCTGACGGCTCAATCGGACGAAGGATCGTATGCTTTCGTTCCCGCAACAGCATGAGCAATTCCCGCTCAGCGCCACTGTGCAGCCACCAGCCCTCTTCCGTGATATGCCATCCCACAGCTGGAGCAATAGAACGTGGTTCCTGATGGTCGAAATTGACGCGGAGCACTACCAGCTTGCCATCCACTCGGTAGCGGGGGATATGGTTTTCGGGAACAAGAACACGGATCAAACACGACTTCATGCCCTCAATCCCCCACCGCTCTCCCCCGATCACTTCTTCCCGCTCCCGCAGCCAGCCTAGCACCACCTTTCGCCGTTTTGGGAGCCGAAAACGCTCGTTTGGGACGTACCCAAACCAATAAAAATCTTCCGTCCCAATCCAGATCCGGTGATGGGACATGCAATGCCACATGTGGTACAGGACGGAAGCTGGAGTCATCTTCTTGCCCATTCCCTGGAGTTGCTCGACAGCCAGCTTGTACCAGTCGAAGACGAATGAAGGAAACAAGCGATGACGATGCGTTTGTTCTTCCGTTTTAACCCCGGTTCGATTCCCCGTCTCCCGGCTTTTCCCGGTTTGTGTCCCTGTTTCCGGGAACAGCTTGATATGGACGACCAAGCGATCGCCAACCTTTTCGACTGCTCGCCTCTCCCCTGTTCGGGACCGTTCAACCTCCCCGTAGTAAGGACAAGCAAGTGTATGTTTGTCGGAGTGTTCAGGATTGTTGACCAACGTATAGCGGCCGTAGGGCGTTTTTCGCACGTGCATCTCCGCTCGCATGGCATATGCCTGACACGCGCATTGTATCCGCGGCTTTTTTTCATGCCATTGTTTCAAAACGGTTTGATCGTAATCTGTACCGGAGCGATACACATCTTCGGTTATCAACTGACCGTTTACAAAAATCACCTTCCCGACACCGCCTCGTCCAGTCTTTCAGATACGCGCATCAACTGCCCTACTATATCATGGACGCGTTCCCGCACCACGGCGTCCATCAGGTTATCAAAAAACGGGAGGAGATCTTGTTCCAGTCGTTCAATCAGCTTTTCCGCCTTGTCTAGTTTTTTGATCAACAAGCGGCGCCGCAAGTTTCGGGCACTGGATGCTTCCAACGTGGGGGCAACGGCATCAATCGCCGTCTTGGGGATCTCCTTCTCCAGTTCGGTGTGCCATTCCCTGTCCTCTTCCGGCAACTCATTCTTCAGTCCACCATCAGCTGCATCTTGCTCCTCCATTTCTGCCAATACGTCTTCTTTCATGTCCAGCAAATCCAATTGTTCTTCCTGCAGATCCACCTGCTGCGACCGGCGCTCCCGGAGATATTCCAGTTCGCTGCGTATGGCCTGGATTTCTTGGGATCGTACCTCTTTGACATTGGAACGGGTAATGGCCTCGTACAGCTGGCGTTGCTCTTTTTCCGACAAGGCAGCCAGTTCGTTCCCAGCCACCACGCCGATAACGCCACGGGAAACCAGCTCTTGTAGTTCTGGAATCAAATCCAAGAGTCTGAGCAATCGTCTTGCTGTTCTTTCTCCCTCCCCTACTAGATTTGCTACGTCATGTCTTGTTTTTCTCGCATTGTGGTCATCGTGTCCCTTTTTGGGCCTCCCCACCGTGATTCCCCAATAGTCGTACAAGACCTTAATCTTGCGGGCTTTACGCATTGGATCTTTCTCATCCCCGCGGCGTGCATCATTGGCCATGACAAGCAGGTACAGCATTTCTTCTTCCGTGACAGATTCCACGACTCGTACCGGTACCTCTCCCATTCCCTTCTGTTTTGCAATCTTCCACCGCTCATGACCGGAGATTATGACGTTTTCCCCCGTTACCCATAAAGGCTCCTGAATCCCCATTTCGTCGATGCTGTTCTCAAGCAGAGCAGCCTCCATGGAACCCAATGGGGAATTGAGCATCCGATTGAGTGGATGTTCCCTTAACTCTTCCACCCTCCGATACTCCACTTCTTCCCGAATAAGCATGATTCTCCCCCCCTTTATTCCCCACCTGGACGGAATGGTTCGCTTGTAATCTCGCTTGTACGATCGACCCCCAGCTGGAATTCGATGAGCTCCCAATCTTGGCCCATGGCCTTCTTTACCGAGCGGGTCAACGTCCCCATGGACGACGTTACCCATTTGGGAAGGGCAACCGCAAAGCGGTGACACATCTTGATGCCGACCACGGCATATAAGACGGTCACCGCTAACGTAATCAACAACCAGTTCATTGCCCCATCCCCGTTCCAATACCCCAAGGCTACCTGGTACAAGACGTGACGGACTTCATCTCCCTTCCATCCCATGAGAATCCAATAGGCTGCCCCCATCCACCAGCCGGAATACGTCTCCTGTTTCTTCCAAATCCACAGTGTTACCAACAATATCCACATAATCCCAAACCAGAGCAAGAGAGGAATCCAGGTCATGGGGAGGGCATTCGCAAGAATGAAACCCGCTACCACGATGACGAGAAACGACATTCTTCCTTCTCCCATCACAAGGCCCCCTCCGCTTTCCAGACGTTCCCCCCTGCTTTTCTCATGGTTGCTTCCCATCCTGCTCCAAGGCTTAAAATGGCAATTCCTTCATCGTAGGGAAGAACGTACTCCCAATAATCAGGAAGGCCCCACTGTTCCATGCACCACCCATTTCGGCTGAGAACGATTACGCCGTCTACAACGCCTCGCACCCGACGGGATTCTTCTTTCGCCCGGTAGATCGGCAATCTCCCTCCCTGCGGTTCGATCACGAACAAGGCATACTTTTGCTCTTCCCAAATAAGGATGCCGCCAATACGAGATTGCTCTCGATCTTGGCGGCCCCAACCGACAAATTCATACTTCGGTATCCACACCCATCCTGCTTTTTCGCACGCTACCGCGACGTTCATAATCCATAGGCGGTTCCATTGCGCTACTTTGCTGTCATTTCGCCATTCTTCCCATCGGCGAATCTCAATCTCCAATCGTTCCAGGCTCCACCCTTCTACATCAGCCAACACTTCCAGTCCTTTTTTCAGTAGATACCAGCAGTATCCCCTCGGCCACTCCCGGTTGTAGATTGCTCGTTTGGCAATGTATCCGCGCTCTTGTAACGTTGCGATTCGTGTATACCCGTATCTTCGGCCATCGAAAATCCGTTCTCGTAACACATCTGAGGTGCAACCACGATAGGCCCATATCATCCGAAACAGCGCAATGTCATTTGACGTGATCTCTGGTGTTCTCACAAGTGTTCCCCCTTTTTCGTTGCTGTACGGCTCGCAACCGTCGAGTGCTGGGCACTCTCTCACTTGCTCGCCCGTTTCCGTTTACCAATCAACTTTCAGACAACCAACATTCCCTCTATCCACCCCCGTGGAATTGCAGTTCTTCCCCCGGCATTTTGACCTCTCCCGGCTGCTGGTCACATGGCCAGATTAGGGGCTTCAGCCTCCGGCCTTAGCCCCTAATCCCACCGGAATTGCCCTTTGATTGCACAACCCCGACCCCCAATCTCCAAACCCCTTAGACGGACATGGGATAAGATCACTTTTTTCATATGGAATCTGTCTTTTTACTCCTTCCCTGTAGTTAACCCCCGAAAGACAGATATGGAACCAAAGAAACTTCACAACACCCGGCATCTGAATTTTGCTTTCCTAAATAGCACCGTTTAAACATAGGGAATCAAATAAATCTGACGAACCCCTGTTTTCACCCTCTGTATCGTATGGATTCTAATTTGAATCCATACGATAGCCGCTAACGTCATGTGGAAATTTCTGTCGATTTTTTTGATTCAATACGAAAGAGCGCTTTGATTCCATACGTATGCCACCGCTGTTTTTCGGGTTTTACACCGCCAAGAAATCCATTAATTTTCGTCTGGGCAGCACGTACATTTCCGTGTGGGGGTGATCGACGTTTGGTTCATAGTCAAACAAAAGAGACACCCGACTTTTGTTGTCGTCGGGGATGAAATAGGCGTTTACCAACGCATCGATCATCCACTTGTACACGTGGTTGTCCAGGTCAATGAGAAGATTGGCGGGATAATGGTTCCGAATCCAGACCGCCACGGGCTCCTGGAAGTAGTAACTTCCCACTCCATCCCTCGTATTAAAACCATCCCAAGCCTTCCTGCGGTCCGGCTGCCAGTATGCTCGCAAGGCTTCTTCTGTTCCTACCAACCACTCCTGCTTGATCTGCTCTCGCAACCCTGGTGCGTGGTTCTTCAATCGACTGAACACAGGAGCCAATTCCGGATAGACCAACCGAAAACAATGGTCTTCCAATGGTTCCAACACCGGTTGAAAAGAGCATGGATTTTCCACAGGATTCCTTTCTTTCATCCATTCCTTTAGCTGATACTGCGCTTGCAGGAGAAGTTCATAGGCTTGTTCCACCCCTGTACGTTCCCACATAAAACCACCTTCTCAATAAATTGGGCAGAGAATACCGTCACCATCCGTTGGGATACTATCGGCATACATACCGTTCACCCTAAAATGCTGTATTCTCGGCTCTCTGTTGCAATTGGTATAGGATACCGACAGTATCCGTAGGGATACCGTTGAATGCTATTACTGGTTTTCATGCAGACGAATCTTCCGCAGCGCATCGAAACGGTTTCCTGGTCGTTGGCCAAAGCGGTTCGGCTGCTCCTCTTTCTTCTCCTTCTGATTCTCATCGTCTTTGGTGACGGCTGACTGTGATCGACTGAACACTGACTGAAATCCTCCCCCAAAACCACCCCCTCCGAATTTGTTCGTTTTCGGCTGATAGGGGTTGAACGTTGACTGTTTCACATTTTTGATAGCGGCAGACACATCAACATCCAGTTCCGATTCTTGTTGAACCTGCTCTTGTTTTTCCTTGATCTGTTGAAGTTCTGTCGCCAGCTCGGCGAAACGGCTTGGCATCCCCATCCCGGCAAAAAAAGTGTAGATGACCGCGTAATTTTCATTCCAGATCGGGTCGCCAAACTTACCTCTCATTTGCGTAATCGGATTGTAGTCACTGATCACTTTCTTGATCGTCCGTTCCGTGATGACATCCTTGAAAAAGTCCGCATTGGACGGTCGCAAAATAAAACCGCCATACATCGTCGCCGTTTGGTACTGGTGCCCGCAAGCAAAGTATCCCTTCTCGATACTCGATCTCATCTTTGCTTCCAGTTTTTCGATGGTAAAATGCGGTTCCAACCGCGCTTTCGCCATCGTAAGAAGCTTGCCGGAGAGCTGCATCAGCTTGATGAAGTCTGAAGGGTCATAGGTTACGTTGTCGCTCCCAAAGTTGGCAGGGATGAGATTGGCTTCGTGGATGGTACTAATGACCGCATTATTCCCCTCGTCTTTCCAGGACAGGTTCGTATGTTGGAGTGTCCGCGATCCCTTCTTCAATTCAAAATCATGGTAAATCTTTTTGTTGTCGGTTAAAATCACGCTGGCTAACGGCTTTGTGTCAGAGTATTCAAATAACTCTTCCTGTATCTTGAGAAAATCCTGAATCTCCTTTAACAGCAGCAAGGCATTTGCGATTTCATCAGGATCGTCAATCGGCAGCGAAATGAGTAAGGTGATCGGAACAGGAAAGAATCCTTCCTTGATCAAATTGAGGGTTAAAGAGCCCCAACCGGTTCCCACGCCACCCCCGGCGCCAAGTGAAATGATCAGATGCTCCACATTTGCAAATTTCTTTTCCATGGCAGCAGCCAACTGGCTTCTCAATTCATTCGCCTTGGGATTCAACGTCGGATCGAATAACTCGACCACAAGAGAAGGAGTCCGAGCAGCTCCTTTCATTCCGTCAAAGTGAATGCGATCCTTTTCCGGGATGTTTTTCAGGTGAATCATATCCGCCTGGGCAAAGTTGATTGCCAACGTTTGGTAACATTGTGTCCCATCCGCAAAGCGATAACCAGCAAAGATATCCGCATCCTTGTTCCCCTTTTGACCGGCGCCTATCACACCAAATCGCAAGGACACATCTTGGATGAGGCCGTTGCTTGTCATGAACTCCAATTCCTTACTGTTCATCAGGCTCATAGTATCCCCCCTCGTTTGAAGTCAGCAACAAATAATCTACAAACGCTTGTCCTTCCTCGGAGAGTGAGTAGAGCGTTTCTCGTCTTGGTGTCCTCAACTTGAGAAGTCCTGAAAAATACAACGCTTCAACACAAGCATGGACGACTGTTTTGCTGTATCTGCTCGTGTCAATGATCGATTGTTTATTGATCTCTCCACTCTCTCCGATAATGCAAAGAACTTCCTTCATGGGTTCAGTCAAACGGGCAGAGAACAAGGCATAGTGTTTCGACTCGTACAATCGGGTCATAGTTTCACCATTCCTTTATCTGTCCCCATTTCTTTTAGAAGCCAAAATGGTAACTCTCGCTTGTACATAATGTTTAGCTTTCTCAGCACGGTCTGGCTATGTTTTTCCGCTGTATAAGGAGAAACCTCCAAATGAACCGCAACTTGCGGGATGGAGTATCCTTGCAACAGCATGGCCAGCACTTTTGATTCTTGGGGAGTTAGGGCATATTTTTCGGAAACTCCGTTCATCAATTTGTCTAGCAACTGGTTTTCTGTCATCGTCAACACCTCCTTAATCCAGAATGCACATCGGCTTGTAAGAATTGTTCAAACTGATCAGCCGGCAGCGGTTTACTGAACAAAAAGCCCTGCATGACAAAACAATCTTTCTGCATGAGATAATTCTTCTGTTCTTCCGATTCAACTCCCTCGGCTACAAGCTGCAGATTCAATTCGTGAGCGAGACGAATGATGGCTGAAGTAATCGGAACTTCCTGCTGGCTGTTTTCCACATCTTGCACAAATACTTGGTCGATTTTCAATGTGTCAACTGGAAACATGCGCAGGTAATTTAGCGAAGAGTATCCTGTACCAAAATCGTCAATTGCGATCTTTATTCCAATCCCTTTCAACCTGGCGAATGTCGAAAAGATATGTTCTTGTCGAAGCGCAATGTTCTCCGTCAGTTCAATCTCCAAACACTCTGGGGGCAACCGAGTTTCTTGCAAAACATTCAAGATAACCGCAACAAAGTCGGCATGTTGGAAGGAAAGCGGGGAAATGTTGATAGCGATTCGTATTGGCCCATAAGTATTTAGCCACCTCTTCGCCTGTCTGCAAGCAACTGTTAATACGAATCGGTCCAATTCGGCAACCAGACCATTCGATTCAGCTAGGGGAACAAAAATACGTGGCGAAATCTCCCCCAACAATGGGTGTACCCATCGTGTGAGAGCTTCCGCTCCAATAACCTGACCTGTCCCAACGTGAACAAATGGTTGGTAAAAAATCTCAATCCCTCCCTGCTTTCCCGCTGCCAACGCTTTTCGTAATTCTTGTTCGCATATTTCTTTGGCGTGCTGGATTACCGGCAGATCCATCGACACCTCCTCCTTATTACCCCACCGAAATCGTCGGCAGAAGGATCATGAATGAAAACGTGATAAACGGTGCAAACGGTACATGAACTTGATTCATCACTTTAGAAAAAACGAGCCCCGACAAAAAAGACAATAAGATCACCCCATTTACGAGCGGGAACCCAAGTGCAAATCCCAAGAAGGTAAGGAGTTTCATATCCCCTCCCCCTATACCGTCTTGTACGAAAAATGAAAGTCCCAGCAGCATGGATAACACAAAAAGACCACCAAATATGGAATGCCCCAATTGGTCATGAAAGTAATGGAACAGGAGCGAAACCACCATAGACGGATACGTCAACCAATCCGGGATGATCCGCCATTTCCAATCCGTGAAAGTGGCGATCAACAGAACAATGAGAGAGAACCCCATGAGTATCACGTCCTCACCTCATCCAGACTTGTGATGTAAACGTGGCAGATGCCCGTAAGGGAACTTGAGCCGTGATTCCGATGATCTTCAAAGACTGAAATGTGTAGGTGGACGAAACGGCAATCACGCCTTCCTCCCCTTTTGCTAATGGACCAGCTGTAACCGTCAAATCCCATTCAGCAGGGTCCAGTCCGGCATCAGCAAACCGCTGTTGCAAATAGGGGATAGTACCATCCAACAGCCCGCCATGCTCCCCCATCTTTTGAGCCGTGTCATTGATACAAACCTGAGCATTGAGCCATTTTCCTCCCCATTGAACAAAATCACCCATAAGGATGAAGAACGGAAAAATCAGGGAGAAGATAATCAAATACTCAATACTGATAAACCCATTTTGATTTCGTAGTTTTTTCATTGGAGGATCACGCTCCGAAATTCATGTACTTTCCCGGCATGTCGTACACTGGTGGTATAGTCGGAAAAATACGAGTTGATCCAAGGTAAAGCCATGGAGGCCAAACCAAAGATCATCACTGCAGAGACCACCAAAATCACTTTCTTTTCCATCAAGACCGTACCCGATTCATCAAGGCACCACTGGCGAAGAAACCTTCGCATTCGCAAACTCTCCTTTCGGAATTGATTTCATAAATAGAAAAACCGGGCATTTCTGCCCGGCCTCCTTTTACCAGCTTACTTCTTCGTTGATTTGGCTGTTGTTTTTGATGTTGTCGGATGTTTGGCTCCAATAGTCTTTTAAGAACGTATAGCCAAGGGAACTGAATCCAAAAACACCTACGACAATGACGACCAACAGAATTTTCTTTTCCATCAGCACTGTACCACGATCGTTGCGGAGCGGTTTAAACAGGACTTTTCCTTTTTGAATCATTTTTTTCCACATCGTAATCCTCTCCTACATATTTTTTGGCTTGATTTCTTAGAGATTGCATCTACTCCATAGGGGGATCTCTCAAACTGCTCGCCCCCCTTAAAAGGCCGGTCCTTTGGACAGCATACTCACCAAATACAACGCCATCAGGGTGGCAATAAACAGGATACCGTCCAAGGCAATGATCATATTCATCGTTTTTACCTTGGCAGGACGTACTTGCTTTTCGCGCTCCATGAGTTTTTTGTCCAACTCCCGAAACGTCGATTCCATTTGCCCCAAGATTTCCTGACCATCTTTACCGGGCCCTACTGTCATGTATTGAGAAAGAGCTGTACTGAATTCAATCAATTCCGGCACCTTTGTACTTCTGGCAAATTTTTGAACTGCCTCCTGCGGTGACAGAAACTCCAAGTCTTGTTTGAGTACTTCCGCATACGCACTCAGCCCACTACCTGTTCCGTGTTCGCAAGCAATTCGCAGCGCATCTGCTGGGGTCTTTTGCCCCTTGAGCAAGAGTCTGACCGTCAATGCAAAGTTGGGCGTTTCCTTTCGTATCTCTTCCCGCAATTTCTTCGCTTTGTTTTTTAGCTCTCTCCTCGGCTCGAAGAAAAAGTATACGGCTAAAAGGATACCCAGACCGAGTATGAACCAAGATTTCACGAACAAGTGAACAATCAGAAACAGCAACAACACACCGACCATGTACACAAATTGTTCAACGCCAATCTGCTCAGGTGTCTTCCTCGAATCAGCATCCAGTAGTTCTTGCTCAATCGCAGCTCTGGTTCGCAGCAAGTACTTGTTGGTCAGAGGAAAAAGAAACCCGAATGACCGGTGCCATGTTTGATCGGGTTTGACTTCCTCTAAAAGGATTGATGCCCGATAGGTTGACGAGGGCTGAAACAGGTAAAACAGGATTAGAAAAGGGAGGAAGGCCAGTAACCCTCCCCCAAAAACGAGAAAGATCAACGATCACACCTCTTTTCGGATAATGAAATAACTCACGACGGGGACAAAAAGAGCAATCCCCAGATACACGGTTAACAAGCATTGGCCTACCAAACTATTTGTGTACACTGCAAATATTTCTGGCTGAAAGAACCGGAAAAATGCCACTGCAGCAATGAACAAATAGGACAGCCAACGATTCTCTCGAACAGCACTTAGCATAGCATTGGCCAGCTCCATTCTTGCCAATCGCTTGGTTTGAAAGAAGGCACCCGCAACCAATACGCCTTCGGCTGCGCTGTCGCCAACCGATTGACTGATCTCGGCCATCTTCACAAACAAGTTCATTTCGGGTACTTTGAGCCGTTCCATCATCTCCTGTAGGGCTTCCCCAATCAAAACATCGCTGCTGTGGAGCTGGTACACACGCATGAACTCGCTTTTCAACGGCTCGTCCAGGCTCGGAATCGTGGTCTCCAACGCACGTTTCCAGTTTTTTTGAATGCGAAAAGCGGCGCCCAAATTTTGAAGCGCCGGTCCCAACTGCTCTTTCGCCATATCCCGAATATGGCGTTCTTTATTTAAGTAAAACATCTTGATTGAGAAGTAATTGGCGACCAAAACGAGTATTGGAATAAATGGGTTGAGAAAAAGAAAAGACAAGCCAACTCCGATTCCGAAAGCAAGTCCCCACCATATGACTTGTTTCTGAACCGAAACCCCCAGCCTTTCTCCCTCGGCAAAAAAACTATTGCGCTCTCTTTTTGCTGGCTTGTGCAGTTCAATCCACTTGATCGTCTCTCTTTTCCCGGACTCAAACCATAGCAAGAGAAGGAAGCAAAATAACGTGGCTCCTACAGCTAACAAAATCGCCATGCTCATTGTTGCCACCTCATCCAGCGGGTTGGAGATACTTTTCGTATCTCGTTCTTGGAATTTCTGCATGTTGGAACATTTTGACCAGACGTTCAGAAATGGGGTTGCTGCGAACAAACTTTTTATGATCCCAGTCATACTCGAAGATCGGGTTGAGGATCAATTCTCCGTCTTTGTCAACGCCAACAATCTCCACGATTTCAAACACGCGGCGGCGGTCATCTTCAGCAAAATGCTTCTGCATCATGATAATGTTAAGCGACTTGGATAACAGCCGATTGGCGTCCTGTTTGGTCATAAACCGTGCCAAAAGCATACTAATCCGTTCTGCCAATTCTGAAGCACTGAGGCCATGCATGGTAAACCACAACGGGTGCCCAATCAAGGCAGCCTCAATCGCCGCCAAGAGATCCTTCTCTTTGCGAATCTCCCCGATGATCAACCGCTTTGGTGTCTGACGCAAACTGGTAACGACCAACTTTTGGATTACAATGTCCAACGACTCATCTTCCATGATCCGACACTCTTCCGAAATAAAGTGATAGCCTTCCTCATAGGGATACAGCTTTTCCAATCGCATTTCGGCGGTGTCTTCAATGACAACGACTCGTTCGCCTTTTTTGATGAAGCCTGCCATCAGCTTAAAGGTTGTGGTTTTTCCGGACCCGGTACTCCCGCCCATGCAAATGGAGCAGCCCCCTTGAACAATTAGTTTGATAAACTCAAACATCTCGGGCGACGCTGTTCCTTTTTCCAAAAATTCCGTTTCCGTCAACGTGATCGGAGGAAACTTTCGGATGGTCAAGATGGGCCCTTTCATTTGACTGATGGGTTGCCATACCACATTTACCCTGCATTCACCGATCCGTGCATCCACAATCGGATTCTTATCCGATACTGACTTCCCGCATGAATTCAGGATTTTGGTGACAATGATGGTCTCCAGGTGCTTCTGATTGTCAAATTGAATCAGATCCCCTGCTGGGCGGTCTTTTCCGTTTTGCTTTACCCACGGCTGATCGTACCCGTTAATCATGATCTCCGTGATGGAGTTGTCCTCCAACGCATCATCCAGCGGCCCCAATGAAAAAATGTCTTTCCAAATTCGGAGAACGACATCATCGATGCTCATGCCAGCCACAAACTTTCGTTCGATCTGCAGGTAGTTGCGGATAGTCCGCTCTACCTCCGGCTTTCGTTTCTTATTGAACAGCGCATCCTGGACAAGTTTGTTATGTTCGTTCATGAGAAAGTTTCGCACTTCATTTCGCACCAATTCGTAGTCGGAACTGGTGTGTTCCACACTTTGTTCTTCGTCTGGCCGAGAAGACTTCGTAGCAGCCTGCTGGCTTTGCAGTTGTTGCAGGTTTACACGTCCTCTATTTAACAGGATTTTTTCATTTTGCATCGCTGACCCTCCTCACACGGTTTTTTCTCGAAACAGGGAAAATTGTGAAAGAAGGCTGACACGCCCTGTCTTTTTTGAACCGGCTTCCCGTCTTTTCGTTTCCTTCTCTAGCCCCAATAACCCTTCAGCGATTTCACCGATGGCTGACTCAAACGACTTTCCACCAAGCAAGTTTAATTTGTGAACCTCGGTGATCATCTGCGGATCATACGGAACAGTATAGGTGACGCTGCGCTGCAGGAACTCCTCGAATACGTCAATGTCCATCTTTTCAGGAAGCTTGTTGAGAATCACCTGTGCACCGTCCGTTGGAACACCGGTGTTCTCCAGCAGTTTGATTCGTTGCGGGAACAACCGCACAGCAGACGGACTGGTATCCATAACAAAGACACGTTGATCGCAAGCCCTGAGTATAGCCAAGTGTAACGGCTCATCCGGGTCGCTTCCCATGGAAAAAATGATGTTTTCAAAGAATGGTTTGGCACCTTCCACGATTTTTTTCATGTAGTCGGTAATCTCGTTGAGGTCCGTCCCCAAGGTTGGAAAATACTCGAACCCAAGGTCTGCCGACGGAGACAGCACGTACAACAAATCCGGCAGCTTCTTGAAGTGTTCCGCCAGTTGTTTGGAGACTTGCCCCATCTTGGACTTATGCAAAAAGTAGGGTTCCATATTGGGCCGTTCCTTGCTTTGAAGTGCCTCCAACAGTCCTTCCAATGTGTATCGCGAATCTTTATACCCGATCAGATACGGAGCCTTGGGAAATCGGATGTCCATGTCGATGTACAGCGTTTTCTTCCCATTCATGGCCGAATAAAAAGACAAGGCCCGGGCAATCGAACCAGCTCCTACCCCCGGTTGGATGCCAAAAAACCCGACCGTTCGCTTCACGTTCAAATGGGCAATGTGCTGCTTCTGCTCTTGGGTTTGATTGGAAGACTGAATCCAGGCGTCAATTTGCTCCCACCTTACTTCCTCCCCCTTCATAATGGAGATAGAGGGAGACAAATTGACGGGAGGATCGTACGCCAAATAAAGAACAGGAACCCCCTGGCTCGCCAACGTATTCGCCACTTCACCGGTCGGGTCGGTTGTATCTGACAAAATGACAGGTGATTGTGCATCTCCAAGATCATACCGTTCTTCGCACACGATTCCAGAAGAACGCGCGAGCTTCGTAATCTGCTCATAGCTGCTTGCGTTTATAATCATTGGGCATCCCCCTTTGTAGATTCGAGAACTTGAAATGTTTTACTCAATTCTGCCGTCATCCATTCCCGCATCCTCTTGACTGACCAAAGCCCGTTATCCGTAGCTGAAGTTGTTTTGCCATAGTCCTTGTAACTCACTCCCACTACTTGAATGGTTCCGAGTTTTTCAGCCAGTTGGATCAAAGCGATCTGCTCATTATTGACCGCGAGAAGTATCGTTTGTGGCACGACATTTGCCCCGATGGTCACCGGCTGCTGCTCATCGCTGCTGTTTTTGGTAACGGTATCTGTCGTTGGCCGTGACTTTTGAGAACTGGTTGCATATGTCCCGATCACCCTCACTTTGTCCAGGAACGGGCCAATCACTGGCTTTTTATCCTCTTTGGCCACCGCTGACAGCCACAGGTCGATGTAACTCCCTTCCGTAATCTGGGCCGCTAAGGAAGAGCGCAAATTGGTGTTGATCGCAATCATCTTCTCCCCTTCGTTGAGGAGCATTGCCGCGCCATCTTTCATTTCCTCCGCCGTCAATACCTTGCCGACGTACAAATAGCTGTTCGGAGGCACCGTATAGTTGGTGGCTGTAAACTTGTTCAGGACGTCTTCCGGTTTTCGGAACACATTTGGCGGAACAATCTTCGCTGGGTGCATACTCACCTTGATCACCCCATCGTCAAACATCTTTTGGGTAATCATGGTGCGGGGAGGAATCTCTTGTGAGACAGTCAATACCGGAACCAATGCATTTTGTCGTTTTTCATACTCTGTATATCCGAAGTAAACACCCCCTCCAACCAAAGCAGTAAGCATAAGAAGGATGACAATCCTCACTGTTCTTTGCATAAGAAAAAGGCGCTTGTCGCGCGCCCATTCACCACCTTTTATTCGTAATTTTTCATGTCATACTTCGATTCAATGCTCTCCGTCGTCTGAACCGGGACGTTTACCAAAATATTGTTCTCCTTCAGCAGTTTGAGAAGGGAGCTGCTATAGTCAGCATCTATGGCAAGAGAAAGAAGCGCGGGCGACGTTTGTGTACTCATCCGCACATGTAATTCCTTTGTGCCTACGTTCAGGTTGTTTTGGAGTACCCGGCTTATGGTATCCTCCAACCCCTCCTTCATCAGATAAGGAGGATCACCTACTCGAAGAGCGGCCCAGTCCTGATGTTTGATAATGGCCTGCCGTGCCGCCGCAATCGCCGCACTTCGAAAGTCTTCCTTACCGAATACAACGATGGTTACGTCTTGAAAGTACGCAATCACAAAAGCCAAGCAAATAAAAAAGGCTACCATCTTGGGTATCCCTGTCAAAGTGATCACCTCCCGGCCTCTTGTGGATAGACGGAGAATTCCGTAACATCAAGCCCGCTGGAATCGTCCTTTCCATTGCTGTTGTACCAGGGAGCCAGTTCATCAAAGTACCATTCGTATCCTTTCCAATCCCATCCGGGCTGAATATTGTGGGGATATGGATTGTTTGGATCAACTCGTCGATAAATGTAATCATCATGCGGGCTCCCAAGGATATTGTATTGCTCGTCGATGCATGTAGAAAGACGTGGTGAGACAGGCGTTGCCGTCGTATTGCCTTCAATATCCGTATGAGTAGTAAAGGTCACTCCAGCCCCTTCCCCCTTCACCGCAAACGGATACGTGCCATCCTTTTGATAAAAGCTGGTGTAATACTTGTTTTGCCCATCTACGTGCTGACTTTCATCGACTGCCAAAGGATCAAGTGTGTAAACGTATTCGATGGCCTCTATGTCCTTCTGTCCCCGTTCAATCTTGGCCCGTGGAAATTGCCAGATGTTCGATGATTCGGGTGGTGGGTTTTGAGGAACCAACTCGACTGCCGGCAGGATAACCGTATCCCCCTGATGCTCCTCTGAATCGAATTCCGCCATGATCCGAGAGAAATCATGTTTTCTTCCATTGTGCGGATTGGAGTTGTGGTACTCGGTTTTCAGCTTGTAGGCAAAACCCATCCCTGCTTTTACGGTCGCCGTTTGGTACTCCGGTGTCACGACAATGGACTCATAATACTTCCCGATGCAAATGCTGCAACCAACAGGTGTACAATTGCAATAATATTCATAGGTCCCGGAAACCGCTGTCGTCTGGTTTTCTTCCTTCCGACAAACTGCCCCGACCACTTCTTCAGGTAGCAAAACCACATTGGCTGACCTGATATTGTCCTCGTACGTTATTTCGTCAAATTTTCGCGGCTTGGGGTGAATCTCAGCCTCCAGTTTGTATGTTGCTCTTTCAGATTTTCCGGTTACAGGCGTCTTCCACTCGAAAGGAACCTCCCGTTCTTCACCCGGATTTAAATGAACGGATTGTCGGCCAACTTCTTTTCCATCAAAACGCAGAACGAGATCAACGGCTTCAGGCATGACGCTATCGGGTATGTTTCCAACCTGCACGATTGTCGTCACATTTTCACCCTTACGATAAACCCCGCCTTTGACTGATTTGACGTACAGATTCAAACGGCTGGAAAAATCAAACTTACTTTCCTTATAGTTGTTCTTCCATTCGTTTTCTTGAGCAGGAGCATTGCCCTGAGGATTTATATGTCCATACGTTGCTTCATTTCTTGGCATGGTCACCGTAAAGGTTTTTCTTTCACCAACTGCCAATAAAATACCTGTGTGCACACCAATCCTTTGCGCTTCTCCAATTCCGTATTCAAGAGACGTAACCAATGTCTCCGTTCTTCCAGGAAGATCAAGCTGTTCGAACGAATATTCAATCGTCATCTCGTCTTCCGTAAAAGACACTAACCTCGGCCCGTCGATGCTTAAATCCGGAAAATCGTACTGGACTGGGACAGCAATATGATTATTATCATAATTTTGTTCCAAAGGGTCATGATCGGGATTTAGCACAAACTCAATTGTCCTTTTGGTTTGCTCCTGCATATCCAAAGAGATCGGAAAGGTTATTGTGACTTTACCGAGATTCTGGTACATTCCAGGCAAAGTAACACTCTGCTCATCTCGTAAGACCGATTCCCCTTCCCACCGCCAGCCGACCGTTGTTGTTTTGGAACTGGGCGTGTTGTTAGAAAGAGTAACCGTAACGTTCTTCGTTTCTTTGTCTTCTTTTATCAGAATGGGATTGGGGTCAGCACTTCTGATTGCAAGATCCGTATCTGCCCCAACAATTACGGTTACTGAATACGGTTCAGCAGCCTGACCAATTTCATCGACCGCATACAACGTAACTAGATAGGAACCTTTTTGTAATTCCATCGTGCCGGTGTTTGACTTGTTTTCCAACCACTGATCCTTGAAGATTGTTGTCAATTCATTCGTTTCCGTATTTTCGACGGTTAACGTAACCAAAGCCTTTTGATTCGCAGAGTAGCTGGATACGATCAATGCATAGCTTACCTGACCAATATCTGCGTAGACGGTTGGTGCGTTTTGCCCATTAATTGATAACAGGTTAATGATTGGTGGTTGGTTTGAAGAAGATGCCCATTGGATAGGTACCGCTGCAATAGAAAGAACCAGCACCACCAATACATTCAGCCATATTCGTAGTTTTTTCATCACATTCCTCCCCCTATTGACCAGTGTGAAAATTCACCAACATCTGTACTGCTTTTTTCAGATCATCAGGGATTGTATACGTAGCCGGAAATCCGTCCACTTTCTCAGTTACTTTACTCCAAAATCCGTTTTGAACATAGGGAGAAAGGAACCGTAATGTTACGTCGCCACGAACACCCGGCACTTTCACTTGGCTTTTTCCAGGGATCGTATACGTTTTGCCATTCTCTTCAACGTACACCGCAAGTGGATCGCTGGATTGATTTTTTATGTCAACTCCATCCACCCTTTTGTAAACCATAAACTCCCACTCCCTAAGAACAATGGCATACTGACCGTCTGCCTCCTTAATCGGAGTATTCAATGTCCCTGTTTCATCGAATCCAATGTACTCAGCTGCTGTACAATTATTTGCGTTGTACGTTACAACCCAGGAAAGAAATCCTCCCGAACCCACAGCACTTTGTCCATTCGGACCCTCTCCAAAACTAATTGGGTAAACAGCATCTTTTTTCTTCAACAACGGAGGCTGACAACCAGAAACGCCACCGTAGGTAAAATCGATAACTTTTTGGGAATATCGCTCAAAACTATCTGAAACAGAAATAAGCAAGGTATTCTTTCCTTGCTTTAAGTACTGTTTGTAATTGGTCAAATCACGGTAAAAAGAATACTTGAAGCCAAACTCTCCGTCTTTGCCTAGAGATTGAGGTACCGCAAAGGGTATCCTATAGGGATTCGAATCATTTGAGACTGGGATTGGCTGACCATTCAGATACAAATAGGCATTTGCACCGGTTTCCCAGCCGCTGTATGCAACAAATGAAACTTGGACACCAAAAGGGATGTTGCTCATGACATTGCTTGTGGTATTCCCATTTTGCTGGATACTCGTTCCGGTGAATTTAGGGAAATCCGTAATGATCCTCATAGCCCGACCAACGTTTGGTACTTCGGGGGCTGGAAAACCCTTGGCGGTGATTTGCTCAGTGGTCCCACAAGGTTTTCCAATGAATTCGACACAACGATCCCCAAACCTATCTAATGAGTCTGTACCTCCAACCAGATAAGCAAAGTGACCAGCTGACAGCCAATTGTACGTTTTAAACGTCCCACTCTCATCATATCCATATGTTTGGTAAATCGGATCTGGGAGGGTCCCTTTCTGAATTTGCTCGATGTACTCTTCTACTTTTCTTGAAACAAATTCTGGATTTCCTCGATATTTCGTGGCCATCGTCTTGATCTTATTGGTTCGTTCATTTGGATCGTCTGGCAAGTAGATCATGGAGTATCCCGTAAATCCTTTAAAATCCTCCCCGGCATTTTCTTTCAAGTCAAAGGATGTGATCGCAGTTTGTTCGACTGTCTGCTTGGTTTTGTCATCGTAGACGTGATATTCCCACTGTAGTACATCAGCTTTGTGTATCTCTTGACGGGCCGAAGGAGAAGGAGAAAAGTCTCCATAAAATTCCACTTCATCACCGAGCTTGTGTGGAAACGTAACATCAGCAATTGCAGCTCCATAATCAGTTGTAAAACAAAAACAAACAGCCATAATAATGGCTGTAAGAAATTTTACTTTATTCACTTGCAGTCCCTACCTTCCTCCAATGATTTCCATGGAGGGATATTCGATCCCAACCAAGCCAAAGGCAGTTCCATTTTGTCCATGCAATTCAATAACACCTTTGGTGTCATTAATCTTGAGTTCAAAGGGGGTTCCAGGTTTCAAATACTGAGTTTTGACAATTGGAACATTTGGGTTCTCCCCATTAAACTCAATCAGCATGTATCCTTTTATGTCGTTTGGTACAACGCCCTTCAATACCCCATCCTCAACTTTGAATGTCTGGACGGCTCTCTTCATCGCTTCCACATTTTCAGCTTGTCCTTCGCGAATGGGTGGCTTAAAAGGGGTTCCTGATCCGCCTGTACCAGTCGATGGGTTGGTTCCAGTGCTAGGAGTTGGATTGGTGCCTGTACCGATTCCATTCGATGGTTTTGTACCATTTGTAGGATTGGTGAAGTTATTCGTACCTGTCGTGATGTTCACAAGTCGTTCCGAAGCCAACCATTCAACTTTTGCACCATATGTTTCGCTTATGAAACGCAGCGGAACAAACGTACGATTGTTTTGCAGCGTCGCAGCTGCATCAAAAGTGATCTCTTGACCGGCCACGACTGCCTTCTTTTCCCCGATCTTGAGCGAGATTTGCTTTCCGTCCTTGTTCATAATGACGGTTTGTTTTGCTCCATCCCAGTCTACTGAGGCGCCCAGTTTTTCACTGACAAAGCGAACCGGGATCATCGTCCGACTGGTAGATGGATCAATGAAAGGCTTTGCGTCTGGGAAATGGACAGAGACATTGTCCACCTTTACCTGAATGTCCTTACTGTCCGCGCGAACTGTGACCGGACTGATGGCAGCGGTCATAAGAACTGCTCCAAGGAGAAATTTTACAAAACGATTTCCTTTCATAATAAAATCACCTCAATTTTTCTTGTTTTCTCCCGGTTTCTTCCTAGCGTTATATTATTTCATACTTTTCCCTCCTCTGGAAGTTGCGAAAACTCTTTCTATAAAAATGAAAAGCCCCTGGCGTTTTGCCAGAGGCTGGTACTCAAAATCTCAATCCATGGTATAATCTTCATTGTACAATAGCATGGCTCCTCAAGGGTGGTTGGCTCATCCCCTCATGAAAGGGGGTGAGGCTGATGGAGGTTTATCAAGCATTGACGCTGATGTTCATGTTCGGCATGTTCATCCTCGCTTTGCTGACTTACCTCAAAAAGAAATAGACCGCCCTTGAGCCTAGCAAGCTGGGTGATCTATTTCCGATCAAACATATTGCACTGAGCCGCCCCCTTGTGGGGAACGTCTATTGTGCAAGACCGGCAGCGTTGCAGCGCTGTTGGTCTTTTTTAGTGTGTACAATTACTGTTGTAATTAGCATATCATAACTCGTGCACAATTAGAAGGTGTTGCCCTTTGGACCTTGACAAACCGAGTGACCTGCTTATGCGATCAATGCTGT
Source organism: Brevibacillus sp. SAFN-007a (assembly GCF_051967035.1). Lineage (NCBI taxonomy): Bacteria > Bacillati > Bacillota > Bacilli > Caryophanales > Paenibacillaceae > Brevibacillus > Brevibacillus sp. SAFN-007a. The sequence continues at coordinate 18,979 of NZ_JBQCKK010000024.1, read as the reverse complement.
TACTACTGAGAGCATTCCTCATCGAGAATACAAACAAAACTGAAATCATAATTTACGCACTTGCTTATTGTCAATACTTACATTACCATATCCCGCCAAGTTCAGCAACCATTTTTTATTTCATACGGCATTCAAAAAAAGAATGCCCTTGCCGTTTTCTGACAAGGGCCGCTGTCCATTACTTCTTCAGCTCAGAATGGGTGAGAACTTCAATCTGCAAATGATCGCCGCTCTTCGATATGTTTATCACTTCAGGAGCTGTCCGGTTCGGAGTTGCTACTTGTCGCTCACTCCTGTAGGTATACGTGCCGTTGCTTATTTCGAAGTATACCGTATAGGTTGTGTTGTCCTCCAAGTTGTCAAATCGAACCTTTGTGCCAGCGATATTTTTCGATACCCCCTCGACAATTGCTACAACTGTATACGAGCTTTGTGGCGCTTCTATCTCAATCCATGCCTTTCCGGAGTTAATTTCCCCATCGGACGTGAAGATAAATTGCCCCACAAGCTGCTCTGCGGCCCGATTGAATATTTGTTCCTCAGTCATTTCTGTCGAGAATCGGATTTGGGTTTCTTTCGATCTGGTTCCGTCACTAACCGTTATCTGGAGGACGTATTCCTTGCCAATTTTCAGACCATCAAAACGAACGGGTGAAGAACCCAGTGTTTGGGTGATCCCGTTAACATTTCCTGTCACTTGAAGTCCTTCGGCATTCTTCACCCATGCATCCACCCAGGCTTGTTGAGCCACCGTGCCAACCTGGTATTGGATCGCTGCCAACACACTATCGGCTTTCTTGTTGAATTCTTCTTCTGGAGTTGGCCCGGGCGGAACAGCTGGCGGAACAACATAGTCACCCGGGCGGAAAGTTTGGGTGACCCATTCTGAATACTCGTTATTCTGGGACTTCACACGGACTTGATACGTGTATTCCACGTCACCTTCTACTCCACTGTCTTCCACTACCGTACCGGTTACCTTTGGAGTGCCCCCTGCACGAATCACCTCTACCACAACATCTTCGGGGTTCCCGTTCAGGTTGACATCAAACTTCAACGTGCCATCTGCGTATCTTTTGGGCACTAATGACGGATTGGCCGGCTTTGTCCATAAGGTGATCGTGTTCTTTACACTCTTTAACCCGCCGCCTTCGGCCCAGAATTCGTACAGGTATGGACTTGCCGGGTGCACTTCATAGTCAACAAATTCCAAACCAGCAAATGTGCCTTCGTTTGCTAAATCGCTCCGTTGCACCTTATACGTTTGCGCACCATCGACCGGATTGACGGTTATCCGGATACTATTGGTGGTACTGTCTTGAGAAGCCAATGTAGGCATATCCAATCCTAGAACCACCGGATATTTCATTTGGTCAAACCAGAAGGATTCACCCGGTATACGGATTCCCAAAGTAGCCTCGTATTTCGACCCAGTTAATCCAGGCACGTCAATGATGTTTGTGGTGCTGCTCTCGTTCACTTGGAAATCATCATCAACCAGGTTTGTCGTTTTCACGTGATAACGTTGTCCGGTTTTTGCCTCCACGTTAAACGTCACTTTGTATCCGCCCTCGCGGGGTTCAATGCTAAAGTATTGATCATTGAGTGACAGGATTTCATACGGAACTTCCTTGACGTTTCCCACGACATCGGAGATTCGAACAAACCCTTTCTTGAATTTGTTATCACGCGGTAATGCTCCGGTAACTTCATTCCCCGTCAGAGATTGCCACGGTTGTTCGTCCACTTGGTACCAGATGCCGTAGCTGAGATCAAGGTTATCGGAATAGGTCATCCCAAACTTCGGATTGTCTTCCTTTGAAATCTTATCGTAGGCGATACTCAACTGAGGCGCGATCCAGTCAGCCAGATACCACTTAGTTACATTCCCCGCATCATTTCCAAATTGGTTTTTGAAGTTGATGCTTAGTTTGTACAATCCTGGCGTGTCCACAGGGAACTTCTGCTCGATTTTGTTGTCCGAAACAGATTTCCATTCGGACCACGGGCCGTCATTAATGCTATATTTCCACTCCACAATATTTTTGAGGTCATGGAGCGAGAGTGGCAGCTCACTGCCTTTTACAAGAATGACGGTTTTTCCATTATGCGTGATTGTCTTCCCGTCCTGTGTAGTGGGATCAAAGGCTCCGTCCGCTGGTTCGCGAGGAATTTCCACAAACTCACCGAGCGCTTTCAGTGTTTTCATACTTCCCAGCTTGGTAACAACCGTTTCGATGCCATCTCCATTCCTTGCAAGTGCTTCGTACTCGTTTTCCGACTCATTTGTGAGAGGGTTATTGTCCCATGTTACATCCGACGACCAGTCTCTCACTTCCCCTGTCGTCTTGTTGATGATCTTGTACATGGTTCCCGGCGGATTGTTAGCCAACAAGGTTATCTTGATATTGGTATAACCTGGTTCATACTGAGCCGTGATAATCGGATTGGCGAGTGTGTACTTGGCTGGGCTGGTAATGGCAGTCGTTTCTACGCCATCTTTGTTCCGAGCCGTGATCGCATATTGCTGCTGCGTGTTGGGGGTAAGATCAAGAATCTGAGCCTCGCTTCCCGTTATCCAGCCCGAGTCATACGTGTCTCCTTTTACGCTTTGAATCCGAACCTCTGTATCTGCAGGATTGCCATTGAGATCAAAGCTTACTTTTACTTCATTCGGACCCACAACCGTCAGGTCGGGAGAAGATACGGGATTGGCGAGCGAGTAAATTTCTTTTGTTACCGGCTCCGTAACATTCAGCATCTTGTCCTGGGCTCGTATCGTGATGACATGCTTCTCGTTCGGATTTGGTGCGCTCAGTTCGAATGTGGTGTTGGTATCGCTAAAGGCAAGCACTTCACCCGTAGCACTATCGGAAATCTCGTACTTCGTCCCCGCGGCGTTCTTACCGGTTAAAAAGCTACCCTTGATCTTACCTTGTTCAGCAGTCAAAGTAATGTCTTCCGCACGAATCGGATACGCTTTCGTTGTGACCGTTCCAAGTGGAATCGGGGAAGATTCGCTGTTAATTCCGAGTGCTTGACCCACTACCGTGTACGTTCTGTTTCCTTCTGGAAGTCCGGTGAATGTATAAGAAAGCGCCGTACCGTAGGCTGTTTTATCGGTTACACCCTCGATCCAAAAACGGTATTTCGTAGTGGCAGAGTTCCCATTCGGATCAATTGTGACGGTGAATGAGTCTTCGGTAATATCGCTAAAGACTGCACCTGTCGGTGGATCGACTTTTGTGGTAGCTTCTGTTTGGATATATTTCGTTGGCGTTCCATTCGGATCAGTCATGCCGTTAAAGGCTCTCACCCGAATCTCATAAGTGGTATCCTTTTCAACACCATTCTGAATGTATAGTAGACTTGCTCCACTTCCCAACGGGAGCCAAGTTGTCTCGCCTTTCTTTCGATACTCCACTTCATGATAAGTGTACTGGGGGTTCACCTGCTTTAACTTCACAGTAATGGACGTTGCTGTAGTTTCAACCGACTCAAATTCTGGAGTAGCCGCCAGTGTGTATGCAGACTTCGAAGCAGATAGCGGCGATTGGGCAACAGCATTATACGCTCGAACGTTGTAAAATTGCTCCGTGTTGCTTGGGAGCCCCGTATCATCAATCTCCAGTTCTGTTCCATCATGAATTTCCGTTCCGAATCTGTAAAACTTATACCCTGTTGTATCCGGAGTAGGCTTGGTTTTTACATGAAGTGTATCCGTGGAGACAGTAGTGACACTCTCCAATACTGGAATACTGTTTGCTCCAAACGCCTGCCACCCTGTCCAGTCTCCTAATACACCGGTTTCAGATAGAGGTTGAATCCGCCACTCGTAGGTAGTTCCCCATTCAAGCGGACTGCTTGTTGGATGTTGATACTCGTTCGACGTAGAGTCTACGAATCCAGTGTCCAGGCTTAGGGTGGTTTCCCCTACTTTTCTCACTTGCAAGTAAAATCCTTTCTGTCCTTCTCCCTCGTCCTGCGAGTAATTCCACGTGTACTTCGGTGTGACTGTGTTTGCTTGGGAACCACTGATCGGGCTAACCTGCGTAATCTCAGGCTTGTGAGACATCCGGAACATCGTGTCCGGATCTCCATTCACGTAGGAGTAAACAGGTTGGTTATACCCATCTTTTGTTACCAAACGAAGTTTAACCATCCCGTTTACGCCGGCGCCATCCCAATGATAGATCACTTTACTACCGGACAACGTAAAGATTGAATCAGTAATCTTTTTGTCCGTAAACACAGGGTTCCATGTTGAACTTCCTTCTTGCTGCCATTCCAAACTCACGAGTAATTCGTTTTGTGGCGTATAATCGTCTGATGGTTTGCTAAATGTTATTGTCCCTCCGTCAGAAAGATCTTGCGGAGCAGTGAGTGTAGGAGCTTGCGGTGCGTAATCTTTGAAGTCATATTGAATGACAGTATTGTACACATAAGTTGCTGTCCGATAACCAATCGTTGCGGAATAGTCCCATCGACTTTCATAGTTGTATACGTCTGCTGTCTTTGTCGTTGTGATGGGCTTGCTGCATGTTATTGAACCGAAAGTGCCTGTTGCATGACCTGGACCTTGTGTAACGGTGAATGACTCACTCTTTAGATTACAATTGCTATCATACGAGTAAAAAATATAAGTATATGAGCAATTATTTTTTTCATCACATCCGTTCAAGGATGCATAAGTAGCATAATGAGAGTAGTTTTGATACTCCGTTGTCGTAATCGTTTGCGTATATGGTGGCACGCGTACCTGATAGGAACTTCCACCCGACCAGTTTGCTGTCAATGTATCACCAGAGACAGTTGTAGAAACCGTTCCGTTCGTGGATGTCTTCGAAGTAACATCATAAAGACCAGCGATCACTTTACTGGCCGTTCCAGAATTGCTTGTGTTCCCATTGTCCGTCAGGGTAACCGTTCCGTTAGTAAATGACGTTGGATTGCCTCCCGATAACGATAACGTCACCTGATTGTTATTTCTTGAGACAGTGACCGTCCCGTTATCGGTTGTCGCGGTTGCGTTAATTACCTCCACTGCAGGAAGTGTCACGTTTTTGGTTTGCGAAGCGTAAATCCCTGTTGCGTCTACCGTCATGGAATCACTTCGGATCACGAAACCTTCAGCCGCTTTCGCTGGGGCAGGAAAAGTGACTCCTATTTGCGTGAGCAAGATTGCAAGCGCAAGAAGTGTCGGCCAGAAACGTTTTCTTTGCTTACCCACGTGTTTCACTCCTCTCTTCCTTGACCATCCCTTTTAGTTGTAACAGCCTTAAAACCATCGTTGCGGCCTGGGCTCTTGTCGTATTGTTAAAGGGGCGGAAAGTACCGTCCGGATACCCTTTGATCAGCCCAGCTCCCGATACCTTGTTGACTTCCTCTGGGTATAACATTTTCGATACATCAGCAAAGACGGGGAGTTTTTCTCTGGGCGGCTGTTCCACCTCCTTGGCCATCCAGACGGCAACCTCTTCTCGGTAGATCGGGTGATTTGCATATAGCTTTCGTTGAGGATACATTTTTGACGGAACGATGTTGCCGCGCCCCTCCAAGTATTGAACGTAGGAGTAAAACCAATCTCTTGGCGTCACATCTTGAAGGGAAACGGGTTGATCGTACTTGTCCTTTTCGGAGAGCTGAATAGCCCTCGAAAGTAAGGCAGCAAACTCTGCTTTGCTAATCGACTTCTCCGGTTTGAATGTTCCGTCAGGATAACCCTTGAGTAAACCCAGCGCCGCCATAAACTGAATGTCATCCCTCGCCCAATGATCCACAATGTCTTTGAAGACGGGCATAGTGACTTTGATCGAATCTGAACCCAAACCTCCTGTGCTGCCACTGCCTGCTTTATCGCCTCCACTATCCTTCTCACCCCCTTTCTTATTGAGAGGAATCTTGATGACTTCGGGATCTTTTGGCACATCGGGAACCGTTACCACCACGATGATTTCTTCGGGTTGGTACGTAAACTGCAACTTGACACTATTCCCCTCCTTATCCACGATTTCATAACTGCTTGCGTCTCCAGGGATGGTCACCGTCGCCTTTTTTTCCGCAAACGCAAAAGAATGGGCGCTTCCCACTAAGGAAAGCGCCAAAATTACTGCGAAACACTTCTTCATGATTTTTTCCCTCCAAACAACCTTGCAAAAAACCCACGTTTCTCCTTGACCGCAAATCCGGATACGAGCGACTCCATAACTGCGATGAGGGCAACAGAAAAGGGATGAGATTTATCTTCTTGCACCAGCACCTTCCCCTCATTGTGAATCGCCCGCATACCGGCCGCCTCCGGCAGAAACCCGATGATGGACAACCCGTTGAGGTAGGCTTTGCATTTTTCCCTCGTAAGAGTATTCCGGTCTTTCTTCATCGGCTCAAAGTTGACCAACACACTGACTTTTTCCAGGGATAGTTGCCGTCTGCTCCAGAGATCCAGATATTCCTGTGAATCCTTAATGGTTGCCAAATCGTAGTCAACGACCAACAGGGTCCTGTTCGCCATCGACATGGCCACACTGAGAAGATCTTGCCGCTCTGGCCCGATATCAATCACCACGTAGTCAAAAGTGCGGCTAAGTTGAGTCAAAATGTAGCCGACAAGTTCGGGAGAGCAAGATTGGCCCACATTCACACCTGGCAGTACATACAGGCCGTTAGGGTGCTTGACCACCAGTTTGGTGAGAACTACTTGATCCGTTACAAGCGCGTTGTTTTCGAAGTACGGCTCCCACGTTTTCAGATTCACCTCCGTTTTGATCCGCATTCGGGTTGCCACATTACCGTGTGGATGCATCAAGTCAACTAGAATGACCCGACCGTTTGCATGGTCATGCAACAGCCGGGCCACGTTCATGGCGATGGTGGTTTTTCCGATCCCCCCCTTTGTTGAGGTGACCACAAACATTTGTCGTCCTCCGATGGGTCGGATGTGAAGTTCATCCAGACGTGTAAAGTTGACGGATACAGTCTCAGGTTGCTTATCAATGGGAGAATGGAACTCTGGTTTTTCTTCCTTCCTTTGCTGCTCTTCATGGTCAATCGGTTCCGAAAACATTGACAGTTCTCTGCTCCGGGGAACCGAAGAAGATGGTCTTGTTCTTGGTACCAAGCGAATGACGTGTTCAACAGGCTTTGTATCCGTTTCTGTTTTCTTTGTTTCATGTAAAGCGGTGGAAATGTGATCAATACGATCAAGAAAGTCATGGGCACCATTCCGCAATGCTTCCTTCATTTCTTCGACGTATTGTTCGCTCTTAAGATTCCCAAGGACATACACCGTTGCATGATCCCTCAGAAGGGGCAATAGAACCTTATCTTCTGGCCAGAGAAGATACACGATGGCATTTGGAGTTTCTTGCACATGGGCCAGCAGTTGATTGGGTGAAACAACCGTTGCGTCTTGATTCTTCAGGGGAACTGTAGAAAAAATGCGTTGTGCTTGAGTCGCGAGCATAATTACCTTCCTTTCGTTTGTTGTCTCAAGGATTTTCAACACGAACAATTAACGTGCGCCACTCCTCTTTCGCCGGTGCTCGTATCTTTTGATCGCCGCCATACATCTTCCGTAGTACACCTCTCCACTCTCTTTTTGTCATCGGAGCCGATTGGTCATGAATGCTTGGAGCTATCTCATAATCAAGACCTAGTCGTTTGGCTTCCTTCATGGCTATAACCGTTAACGTTGGATGGGTCGTTCCGACGAACACCACCCTTTTTTTCGGATACGTTTTGGCAAAGTCGTACAACCGTTGCAAATCACGGGTGTACTGCCTCAATATCCGAACAGGTGTACTTTTTCGCTTTTCAACTGGTTCCATCAAATGAATTTCAAACCAAATTTCGTCGTCGGACTCGTTGTAGGGGATCACAAATGTTCTCTCCAGGCCCATCCGCTTGGCTTCTCGATAGTATCCTTGCTTGATCACGTTCCGTTTGCCTACCCCGTAAAAAACAAGAACGATGGCTCCAACATACAGAGGTGCAGCCAGGAATAAAAGAAACTTCCCTATATAAAAGTGAGAAAGAAAACAGATGACAGCGGTTGCCATCATCCCGTAGAACAAACGATAGTCCCGTTTCTGCCATACACGCATGTCGTGCATTCTCATCCGATACCACTTCTCATGTACTGATGGAGTGGGTCCATTTGAACGATCTTGACCAATCGATCGCATAGTGCTTCATCTGAAAACGCTCGAGGGATGCCGTTTGCAATGTCCCGATAGGCCTCACGATCATAGGGGAGCGTCAACGCAAGGAGAAGAGGAATCATGTCTTGGGGGTGACAAGCTTCCTCATAGGCCATATTCCAAATCAAGCCGGCAGGTTGGATTCCATCCAGCGACTTACTGATGATCACTTGCCGGGCGTAATCAGAGTCTACGATTACGTACACAACAGCCCCTGGTGGGATATCATCCTTTTTGGCTGTTTCCACAATCAGTACGCCAATCTTGGCAGAAGGTTTAGCATCCCTCCCTGCAACCGTAAGGGGGATGTCGGATAGCGTAAACGGAAACGTTGGCGCGTTAAACCAAAGTTTCGTCTTGCATGTCGTCGTACAATCCTTGTACAGAACGGGAACACGCAATCTTTTGGCTGCGGCAATGGCCGTATTCACGCCAACATACGTTTTTCCAGTCGATTCGGGTGAATACAGCACGATGACCTTTTCTGGAGTCGCTTCCGGTTCTTTCTTGCGAACCTCTATAACCGATTTCTGGACCACAGTTGTTGTTTCGGGAACTGGTTTGTTTTCCATCCCACGGGCTTCCCATTTCTCTCGCAGCTTTTCTCTTACGTCCGTCACGGACTTGGCAATCCGGAATACCCGTTGGCCAATTGGCGGTTGAGAACCCTCCTGCTTTTCCTCTTCAGTTGCTACCAGCTTAATCTCTTTTGCCCGGTAGGTATCCTCTGAGGTAAGCTCCTCTTCCTGACGAAGAAGGTGTTTCACTTGCTTGCGAGTTCCGGGGTGGTGAAGGGCGGCAATCACCTGATCCACCTTGATGGTATCCCCTATGATCAAATCATAGATTCCCAATCCAATCAGTCTTTCCAAAAAGGGATGACCTGGCGGGCGTTCATTAAGGATCATTACAACACGAATCCCTTCCTCGACAATCGACTCCATTATTTTGAGAATGTTTGCCTCCGCCCCCACATGTCCCGCTTTCTGATCAAAACGGGAAGTCGGAATGGTTTCCGAAAACAATACGACGTCCGGTTTCAATGAAGGAACCATGGTGACAAGCTGTTCCGCATACAATGCCCTGCCGACTTCCAAAATGCCATCCTTTTTGCTCACATAATCATCCAGCGCTTCATCCCCTGTGGCAAAAACAATTTTCAAGACCATCACCTCACTGGAGGAATTCAACGAATTTGCGTAATAATGGGACGCCATGGATTGTTAAAAACAACCCTAGTGCGACAAAGGCTAAAAAGGCCCAAATCCATGCCAGTATTTTTTTTAGTCCTAAAAAAAACAGCAGCACCGATCCAAAAATGAGAAACGGTCCCGCCATTAAGAGAAACTTCACCGATAGTTTCAAAGATAGTTCTGTTAGCCATGATCGAATCACTTCCGTTTTTTTCTCCAACCAATCAAGGAACGCATCGTTTTCCAAAGAGGACGACTCCTTAATGATAAACGTCCCTTTTTGACTTTCCTCCAATCCAGATAAAATGCGATTGGCCACGTCGTTTTGGGGTTGTTGCTCTTGTTCGGCATAAGCGACCGAACTAAACAACAACCAAACAATAATGAGACACCATCCCCACTTTTTCATACGTCCCTCCTAGTGTTTAATGATCCAGACCCGACGTTTTTGTCTTCCAAACTGCAAGGCATCTTCTAGCTCGGGCATATAGATATCGATTCGATTTCCTTTGATGTCACTACCCGCATCTTCGACCACGTAATAGGGCGCCAATCCCTCGATCTTCACAATGCTACCCGCTGGCATAACCGTCCAATCGGCAGCGATCGTATGATCGGGACGCACCGGTTTCCCAGAAGCTGTGATCCCATACCCGGGGTCTCCAGGCTCCTTTCCGGTTGATTCTTTGCCGGCCGTGTAAGCAGTGATCTCAAACTCGCCCATATACTCCATCTTTTCTGTATCCGGATTGGAAATCTCGCCCCCCTCGAAACTGGGTTGTTCCCCGTAAACATCCAGAAGACCGTCTGCTTTCATGAAGTCTATCCACTTGAGTGGGTCCCGACGTTTTCCTCCAATGGTGACATCCATATGTAGGTGAGCGCCGGTACTTCTCCCTGTACTGCCAACATACCCAATCACTTCCCCCTGCTGCACTCTCTGCCCAGGAGATACCACGTAATTACTAAGGTGCAGATAACGAACAACAATGTCCTGTGTACGATTATTTTCATGGACTTGTGTATCCAGTTTTAATGCTACATAATTTCCGGCCGAGACCGAGTTTCTCGCAATCTGCACGATCCCTGAGTTAATCGCCAGGACTGGAACATGTTCGGGAACCCCCCAATCAACCCCATCGTGGAATTCTCGTTTGCCATCTAGTTCTCGGTAACAAAAACAGCTGGTAATGGGCCATGTGCTGCCATCCCAAAACGTCTTTCCCTTCACTTCGAAGTTTGGTGTCTCAATTTGAAAGTCTGGGTTGAGAATATAGATGGGGATCGATTGATAATAAACCGTGAATGCACTGCTCAGAGCAGCTTGAGCTTTGACCAACTTCTCCTCGTCTGTATCTTCTCCACCCATGAAGAGATAGACGACTTCCTCTTTTTTGGTTCGATTGGTGATGTCGTCTAACCAGGAAGTGAGGAGATCATAGGACAAGAATAAAAACTTGGCCACCTCATCGACAAAACGATCTGTTAGGATGTCATCATTGATGTTATCTGAGAATTCCTCCACAACGGCGTAACCGTACCTCGGAATATACACTTTCATGCCGAGTTGAAGACCGTAAGGGTTATCTTTGGAAACCGCTATTGTTCCGAACCGTGTTTCGCTTCCTCTTCGGGGCAGTGTACCAAGTGGTGTCCTGCCCTTATTGATACGCCACGAATTGTCGTACACTTGAACCTTCACATTCAAGGATTCAATATAATCCTTTGGCGTTCGTTCCGGCAGGAGAGCGTACAAGTCGATTTCTCCCAACTCATTTCTGGGGGCAGAACCAATCGGCGATCGGGCAATCACTTGTTGCATTTCCGGTGGCAGCAGGTACTTCACGCGGGGATCTTTCAAGTCCCGATCAAACCCATAGGCTTGAAAAATAACGATGTCAACATTCTGGTTATCTTCCAAGCCATAGTGTCGAAGTGCCTGTTTCAGTTTTTCATATGTGAAGTCCGTGTCTACACGTGCCAACACGTCACGACATTTTTGAGTGCCGTCCGGCTGCTTTTCGTAAACGGTTTGGTAATGATACTGATAGGTCCCGATATAGGTATGAGCAAAATCAAGCAGGATTCGGCCTTCGCAAGCCTTTCGAAAACGAAATTCCGGCTTAACCAGTTCGTAGGTTTGGTTCAGATACTTTTCCATTTGCGAAAGATCATCGAAGTTGTAGGCCAGTTTGTCGATCGCAGCCAGAATGCCCCATGAAAGCTGATGGTCATGCTGGTAGATTTGGGCGATCTCTTCTTCTGTCAATCCTTCTTTCCATGTGGCTGCTTTCTTCACGTACGCCGCTTTTATTTCCTGACCGATTTTGGGATCAAAGTCATCTCTTCCGGTGAAGTTCAGCATCCCTCCTGTGAGATTGAACATCGAATCTAGGGTTAACGTCACGAGCAGCACAATGACAATCAGGGGGATCATGCTCAAAATGAGAGAGAACACCATTCGTTTGACATAACGAAAAAGAAGGCGGGCCATGAGCAGGCCCACCTTTTTCAATCGTTCCATCATTCGCTACGGAATCTCCTTTGGAGTTCCAATCCCTCTTCACCTTTTTTGAAACTGCTGATAATCAAGTGTGCCTCCCCCTTGTTCTTTACTGTACTTGCTGGAACCCCCAATTTTTCTAGTGTGTAGGCTTGTTTTTCGGTAACCGGATCAGCGAACCATGCGGGTTCAACGGGTTCAAACGTTTGTTGAAAGGTCGGCCGAAATACCGTACCCGATGAACTTTGGGCTGAACGTTTCCCTTGAGATACGGACCGGAGAGCGGCTTGCTGCGGCGCTGGGGTAAATACCGGTTCAATGCGGTACTTCCTCACAGGAACGGATGGTCCGGAAGACGGCAAAGGAATCACCTTCCCGGTAACTTTTTCAAGATGCATTTTCTGCCCCTCCACGTTCATCCTTCCAGCCAAAGCTTGTTGATAATTTTCCGTTGCGCCTTGATAGGTCCGCTCCAGTTCCTCGTAACGTGCACCTGCATGAGATTCTGCTCGCTGTACTCTCTGTGCAGCCTGGTTCACTTGATAACCTACTTCCAAATATTGCGCAAGGGAAGAACCCGGGCGATATCCCGCTTTTGTGAGTGCTTGAACATCTTGACTACGATACACAGGATTCACGGCCTGTTTCGCTTGCTGTAACTGCTTGTAGGCTTGTTCCACCTGCTGGCGGGCCATGTTCTTTTCCGGTGTATTTGGTTTGATGGCTTGGTAATCAGCCAACGCCCTTTCATACGTTCGCTTGGCATCCTGAACGGTCTGGTTTGCATGAATCAGCTGCGGCCGTGAACGATGATACGCCTCTTCATGCTGCTGTAACAGGTTTCTTGCTTTTACACGTTCTTCCGGCTCCATTTGTTGATACACGGTATCGAGGTTACGTTTGGCCTGCAGGTGATCTTGCTTCGCTGCAAAAACTGGGCTAATCTGGCTGTCCACCTGACGGAGAGCAAATGCCGCTTCTTCTTCACGCTGACGGGCTTCTGCCCACTTTTGTGGTAATTCCACCATCTGCTGGTAGGCTGCTGCCTTTTGGCGATGATGATCATGGTCCAAAAACGGAAGCCGAGATGCTACGCTGTGGAGACCCTTACGTACTTCAGGTGATGACGCTGCCGCGGTGATTTGGTTGGCTGCATACCCGGAAACTCTGGTACCCACTTTTGTACCCGCTAACATACCGGGCGCACCGGCCAATGCCATTCCCGCTAATCCTCCAAAAGCGCCTGCACTAAACTGGAATCCACGCCGCAGGGTATTTCCAATGGATTGCCTTAGACTTTCACCGGGTTGAGCCAAGCCGCTTTGTTGATAAGCGTCACGCATCCCGTGAAAGCTTTGCATGGCTAACTTCCCTGTGTTCATGACACCCGCAATTCCAAGACCCGAAAGCGTCAGATAGGCCATCTTCCGCATCCAGCCTGCTCCCTCTTGAGCAAATCCACCACCTTGAAATACTTCCCGCACAAAAGCCCCAGCTGGAATGATCGCAAGCAATAATACTACTGAATAGGCAATCTTCTCCACATCAGGAGCATCCTGCATGAGGTTGAAGGCAAAACAGTACAGCAAAGCATGAACCGGCTGCGTGAACAGGTTGGTCAGCATTTCCCGATTCCACAAACCAAACAGGTGACGTTTGGAGGGGAAATTTTGCAGCATCGCAATGATCGGGAACAACACCAATAACCCCATGATGACAACCTTCTGCATGAAGTAAATAAAAAAGATCATCCCGTGCTGAGCGAGGGAGATCAATTTCAGCATGGCTTCTGTTAATTTGTCATCAATGGTGTAATTCAGTAACCCCTGCACGACAATTTCCGGATCGACCAAATTGGCGAACAGGGCGACAAATAGCATGGCGATATCGGAATAGATCCCCACGAGAAAGGGGATAAACAGGATCGCCAATGCTGAAAGGATCATGGTGGAGATAATACTTCGGGCAGTAATGCGATCCTGAACCCCGCTTGGGAACATCAGGTAGTTGGCCTGATACCCTACGATAATGACAGCACCCGCCCAAAAGATTCCCATCATGTAATAGTAGATGTACTTAATGGTTTGCCATGTATTTTCATCAAACCGGTAGTAGGCAAACCGGTCTTTGTCCTTAAATCGTACCTCTTCCGCCCCGTCTTCCGACTTCACTATCTCAAAGTTAAAAATTTGCTGCTCTGGCGGCGGAATCAATAGTTCTAACCATGCTGCTACCCTCTGAACCACAAACCCAACACTACTCCCCAGGAAGTTGGCGTCATTAAAGGCAATATCATACGCTGAAACACCAATACCGGTGAGGATCGCTCCCCATTTTGCCTTGTCATAAACCTTCTTCGCTTTTTCCCCCACTTTCGTTGCCTTATCTGAAATTTTTCCAAACCAACCGTCTTTGAAAAGATTTCCGATCCAACTTCCTACCGCCCCACCCTTGCCAGCATCTGCTTGATACACACCGAATGTCGTCAGGCCAACACCGGTAAACATGACGATGGCCACGGTTAGGATTACGACCCGTCTCCACAATGTTTGCTCACCCCCCATGCTCTGGGAAGAAAATCTCTTGTTCCCAGGGAGAAAACTGCGTCACTACGCGAACACTGTATTTGGGCTGCTTAATGATGGCATGATGAGCGAGTCCCATGCTTAAAAACTCCAGTTCTCCTTCGGTGAGCTTGAACAATTCGGCACATTTTTGCAGGTCGCCTTCGTGCTGGGCAAAAATGATTTTGGTATCACTGTTCTGGATCACGGCTCTGCCATGCTCATTCTCATAAAACTTTTGAAAGTTTTGCGTGGCCGCAATCGGGCCGCCTTTTCTCTTGCGGAACCGCCGAAAATACGTTTCAAGCGCCTTGGCAGAGTAAAGGTTTTTGAACAGTTCCTGGCACTCATCCGCATCAACTCGAAACAGGGAACCATCGTCCAAGTCACGCTTTTTTAAGAAACGGTTTTCCAAGTAGGATAGTACAACGATATTGGCAATGGGCAGTAACTCCGAATTATGCAAATCCCTGAGTCCGAATCCGGCACAGGGAGCATCCCCAAGTTCCACATTGGTTTGACAATCAAAGATGCCAAGCGTTCCCTTTTCGGTAAAGCGTTCCAGGGTAAGAACAGTCCCTTGCAAATCATTGATCCCCTCGGCAAGCAAGCAAAACTCATGATAAAAGGTGCTAAACTGCGGTGGTGTCTTTTTTTTCCTTGTTACGAATTGCCCAGATTCCGGGTCAAAATAGGCATCGTGATATAAACTTCTTGGATCTTCGCTAATTCCACATGATTCGTAAGCTTTTCTCCAAGCCCGGTCAATATAGGCCGCAATGACTTTGTGTTCCGCACTGTCTGTCAGTCCCGCCATCGCCGCCGACAGATTGACCATATCCTCGACCTTGCCCTGCAAATCAACAATCAAACCGCGCTCTTTGTGATGTTCCAGTTCAATGTCTGCCGGGTTAAACCGCAAATCGGAGTAACGGCTAATTGGCAAATAAATGCCTCCCAAGGTTTCAATGGTTTTTTTCAGGTCTCCTTCCTGGTCAATCACCGCATGGTAAACGCCATACGGAACCTCTCCGGCAATGATCTTTTGAAGCATGGCGGTTTTCCCTGTTCCCGAAACACCAATTAGTGAGATCCCAAAGTTATTCACGTGCTCTTTGTTAAACCCGTCGAAAAGGACTGGGGAACCAACGTCGTAATTTAGTCCCAGGATCGGGCCATCCTCATGCGGCCAATCCGATACGGTAAAGGGATACAGGTTGGTTCCCGCAGCCAAATTCATCTCCTTCCACGCTTCTTTTCGCTTGATGGCCAGAGGACTGACTGCTTTGAACATCAGGTCATGCTCATGGTCTGCTGGCTTCAGGCAATCCTTGGTCCCGCCAAACTTTGACATGAGGCGGTCTGCCTTTTTTTCGAGGTCCTCCTGGTTGTTGGCCGCCAGAATAATAAAGTTATCGAAGTAGATAATGCGATCTCGATTGTTATCAATATCAGACCGTAATTGCTGGAGCATGGCCAACTCCTCCTGCTTGGAGAGTACACCACGGCTGGACGCTTGCTTGGCACGATCAATGAGTTTAGATTCAATTCCTTCAATACGGGTCGTTAGCCAGGACAAAATCCTGTCTTTGTCAACAGGGGCGATATATTGGATGAAATCAATATCCCCAGGGAAACTCACAAGTGGGTGCAGATATCCAAAGTCAATTTCAGACGGCCACCCGTCTACAAAAAACGATTGGATATACCTCTCTCCTACCTGAATGTACGTAGCAGGTGAGAGATCAGCAAAGTTTGGAGCCAACACTTCAATAAAATCATGGATCGGACGATATTCATCATCCTTCTCCTTCTTGGCCGACCAAGTGAACTTGACTTTTGTTTTAAAGTTAAGCAAACGCGGGCACCCCTCTCACAAACAAGCTGTGAAATCCCTTTTCGTAGAGATCAACACCCGAGATGTACTTGGACTGTTTCTTATTGCACCAGGCATGGAGAATGTCGTATACATCCGGAGTCTCCAGACGTTTGTACCGTCGAACAAATCGTTGGATACGCCCCAAAGACTCCTCGATGCGATCACTGAGAAAGTCATTGGCTTTTTCCGGAGAGCGAGTTGGGTCATCTAACGGAAACACAAGAAAATTACGGCGAACCGGTAGGTTCCTCGATGCAAGTAACTCCCGATTGAATTGTTCTTGCTCCATCAAAAACGCCTCTGTTGTTGTACCGGAAGCGTTATAAGCACGGACAAAATTGATTCGATTTTCCCTTTGTCTTTTCATCACTTCTTCCAGATCAACCTGGCGACTTTGGATATACAAAGCAATCTCAATCTCCAATGTCCGTAAGAAATCCTGCCAACCCAAGTAGACATTCCGCAGTTCTTTTTCCGAGCAATGCGTTAAGGGTATCGGGAAAATCTCCAAATACTTTCGGTAACGGCCGTTTGTAAGAACCGCAAGGCCATCCTGGACATCTTCTAGTTCCAGATACTCCGGCCAACTAATGCTCTTTCTGGAGTCCAATGTATCCTCTCCTTTCCCTTCGAAACACCTTTTTCGGTCTCAACCTGAACAAGAAGCGCCGCCACCACACCGTCCATGGAGATTCCCCTTTGATTTTCCGAAACATGAGATATCCCCCCGCGATGGGAAACAAGGGGGCAATTTCGTAGAATCCAATGGAAACGGAGGCAAGCAATCCGGTAAACGACACAATGCAAATGATCCATTGTGTGTTAGACAAAACAAAGAGGGGGATGTCATTCTTTATCCCTTTCGGTACTCGGGCACGCATGACTCACACCGTCCTTATTATGTCAAAAGCATGTTGTAGATCACCTTGGCTAACGTAACCAGGCTTGCAATCAACAGCAGTCCAATGATAATGCCAAACCCCCATGTTTTGGCCGTCTGTCTGGCGTTTTGCCCGAAGGCAATGAAATTTAGAAAAAACCCCAGCAATGCACCGGAAATGACGGATGCAGACAATGATATCCCAATCACCCAGTTGAAGATTTTGTTGATCAACTGGCTAAAATCATTTTCGGGATTTCCTTCGGCAAGTCCAAATGGGTCAAAATTTGGCTTGCTGTTTACATTTGCGTACGCTACTTGAGACTGTGTAATCGGGACAAACAGTGACGAGAACAAAATGGCAACGAGCATCAGGATCTTAACTGCTCGGATAGTTCGGCTCATCCTAAATCTCCTTTCCTTTTTCAGCAATTGGGAAAACGTCGAGGCCAGCTGCGCAAAATCTCCTCCCTCCCTTCAAGCATGTATTGCTAAGCCTCTCACTAATAGAAAAAGCCCGGTACCGTTTGGATACCAGGCATTCAAAATGTAGCGCTCCTAACCAGGGAGATATGACTGAATAATAATCCACGCTGTGTAGACAGTGGCCCCCCATTGGACAAGCAGCCGTTCAGCGGTTGAACCTGTTTGAAAAAGCGTTACTCCGAAGCGCCTTGAGCTCAACGGAGAAAACAACGCGATCTTCTCAGATATAAAATCCAAGGCAAGATGGGAACCGTACCCAATGAGGGCCGGCATCCACAAGTTCGGTTGATACAACCATGCACATGCTACGACAACTCCGATCCCCACAAAGCCATGTGTAGGGCTTTCCCGGTTTTTTACAAGCACCAGCAAAAGCAGAACAACCCCAATAGCCATGAATAACGGTTCTCGATTCACCCATCCGTAATAGACCAGCATCCCTCCTAAAACCAAAAACACAATCGGACGGAGCCAGGAAGGAATGAAGGGCATCAACATCCCACCCATTCGACTTCTTGGCTCCGTTATATCAGGTAGTAACGACGAAAAAATCGCTGTTCCCAGTCCCATGGCCCACAGCGGCAATTCATCCCATTGACGCGGTAGATTGTACGTACAGTACGCAGCAACCGCAACAGTCATATGTGTGCGTCCTAGCATGGAAGGCTCTCCTTCAGGTTGAGTAACTGTTTATTGATGTCATCTAACTTTTCTCGTAGAATCGCCACTCG
The DNA here is from genome assembly GCF_051967035.1 of Brevibacillus sp. SAFN-007a. Taxonomy (NCBI): domain Bacteria; kingdom Bacillati; phylum Bacillota; class Bacilli; order Caryophanales; family Paenibacillaceae; genus Brevibacillus; species Brevibacillus sp. SAFN-007a. The sequence goes on along the minus strand of NZ_JBQCKK010000024.1, from coordinate 545 downwards.
TTCGGGAGGACATGTACGCAACTCTCGTTTCAACTTGGCTCGCTCCGAAAGCAATCGTTGCACATGGTTGTTGATTTCAAACAGAACTCCCAACCAATTTAATCCTCCTTTCACAAAACGTGCCCAAAACAAAAAGCCCTTTGCAACAGGGCCTCTTACTTCAATGCTAGTAACCGACCAAATACGGTATCGAACATGTCAATTTTGGATTCTGCCGCTTTTCTTGCTTCCTCAAGTGATGTGAATTCCTTTCCGTCATCCAATGAACGATACTTTTTTGGAGATTCAATCTCAAAAACGTAAGCTTGGGTATCACGGCGAAATGTAACCTTTCCTCGATACCCCTTTTTCTTGAACGTCCACTCCACCGGCTGTAGATACGGAAAGTCACGTAAGGTAACGGGTATTAATTTCAACCACAAAACCCCCAATCATCATACAAAAATGGGTATTTTAAGCGACGAAAGGAATAAAAATATCGCTTTTCCAAGCGATTCGGAATGTGCGTATAATTCAAGCACTTTCATATTGTCAATACATAGCAT
>NZ_JBQCKK010000023.1:0-45996 GCF_051967035.1 Brevibacillus sp. SAFN-007a | reverse complement strand
CGCCTTTGAGGCGCTTGCTTGTAACATGCCCTTATAGGGCTAATGGAAGCCACCGGCTAAGCCGGTGGTTATGACTTTTTGTACTTGTATTAGATGCTGTTGTTAAAGGCAGAATTTTCAATTGCTCACATCATGCTCACATTCGGACTTTGATGGTTTAGTAAACGCATCCCTATTACAGCGCATTTTTACTTGGGTTATAGTCCTATTCATTTTGTCCCTCTTGAACTCGAAGTCACAGCGAATCTGTATTCGAGAAAAGTTTTGGATTGGGCTCAGAGTATTTATTTCTAACGGGAGGCTTATATTTTGTAGTAACAAGAACAAATGATTCATTTTCGATGGATGGTATGGTACAATTTACCTATACTAGTGGTCCTGCACCATTAAAAGGGGAATAAGAGAACGGTGCCCAAACAGATTGTAAACCGAATAAATTCAAATTTATTTAGGGAGGAATGAATCTATGTCAAACAAGGCCAAGGAAATTTTGATTCCAAACGAGCAAGGTGTTTTCCGAGTATGTTTCCTATATGTTGGGCAGGGGGACGCAACGCTACTTTCTATTCCTACCGACAGTGGTTACCAATTCATGTTAATCGACGCCAATAAGGACAAGAGTGCCGGAGGAATTGACTTATCCGCTTTATTACAAGACCTTACCGACGGTACTCTGCATTACTTTGTGAACACTCATCCTCACAAAGATCACCTTGATGGATTGAAAGAGATTGTCGAAAAGATAAATATTGAGGAAGTTTGGCACTCAGGTCATATACCAGCAGGCGATCATTGTGAGTATTACGAGCATTTTAAAGAAATAATTGACGGATTGGAAGCGGACAAAGTAAAGGAACTGCAAGGAACAAGGGAAGAACAGACCGTAGGAAAAGTAAGGTACAATGTTCTTTCTCCAGCGGAGTATGTGAAAGAAGAAATTAGTGGTGAGGATGCCGATACCCGCAACCGTAGAATTCACGAGCATTGCGCAGTTATTCGTTTCTTGTACGGTGAGGAAGAGAAACAAATCTTAATTACCGGTGACGCAGATTTAGTTGCTTGGCGTGATCATATTACTAATTATCATAAAGATCGTTTACAGTCGACTGTTTTAAGCGCGGTTCATCACGGTTCGCGGACCTTCTTTAAAAACGATAAGGATGACGAACCTTACCTCGATCATATTAAAGCCATTAACGCGAGTTATCTGGTAGTTAGCGCTCCAAAACAAGAAGAAAGCAAACACGATCATCCACATGACGACGCAATGGAGTTGTACCGGGAATACTTTGACGAGGAAGCAATCTTTCATTTGGGAGAAAACAGGGAATGCGTGATCGTTGATATTTATGAAAACGGAGACATATTGGTCCGAACTGATCAGGAATTGGTGGAAACTTACGGTTACAAAGACAATGAAGATGACGGTGAAAAAAAGAGCGAAAGTTCCCTTTTCGGAGGCGTTTATGTTCACACCAAACTTGACACAAAGCCAATGGGGGGTTGCTGATGAGTTGGTGGACTCATAACTCTCGTTGGTATTTGAGTGAACTCAGGGAACTTGAAAATAACCGGAATTATCGTATGCTTTCATTAGCAACGGAACGTACTCTCGTATCAAGCGGTAACATTATAGTACGAGCTGATAAGGTGTACAGCTTTCCAATATTGATTGTTTACCCCGATGCTACTCCTTACGTTCCTCCCGCCGTCTATTTACTTAAAGAACCGTTAAGCCAAGAGGAAACGAGAGAGTTTTCCAAAAGACCCCCATTGCAAATTGCGGCAATGATTCAAAATCGAATTAAAATTTATTATCACCGTCATCAAAATGTAGACGGTAGTTTGTGCATTTTGGAAGCGGACGATTTACACAGTGAAAGAGCAGAAATTGTCGGAGCGCGCGCTACCATCTCGCGAGTTCGTGACTGGTTTTTCGGAGTAGTCACGAATCGGTTTCCACCTGATAGTCGAGAAGTCGAATTGTTTTACCACTTCCCATATAGGGCTAATGGGATTGAACTATTGCTAAGCGAATCCTTTTTCGACGGCAACATAGTGGAAGGGCGCTTTTATTTTCAGCGTTCTCGTTTTCTTGACGCCCGGTTTTATTTTGGGTTAGGTATTTATGGAAAAAAATTGTCCGGAATAGAGGTGCCTTCTTTTGAAGCATTAAAACCAAATACCCTGCTCCTTCAGCGTGTATGGGACATTTCGGAGTTGGTAAGGCGTACAGAGGAAGTCATATCCGAAATAGAAAAAGGAGTTCTTATAGAAGGCTTTTGGTGGGATATCTCTGTTGAACCGCGTCCGTTTGCGAATATAGAAGAGTTTGCGGGGTTTTTGGAGCAATCCGGAACGGAAGGGCAAAAACGTTTGTTAGAAGCGATTCGGGACAAAGTCGCAAAGGGAGTGCAGCACATTTATTTGGGTCTCCGTTTTCCAGGCCGACGCGAAGCTTTTGATTGGGCGATGTTTCGGTTGGTGAAACCCGAAGGAGCCCCTGCCCTTTTAATACCAACAGAAGCTGAGCTAATGAATCAATTGAGAAAGTATCGTTTGGAAGCGGTGAAGACAGAAAAAGTTACCGAAGAATATTTTCATCTTCGGAACCGAGGTAGAGCGGATCGAAAAATACTTAAGGACAAAGGTATCGTGCTTTTTGGAGTCGGCGCAATTGGGTCAACCCTTGGGACCCATATGTCTAAAGCGGGTGTTGGGAATGTGCATTTAATCGACAAAGGGGAATTGCGAGCCCACAATGTTATCAGGCATGAGTGCAAATTAACGTCCGTTGGTTACGATAAAGCTACCGCAGTAGCGGTAACAATGGTAGAACACAATCCCTATGTTGATATAAGTGTAATTGACCGAGATGTCACAACTTTAAACGAAATCGAATTTTATTCAGTTTTTCCAGAAAAATTTGTCGGTGTATCAAGCATAGCAGACGATAATATTGAGGCTTGGATAAACGAGTTGGCTGTTCGGTCGAATCGTGAAATGTTTTATGTTCGGGCTTTAAGAGGAGCGAAAGCAGCTAGGATCTTCCGTGTTCGTCCTGGCAAAGACGCTTGTAAGGAATGTTTGGCAATTTACCACGCAGAAGGACACGCAGACTTTATTAAGGTCGAAGAAGATCCTGATCTTCCACTATTGACAAACGAATGCAACAACCCCGTTCGTCCGGGAAGCGCGGCTGATTTAGGTATTGTCTCTTCGATAACGGCAAGAATTGTACTAGACGCACTTCAAGGCAAGGAATCAGAGTTTAATCAATGGGTGTGGACCACAGAGGAATTGTCCGGGTTGAACCATGATCCAAATGTTCCTTTCACGCTTCATCAGCGGTTCCTACCTCCACATGTAAATTGCCGTTTATGCAAAAGTAATCCGATCAAGAGAATTTTGATAACACAAGAGGCTTATGAATCTGTGGTGTACGAATCACGTGAATCTGGGGACTTCGAAACGGGAGGTGTTATTGTTGGTTTTTACACAGGTGACGGTCGAGTTGTAGTCATGGACGCGTCTCCTCCCGGTCCTAATGCGGTTAGAAAAAAGGATTGGTTCGAAAGGGACGTTGAGTTTTGTCAAAAGTTTTTGGATGAAGCAGTTGAAAAAATGGGCAAAAGGGGATATTACATCGGAGAATGGCACTTTCATCCAACGGGAACAAACAAGCCGAGTCCGCAGGACTTCGCAAGCATGATGGAAATTGCGCTTCAGGACAATTATGAGACAGATACCCCCATCTGCCTAATTTTGTCCCCAGCACTCGAACTATCGTTCACAGTTCATTTCCCCAACGGCTTGCACGAAAGGGTGGACTTTGAAGTGATCACGCTGGAAGAAGCAAAACAGTTATTAATAAAAGAGTGAATTTGACTTGGAGGAAGGGGAATGACCAAGCAGAGGAAGTTAAAACTCGCATTCTCAGGCGGAGGTTTTCGGGCAATGTTTTATTGTCTTGGAGCCTACCGCCGTTTGGTTGAGTTGGGGTTACATTCTTTGGTTTCCGATATTAGTTCCGTTTCTGGGGGGAGCATCACGGCGGGGGCGATAATGACAGCGCTATCGGAAAGGGACTTTTTGGATATAAATGATTTCGATTGTAGAGTGACCGGGCCGTTGCGTAGGCTTGGGCAAATAAATGTCCGAGAGAAGATGCTTCGAAAAGCCTTCTTCCCGTCAATTACTAATTTACGCACATATCTTCGAATAGAATTACCTAGAACGAGATTGAGTCGATTGTTTCCAGAAACGCTTGACGAAGAATTTTTTCACGGCAAAAGAATGATTGAATTGCCCAAAGAGCCGGAATGGAGTTGCAATGCTACCTGTCTAAACACGATGAAAAGATTTCGGTTTAAAGTGACAGATATATACGGCAATCTGCTTGGTTCAAGCATGGACATAGAAGATATAACCGTTGCTTTTGCGGTGGCAGCCTCAGCAGCTTTTCCAATGATGTTTGCTCCGTTACGTATGGATAACCGGGGCAGACGTTATCACGATAAATATGGTTCAATGGTGTACCCAACTCCACCGGAAATTTTGTATTTAACCGACGGAGGAGTATATGACAATTTGGGCTCTGAGAATATTTTAAAGGAAGACTCACCGTTTGTGATTTTAGACGCGTCAGCAACGGCAACCCCATGGGAGAAAGCCTTTCAACCGGGCTTTAAGGATCTGAACGCCAGAATTTTGGAAACCACGCTTGAACAAAATGTTCTTTTACGTCGAAGACTGATTTATAAGCAATCCAACGGTATTCAGTTGCTTATAAACCGCCCCGTCTATCAGATTGTTGAGAGTGAAAAAAAATATCGGGAACTGAAAATACTGTTGCCGGAATACCCAACGAATCTTTCGGAAATCGAGGAATTGATCGGTGGACTCAGAACGGATTTAGATTCATTCCACGATGTTGAAATTGATACGTTGATCTGGTCTGGAGCAATTAGGATTGATTTGGCAGTTAAAACTCTTTTGCCAGAAATAGTTCCAGATGATAAGTGGTATCAGGTCCCTAGTTTTCCTGACTATCCAATGGACAAAGTTGTAAAAGTTTTAAAACGTGGGCAAAACAGAAAATATTTCGGCAAATTACATCGGTCATTACACACTTGATTTTTGGATTATGTGCCTTGTAGTGAAGAGCATGAAGTTTTCCGATTGGCGGGTGATGAGCATGTAGTATAACAGAATTAGTCCTGTTAAGTACAGGACTAATTCTGTTTAATGATTCTATTGACGTGAAGGGGTGAAGATCTTTTCAAGATCATTATTGGTTGCTATGCGTTGTATTTAGCTGCCCAAGGTTAAATTGTAAAATGTTACTAGCTTGAAATCCTGTCCTCTTTTACTTTTTCAATTATTCTTTGAATTCGTTCAGCTGCTTCTGCCTGTTTCCCTGGAATGATATGAGTATAAATATTGAGTGTTACACCAGGTTTGCTATGACCTAATCTGTCAGCTACGACTACAATATTTTCACCTTCTGCTAAAAGCAGGGAAGCGTGCGTATGTCGTAAATCGTGGAAGCGGATGTTACGTACGCCAGATTTTTTAATCATCTGCTTGAAGTTTCTCAATAAGTTTCTAGGTTCTACTGGTGTACCTTTTAATGTAGAAACAACGAGATCGTTATTAGAATATCCGCTACCCATCATTTCCTGAGTTTTAAGTTGGTTGTGATAGTGGTTTTTCAATTGATTAACTACAACCTCAGGAATGGTTATTTCACGTTTTGATTTTGGTGTTTTCGGTTTATTTTCGTATAGACCCGCTGCTTTAGTCCTTGAAATTGTTTGCCTAATGTCAAGATCAAAAGAAAGCTCCTCAAAAAAATCAATCGAAAATTCCTCAGTAAGAGAATTATTATACACCCCTTAGGGGGCGGAAACATGAACTACTCCTTTGGGTCTTCATGCCCTTCTGGTCGGAAGAAACCCGCCTTTTTCTTTTCCTTGATGCGGTAACTTTCCCCTTTGATGTTGATGGTGGTGGAATGATGCAGTAAACGATCCAGGATGGCTGTGGCCAGTACAGAGTCCCCGAAGATCTCTCCCCACGAAACATACGACTTGTTGGAAGTTAGGATGATGGAGCCGGTCTCGTATCGTTCAGAGATGATTTGGAAGAAGAAATGGGCTGCCGGTTCGTCCATCTTGCGATAGCCGATCTCATCGATGATCAACAGACGCGGCTTGGTGTACATGCGAATTTTCTGTTTGATCGTATGGTTCTGGTCAGCCTGCTGAAGCGTTTGGACCAGGTCATGGGCGGTTGTAAAGTACACGGTATACCGCTGCTTAATCGCCTCCAAAGCCAGTGCAACGGCTAAATGTGTTTTCCCCACACCGGGCGGGCCAAGGAAAATGAGATTCTCCTGGTGCTCGATAAACCGAAGGGTCGCCAGATCCCGGATTCGTCGTTCATCGATGGATGGTTGAAACCGAAAGTCGAACTGATCCAAGGTCTTGTGAAAGGGCAAATTGGCCAGGCGTGTCCGGGTTCGGACATACCGATCCCATTTCGCCGCCAGTTCTTCTTGTAAAAGCTTGTCCAGAAATTCCAGATACGATATATTGTGTTTGGAAGCTTCTTCGGCGTGGTAGTGAAGCACCTCGGGAATGCGAGACCATCCGAACTGGCGGAACGCGTCTTCAAGACGTTCTTTCAGCCCGATCATTGGAGCTTCACCGCCTCGTCGAGGAATTGTTCATACACAGATAAGTCTCGTTCATGCACTTCAGGGGCTGGTTGGTCAACAAGTTTGGGCATAGGGGAGTAAGCTCGGTGTTGACCGGTTGGGCGCAGTCCTTCGAAGTGCTTTTTGTTGATGACCAGCTGCCCTTATTGGACGGCCTTGGGATGTTCAGCGATGAGGATGTCTCCACTGTAAATCCGGATGCGTCCGTTCTTGTCGTCTTGGACATGTACGATGTGACCCATAAAACGGAAGGGAACGGAGTATCGGTTGGCCTCAAACGATACCAGGCAGTCCGCCGATACCTTCCGGGCATGACGGTCGACGACCGCAAACGGTGTTGGGTTCATGAGTTTCAGCTTTTCCTCTTGCCAGCGGTCAACCGGCCTGACGTGCGTGGTTCCATGAATCCTCACGTTAGCTACTTGATTCAACCACTCGCGTGCTTGGCGATTCAGATCGTCCAATCCGGTAAATGCCCGAACGCGCGGCCAAAAGTTCTTGCGAACATAGCCAATTCCGTTTTCGACCTTTCCTTTAGTGCGAGCGCGATAGGGCTGGCAGCTCGTAAGAAGGAAGCCGTGGTGGCTGGCAAATCGGGAAAAACGCTCATTCCAGACGGGATGGCCCTGTTCATCTCTGTCTTTCACGACTGTCTTCATGTTGTCGTACAGTATTACCTCCGTACACCCTCCCAAATATTCAAAAGCCCGCTGGTGGCAGTTGATAAGCGTGTCTAACTTCTCGTCTTCGGTGAACTCCAGATACATCATGCGGGAATAGCCTAGGACCATGACAAACGCATAGAGCCGTTTTGGTTTGCCGTGCCAGTCTACCGTAAACCGTCCCCAGTCTACCTGGGACTGGTATCCAGGATCCGTTTCAAATCGGACGGTGGTTTTGCTGATGACGGTGGGCCGGAACGGTTTCATGAAGACTCGCAGAGTGGTAATCCCACCGGTATACCCTTTTGCCTTGATTTCTTCCAGGATAACTCTGGCATTCAGGCAACCTTCCTCCATTCGGCGGCGAACGTAATCCTTGAACGGATCCAGCTTGCCGAGACGAATGACCTTTCGCTGATAGGATTCAGGTTCCTTCTTGTTCAGCCACTTACGAATGGTTTTTCGATCCCTCCCCATTTCCTGTGCGATCCGAGTAATACTCATGCCACGTTTTCTCATCTCGTGAATCATGTAAAACTCCCCATTCTTTACCATGATTTCTCTCTCCTCCAAGGAGAGAGTTTGCGATGAAAGTGGGTAATTTTCAACCGATTCTATTGGGGATTTTATTGCTGATCTTCACAAAATTTATAAAAATTGACAAATATATGGTATAATAAAAGCACATTCACTAGGAGGGTTAATTGTGGTAAGGGTTCGTTCGTTCGACGAAGCAAAAGAAATGCGTATAGCTTTATTACTCAAGCAAAGTGCGGAACTTACTGAATTAGAAAGAAAATATGGAGTTGATCCTTATCATCAGTACGTTAAATACATTAAGGATGAAATGTCGGAAGAAGAATTTGCTGTAGTTTTTCATTGGATTCTAACCCAGAACATCATGAAGGCATCTCGAATTAAATATTATAGAACTCATTAAATAACGCCTTCCCAATAAAGCACTCTTTTACTACTATAAGGGAAAATGGTTCTTGTATCTATATGAATAAATTGAAATTTGGTAATTATAAAAAAATTTAAATTAGCAAAACAGATTTTCAAGACTAGCCTCAGACTGTGAAAGAAAATGAGATTATGTCATCCAGTCAGTTACCACGCTTAAACCACGATATGCTTTTGTGGGGGAAATTAACATTTCGCTGAAAAATGTCGAAAATTTAACTGCATTTTTACATTCTGCTTTTTTGTTAAATGGAGATAGAATAAATTTTGGTAGGAAATTCCTATTCAATCACACCCATAAGTTAAAACAATTAAGAGGTGAGACAAGGTAAGATGGGTATCGGAAGTAAAATAAAAATCTTAAGAAAAAGAAAAGGCCTAACACAATCTAATTTAGCTGATGGTATTATTTCGGTTCCATACTTAAGTCTTATCGAAAATGAGAAGGTAACCCCGCCTTATGACGTATTACGTTGCATATCTGATAGATTGGGAAGTGATTTTAAACAATTAATTGAAGAATCTATTTCAGAGGACGAGGTATGTAAAGAAATCGAGAAGATCGGAGAACAATTAATATCGGCCTTGAATATGAACGATAAGAATGTTTATATGAACTTAAAATCCTTACTAGAACAAAAATTAAAAGAATATAGTGCTTTTGTGAATTGCACATTCTTAATTAAAATTTATCTATGCCATTATTTTATTGAGGTTAGGGATGTTGAGAATGCAAAGGTACTGTTAGATACTTTAGAAGCGGAAGTATCTAAGTGGAAAAATAATAATAATATTGAGTTTGATATATTTAAACTAAAAGGGGATGTAGCCTTTTTGGGGAAAAATTACGCCAATGCAATAAAATTTTACCATTTAGCAGAAAACCTAATGAAAGATAAAACTAGTTTTAAGTCTGCATGCCTTTTTTATAGTCTATCGTATGTATATGAAATTCAATACAATCCTATCAAGTCTTTATATTATTGTAGAAAGGCTATTGATATTTTTACCGAGGAATATAATGTTCCACTATTAATTAGATCTTTACTTATACTAGGTGCAAATTATCGAAAAATTGGAAGAAAATATGATGCCGAAAATATCTTTAGTAAAACAATTGAATTATCTGGAGAAAACGCTAATTTAAAGATTTACAAGGCAAATGCCCTTCACTGCTTGGGGACGATATCTTTACAAGAAAAGGACTACTATCGTGCCTTTGAGAGACTATCTGAGTCATTGAAAATAAAGAACTCAATAAAAGATGATATAGAACCGGAATCTTACGCAGATACCTATAAACAGGTATCTGAGTGTTATTATTTGGAAGGAATGTATAGTGATGCATATGATTATTTGTCAAAGGCTTACAGCACTCTCGCAAACTTAGAAAAATCATATATATTAGGCGATTGTATATTATTAGAAGGAAAAATAAAATATGCAGAGGGTAATAGAATGGAAGCCGTTAAAGTCGTTAAAAAAGCGCTCAAGTTATTTCAAAGTATAGGTTTTACAAAAGGCATAGCGGAATCCGCGGAGTGGTTAGGAGAATATTATAAAGATAGAGGGAACTTGAGTGATTACTGTAAATACTTGCATATCTCCCAAAATTGCTATAAGACTTTATGGGGGGTCCAGTCCTGATATGAGTTTTATGCAAACTTAATAATCAAAAATGGCAACAATTCACCAGTTCGTAGGCATACTTCGTCAAAGCTAATCGGTCAAAGACTTAAGGATTTCTAATTTTTTAAAAGTTAAGATTTTTAAATAAAGAGCTACTGCTCAAATGTTTCTAAGTGAAGTTTAAGACATGAATGTAAAAGTATTAGGTAAGTAGCCGTGACCCAGATAAGATCATGGCCATACGGTAAAGTAGACTGACATAAGAGTACACAATTTTTTGAGGGAAAAAACTCCTTAAAGAGCAAATTAATTAATGTCTTTATTCTTGATCACATTGTTAGATATTTACTATACCCGATTGAAAAATATTAATGAAGAATGGCAGTCTTAGACATATTTTATGTTTATAGACTGCCATATTTACAATAAAACAAATATTTTTACCACTTTTATAGTTGGATACATATTCAATAAAACGAAGAATAATATATCCGTGTCGAACTTTTAAAAATTCAGTAAATTTATTCTGTGTTATATTTATATTGCTGGGAAAAGCCAGTCATTATCGTACAAGTAAATAGGTTCAAATAGCAATAAAACAGTAATAGGGATAATCTCTCATATCAAAAGAATATATTCTACTTAAATATTAGATGAACAAATTTTTAATACTAACAATAACAACATTAATTGATTTAATATGGTGCATTTTTCGTAATACCATTTAGAAAACACTAATCATATCACTAGGCTAAAGGGGTAAATGTAATGAATATTCTCGTGATACCAAGTGCATCACAAATAGAGGAAGTTTCTACTTTTGAATCAAAGGAGAAACTTGAAAAGCTAGGCAACGTAAAATGGAATAATGACTGTTTTGAATGGGACGAAGAGAAAATAATTTCAGAAATAAGAGATGTTGAAGTTTTAATAACAAGTTGGAAATCGTCTTACATTTCTGAAAGGATCATCCGATGTGCACCCAAGCTGAAATTTATCGGACATGCTGGAGGAAGTATCAAAAAACAAGTACATTCATCAGCTATTGATAAAGGCATAAAAGTTGTTAGTGGAACAACTGTTATAGCAAATTCTGTCGCGGAATATGCACTAGGAATGATGATTTGCGGTCTCCGGAATATTAATAACTATATAGAGTCAGTAAAAAATGGTGGCTGGCGTTGGGAAGTTAACCGAGGATGGGAACCTTCGTTATTTAATAAAGTAGTTGGATTGATTGGGTTTGGAGAAGTTGCAAAAAAATTGAGAAAGTTACTAAAACCATTCAATTGTGACGTCGTTATTTACGATCCTTATTTAACTGATGAAGAGGCGAATGATAACGATGTGAGAAAGGTTCCGTTGAATGAATTATTATCTTCTTCTGATATAATCTCTCTTCATTGTGGATTAAACGAACAATCAAATAACTTGCTAAATAAGAATAGAATCACCCTATTAAAAGAAAATGCAATCATCATTAATACGGCAAATGGACACTTACTAGACGAAAGAGAACTGGTAAAAGTATCAAAAGAAAAAAATATTAAAGTAGTACTAGATGTTTTTAAAAAGGAACCAATGGACCCAAATGATGAGTTGCGTAAAATTAATGGATTTTATTGTACCCCGCACATTGCTGGGGGAACTTTGGATGAACGAAGAAGTTTATTGGGGTATATAGTAGACAATTTAGATATGTTCATCAACTTGAAAAAAGATGTCGGTGTAAGCAGAGATGAATGGTCGCGTCTCGCTTAAGAAAGGAGGGAGATAAAGTATGTACTTGAAAGAAAAATTAAACATGATAGAGATTGGAAGGCTCTGTTTTGAAAAAGGTTATACAGAAACCTGTGGTTCAAGTATAACAGTCAGAATTAATGATCAGCATTATTTGCAGTCTCCCAGTGGTGTTGCTAAAAAAATGTGGAAAATTCCTCCGGAAGAAATTCCAGTTGTAAATAATCGATTTGAATACATTCAAGGTAATACATTATTGCCCGCAGATGCGATTATTCATTGGGATATTCTTGAGCAATTTCCAGAATTTAATGCATGTCTTCATGTGCACGGAAAGTATAGTCTGGTTTACGCATGCGCCCAGTTGCCGATACCTTCGATTACTGAGACTACTTTTAGTCTTGGTGATGTTCCAGTACTTGAAAACGTGCCATGGGAAAAAGAATTTACAGTGGAAAGAAAGTACCCTGACACTTTCGTAAAACGTGCTGATATTATCAGAAGGTCTGAAGTAATTAGTAAATCCGTACGAAATTTATTGAGACAAGTTGATAAGCGAAAAGGGTTTGCAGTGCTTCTACCAAAGCATGGTATTGTAATTTGCGGTCATGACTTATTACATTGTTACGATCTATTGGAAAGAATCGAACATAATGCTTTTGTAAACTTAACTTTAAGGCAAGCAAATTTATATTAACTATTGGAGGAAATATCTATGGATTATACAGATGTTCGAAAGGCGATTGTACAGTTAAGTAAGTTGCCATATCAAAGAGGCTTCACTGATACAACAGGACTAATTATTACGGTAAGAGTAGGGGAAAATCGTTTTCTAAATACAGGATCTGGAATTAGCTTTAGGCGATTTATCGACTCTGAAGATGATCTTGTATTATTTGATGGGGAATTTAACAAAATCAGTGGTCATCGACCGGTTCCAGCATCTACCCAAATCAGCGTCGCAATTCTGAAAGCATTCCCAAATGCAAACGCAGTTATGCATGTCCACTCGCACACAACAGGAGCTTTTGCGGCGCTCGGAATATCTCCAAAGCCAATCACTCCAGCGGCAATCCGATTGGGACCAGTACCAATCATATACGATGAAAGCGAAGAAGAATTTATTAAAAATGGCGGGGACTTAAAACTAATCCCACTGAAAACTGAGAATAAATCAATGTTTGCCGGAAATGCTGAGCTCATCGAGAGAAGGCATCGTTTTTCATCTACTGTGGTCAGAACGATGAAGCAATACGAAAAAGGGCTTGAGCAACATAGTTTAGGATTCTTGGTGGATTTTGACTATGGGTTATTTACTATTGGTAGACACTTGGATGAAACATTCGATGCGGTTGAGAGGATCGAGAATAATGCAAAATTACTATTAAATATGAAGATTCTAGGTGGTGATAAGTAATATGGAACCTTCTTTAAAAGATTTAACCTCTTTTGATATAGGAAAAAAGCTATGGTGGCATCTTGATAAAGTAAATAAGCTTGTTAATGATGAACAAGTTTGGCCTATTCATTTTGGGATTGATCCTTCAAATCTATGTAATCATGATTGTGTCTGGTGTTCCTATACGGAGGTACTTCCTAATAAAAAAATGTTAGAAAGAGAAGTATTACTTAACGCAATAACTTCAATGTCAAAGAATGGGACGAAGGCCATCACGTGGAGTGGTGGGGGGGAACCAACAACGAACCCTCACCTGGCAGAGTTTTTTCACCATGCATATGAATTAGGATTGCAGCAAGCCTTATACACAAATGGTCAACTATTGAACGATCATCACATTGACGCAATTACTAAAGGCTTCCAATTTATCAGATTTAGTTTAGATGCAGGTACAGATGAGACCTATCAAAAAGCCCATCGAGTAAGACCAGGTACCTTTCATACCGTAATTAATAATATTTCAAAAATAGTTAAGAGAAAGATTGGCACTACTGTAGGGGTATCTGTTATTGTGCATGAAACAAACTACAAAGATATAGTCAAAGCAGCTGAATTAATGAGAAATTTAGGTGTGGATTACCTTGAATTTAAGCCGGTTGTGTTTGCCGAACATCAGGGAGGTCAGCAATATAGCAAGGATTGGTGGGCTAATGAGGTATATCCACTCCTAGATGAGGCCAAAACGTATTCAAACAATGAATTTAAGGTACTAGTTATTGGACATAAGTTTGATTCTATCATAATGGAAAACTTCGGAAGAGATTATCATTGTTGTTTATCTCATCATTTACAGGGGTTAATCAATGCGGACGGAACCCTATATGTGTGTTGCAATCAGCGTGGAAATGAGAATTTCAAGTTAGGGAACTTAAATGAGAACACCTTAGAAGAAATTTGGTGGGGAGAGAGAAGAAAGAACATTATCTCTAATATTAATGTGCAAAAATGCCCTCCAAATTGTAAAGGACATGAAGCGAATAAAGTGTTATGGCATGCTAAAAATCCGCTTCAGCAGTTTCATCCAAATTTCTTGTAAGAGGTGCGAACATGTCGCAATGGTTTGATCCACTACGATATTTAAATCTTTACCCTGAACTTAAAGCAATTGCGGACGGTAAAAATCAGTATCCAGTTATGGTCGAAATGGACCTTACTGACTATTGTAATCATGATTGTGTATGGTGTGTGGATCGCACCAATAGAAAGAAAGATATGGAATTTGGCCTGGAGAGCATCTTCAAGCTATTTGATGATTTTCGTTCGAAAGGAGTCAAGTCGGTAGTCCTCAAAGGAGGAGGTGAACCTACAACTTATAAACATTTTGTAGAGGTACTCGGTTATTTAAAGGAAAAAGAAATACGAGTTGGTTTGATTACAAATGGAGCCAAATTAAGCGATGACACGATCAGAAAAGCAGTAATAAATTCATGTGAATGGGTGCGTATAAGCTTAGATGCCGCGTCTACAGAAATGCACGATCGATTACACCGTCCAAATCCAGATGCAAGATTACCCATAATACTATCCTCTGCAAAAAGACTTATAGAAGAAAGTGCGAATACCTCCTTAGTCGTTGGTTTTAATTTTGTTTATCATAAGATCAATGCGGAAGAAATCGTTCTAGCAGCAGAAATTGCAAAGGAATTAAAAGCACGATACATTGCTTTTAGACCAGAAATACCAACAATAGGTAAAAAGATAAAGTATTCAGAAGAGATTAAAAATACAATTAGAAATAATTTGGATAGAACTAAACTTTTAGAAACACCAGACTTTAAAGTGATAATTGCTGCTCATGAAGAAATAAATCAAGAAAATTCGCTTTGTAAATCACATTCGCTTATTGGAATAATAAGAACAGATGGAGTGATGGCTCCTTGTTGCTTCCAAAAAGACAACCCTGAGATGTTTTTTGGTAATGTATTAGAAAATGGTCTTGAGAAAGTCTGGAATAGTGAGAGAAGGCAGGTAGTCATAAAAAAAATCGAACAAGGTGTATGCAACCACATTTGTAAAGTTGCTGCAACAGACCGCGCTAAGAGATACTGGATTTATAATGATATAATTTCGTATCTTGCTTTGGAAACAAAGCAGCATGCTGAATTTGTTTGAGGGGAATGCAATGAATTTACTATTTGAAAAAGAATTTGGACCAATTTATGCACCTAAGTCAGCATCCTGTTTGCGACAGCCAACATTCTTTGAAATTGCAGATGATGATAAGTTGGACATCATCATTGATGAAAAAAAAATCTATAAGTACGATGGTCACAAAATAATCGACACTGGGATTGCCTTCAAGAATGAAATCATTGTGATTGATAACGGAGGAAAATCTTTGAATTTTTCCCAAAAAATTAAAAAAGTAACGTATTCAGATGAGATAGTAATTGAAACGGATACTGGAACCAAAGTGTTTCATTACGCTCCTCAAGTTAAACCTTCAAGTATCCAAATGCTAGGTGAATCTTTATTACTTACACTTGCTGCAAGACATCAAGTATTGCTGATTAATCGAAGCGGAGATATTCTATGGTCTTTTGGCGAAGATCATACCCCCGGTCGAGGTCTTTCTTTGTGTGCACCACATTTTGCAATGTATAGTGAACGTGACCAAGAATTTCTGATTACAGACACTCTCAATGGAAGAGTTATTAAGGTTAATCGAGAGGGAAGGATCACTTGGCAATATGGCCAGGAATGTCAGTTAGGTTCTGAGACAAACAGACTCTGGAGACCGATGTGCGCCAAATGGTTATCAAATGGGAATATTGTAATCGCAGACTCTGCGAATTCTAGAATTATTGAGGTTTCACCAAACGGTAAAATCGTTTCCCAAATTGGCGAACCAAAGATATCCATCTTTAAGCTTGCTTTTCCTAGATCAGTTACTGAGTTACCTAACAAAAATTGGCTAATATCAAATACATATCACAATAACGTATTAGAGGTAAATCCTATTACGAATGAAGTTGAAAGAGTGTTCGATAACCATCTAGAGGATGGATTCCATTGGCCTAGATGTGCGGTTTTTAATGAACATACACATGAGCTCGTAATTGGAGATGGCAGAAACAATAGAATAGTTTTTTTAAACTATCATACAGGTCGCATCACCGGAAAACTTCAATATATTATCGAAAAGGGCAATAAATATCCGATTGGTGATCCTCATGATATACAAATCGATAAATCAGGACATAAACTGTTGGTAACGTTAACACTCAGTAACTTGGTAGTAGAAATAGATAGACATGGTCATGTATTAAGAAAATGGGAAAACATGCTAGATCCTCACTCAGCTAATTACCTCAAGAACGGGATAATTGTCGCAAATTCAGCTAAACATCAAATAGTCATTTTTAATGATGATGGCAATCTTGAGATAATTGACTCGTTTTATATTGATGGGCAACGTGAGAACTTTACTCAACCTAGGTATGCGTTTTTTTATGACAATATTCTTCTTGTTCTTGATACGGATGCACATCGAATAATTCAATTGGAGAAAAAGTACGATAAGTGGATAGGTAAGATTGTTTCCATTAGATTCCCTAAGGGGGCGCCTGTAATAGAAGAATTCTTCTTCTTAAGATGGATATCCGCTACTCAGGAGGGAAACATATTAATTTCTGATACTGGACACCATAGGGTACTATCATTTCAAGTTGCTTTACCGGAGGAGGAAGTGAACTCGGGATGATGTTCGGCATTGTACTTAAAGATCTAAAAATAATAAATAATTCCTCACCGGAACTATTGGAAACAATTATTTTTGATTTGTTTGGAACTGCTGATCCTACTGAACTGTTTTTCCGAGTTCAGTCAAAAGGATACTATTCTGGCTTTTACTTGGATTATATTGGATCGCAGGAATGCAAAACGCCTGTAATTGGAGTTTATGTGCGAACAGATAATCCCGACGATAAATGGAGAATTGGTGGTCAGGAACAATATTTGAACATCAAGCAAAAGCTAATTCACATTTGTCATGAATACGGACTATTGTATGAACCCAGATTTGTTTTTCCTTCTAAATCCCTACAACACTATAAGAAAATTTATTTTCAGTTAAAGGGAACTTTTGGGGAAATTGCAAGTTGTCTTCCTGTACTCTATGGAATAAAAGCTAATTTTCCTGACATTCATATGATAGTCGAGTTTAAGACGCCACGAAATATTGCACACATAGTGGAGCAGCAAATTAGAAATGAAAGATGGATTGATTCAGTTATTATAAGCCCTGATTTTCATTCCATGGTGCCGATGTGTGCTTCAGACAGAATGGAGGTTTGGGATAAGTATAACTTAGATTCATCTTCCCTCTTTTACGATGTGTTAGGCCCCATTTCATTAGATCCGAAATTTCCAGTATCAACTAAGTGGAACCCAACAGTACTAGAGAGTAATAAAATATTTGCTGAAAAGTTTTTGGAACAAATTACAAAAAATAAACCAACAATTTGTTTTAATTTAAGAGAGAAACCGTTTTCTACAGGATATACATGGAGATTGAAAGACTGGTATGATCTGATTACATCTGTTAGAAGAAAAATAGATTCAAACATTATATTAATTGGCGAAACGACATTTGGAAAACAGAGTTTTCCGATGGATAACTTTAATGCAGATCCGATGTCTGAGACTTTCCTAAATCGACTTCTACAGATGGATGATGTTTACAGTCTTATGGATAATACTATAAAGGGTATAGATTTTTTAGATGTACATTGTGTCATTTCTCAAACTGACCTATTAGTTGGTTTCCTCTCTGGATATGTTGTAAATACGTTGGTATCAGAGAAAACTCCTCCAGTATATTCAATTTTACCTTCAGACGAGAATCAACTAAATTTTCGAAGAAAATATTATATTCCTGATTTCTATCTTAATCGAAAAGGCAGCAGAATTGGATTAGTTGATCAACCTAAGGAAGATATTGCTGGGGAAATTACAAAACTGCTTCAACCAACGTGGATGGATGTTATTAATTTTAAATAATTAATGAGGAGGAAGTTAATATGTCTAACGATAAGGGAGATTATCGCTTTTCATTGGATTTACCGAAACATTATGTTGGAGCGACAGGAATTGTATTAAATGATAAAGGACAAGTATTGTTGCAGAAGAGAAGCGATAAGCTGACCTGGGAAATGCCTGGTGGAGTCGTAGAACTAGATGAAAAAATTGAAGATGCAGTTTTACGTGAAATTTTTGAAGAGACGGGAATAAAGGCAGAAATAATAGGTTTTGTCGGTTTATATAAAAATATGAAGCGGGGAATTTTAAACTTTAGCTATCTCTGCCGACCAGTTGGTGGAGAATTTCAGACCAGCGATGAATCGATTGAGATTGGTTACTTTACACCAGAAAAGGCGTTTGAATTATTAGAAAACCCTCGTCAAATTATCAGGCTAAAGGATGCACTGGATAAGTATGCAGGAAGTTATGAACACTTCCATATTACGTACACTTACTAATAGAGGAGAGTAATTCCAAATGACTTCAAACAATTTTGATTCTATCGCGCATCTTTATGACCAAACAAGAGCATATCCAAGCTATATTTATCCAATTATCACTGAACTAATTGAAATGATGACTGAACTTACACCCGATGCATCAAAGGTATGCGAAATAGGAATAGGAACGGGAAGGATGGCCCTTTCTTTTATAAAAAAGGGTTATGAATATTATGGGGTCGATATCTCAGAAAATATGATGGCATTGCTTAAAGAAAAACTGTGTGACATTCAGAATCAAGATAAAGTTAAATTACAGTTAGCTGATGCAACAAAATTACCTTTTGAGACAGGCATGTTCGATCTTATTTGGGGAACGAAAGTTTTACGTCATATCCCAAATTGGCATGATGTTATAAATGAATCGAAACGAGTGCTTAAAAAAGGCGGTTATTTCATTCATGGAGAGGAATATTGGGTTAGTGAACCTCCAACTAAAGAAGTAAGAAATCGGTGGGAGGAATTTATTCTTGATCAAAACGAGAAGTTCAATAAACCACCTGGAACTGTAAAAGATGATGAAATCGTAGAGTGTATTAGAAGTAATGGTGGTTCTGCAAAAATCATTACACTGGGAACCTGGCCTGTAATAGAAACTTTCTCCTCGAAAATTGATCATTTCGCTAATAGAGGAGGCTCTTCCACATTTGGTGTTAGCGACAAAGCATTAAAAATATCGATAGAGTTACTCAAAAAATGGGCAATTGATAAATATGGCGATCTGAATGAGCCTCATCAAGGAATCAGAGGATATCGGGTTGTAATTGGTAAGTTTTAATGCGTGAAAAAGATAATAATTTCCTCTAGAAAATAAACAAATAGTTAGTAGGCGCTCAGTTACCGCTTGGGTTTAAAAGGAAAGTAATGATAGCAAGAAAATACTAAATCAACTGGCTTTGGCGGTCTCGTCAAAGCCTTTCACTCCTTTTCTGTTAAATTCTTAAACTATAGGCCACGGAGCTGTAGAATATACTAGATCTTAGCGTCGAGATAGGGTACAAGGATTATCTAACCTTATATAAAACGGCGTTAATGTAGCTCTTTTTAAAATAGTGGAGGTTAATTATAACAAAGATGAATATTGCATGTATAGGTTCAGGATATGTTGGCAGTGTTATATCAATAGTATTCGCCTGTTTAGGTCACACAGTCACAGTAATTGACAATGATTGTAATAAGATTAATAAAATCAAAGAAAAAAAAAGCCCAATTTTTGAGAAAGGATTAGAGGTGCTTATTGAAAACTTAGTGGAGGATCGGCTTCTTGCTACAAATTCATATTCTACAATAAAAGACATGGATTTAGTAATGATATGCGTGGGTACTCCACTAAACAAGGATGGATCGACTAATCTCGACTATATGAAGTTAGCTGCTAGGAATATCGCAAAGAATTTAAATCCATGTGGTTATACTGTAATTTCAATTAAATCTACTACTCCAGTTAACTCATTGAATGAAATTATTAACATTATTCAAGAAAACTCAGGTTTAATAAACGAGGAACATTTCTCGGTAGTTTGCAATCCAGAATTTTTAAGGGAAGGAACTGCGTTGGAAGACTTTCTATATCCCGAACGAATAGTCGTTGGTTCAACTAACACTAAAGCTTCGGAAATTATGAAGAATCTTTATAGTGATATTTTAAATAGAACAAAATATTATTTATTTGATAATTTTATTCGAATAGATGAGACTGCAATCTCAAGAAAAACTTCATATTTTGAAACAGATCCAATTTCTGCAATGATGATTAAATATGCATCTAATGCCTATTTAGCGATAAAGATTAGTTTTATAAACGAATTAGCAAGATTGTGCGAGGTAACCAATGCCAATGTTTTAGATGTTGCAAAAGGGATTGGGATGGATTCAAGAATTGGAAATCAATACTTCCAAATTTCACCGGGGTGGGGTGGGTCATGCCTTCCGAAGGATACAGCTGAATTGTTTTCTCATAGTGTAAGGATGGGTAGAGAGCTTTCAATTGTAAAAGCAGCGATTGAATCTAATAATCAAATGAAAAAATATGTAGTAGATAAAATGAGGGATTTATTAGGTTACTTAGAAGGAAGAACGATCGGAATAATAGGATTAACATTTAAACCTAATACCGATGATTCCAGAAATGCTCAGACAGGCGATATTATTAGAGAATTGATTTATGCAGGCGCACAAGTAAAAGTGCATGACCCTCAGGGGAATCATACTTTTAGAATGAATAATCCTGAGTTGAATGTAATTTACTGCGAAAAAGCGGAGGAAGTTTCTAATGAAGCGGATATCCTCGTATTACTTACAAATTGGGAAGAATATTTACACCTGAATTGGAATTTGATATATGCAAACTTACGAAAAAAGTTGATTTTTGACACAAGAAATTTTTTGCCACAGAAGGCTTTAGAAGAAATGAACTTTCAATATGAAGGAATAGGGATTTAACAATTTATCAAAATTTTATTGAAAGGAGTTTTGCTTATGCCAATTAGTGCGGAGTTTATTGATATTCACCCAGAAGCAATTATTCATGACAGCGCCAAAATCAAAGCAAGGAGCGTAGTTATTGAGAAATATGTAAAGGTATCAAAGGACGTAAGCATAGAATGCGATGGAATTTTAAAGATTGGAAGAACATCCATTCTTGGTGTAAATCTACAGGTTAATTGTAATAATCTGATCATTGAAGAGAATTTCTATTCTGGAAAAGATGTCGTTATAGGTGGTGGAGGAACTTATAGCCCTCAAGCGAATGTTCGAATAGGCAAACGTTCTGCTTTAACGGATAATGTTTTTCTGGATTGTGGATGTGGTATAGAGATTGGAAACGACACAGTGATATCTAATAGGAGCATGATTTTCACTCATAGCGGTTGGCAACCGGCACTACAAGGGTACTCCTATAGGCATCAACCGGTAACTATTGAATCCAATGTTTATATAGGAACTAATTGTACAATATTACCTGGTGTTACAGTAGGAGCTGGTAGTGTAATAGGTGCTGGTTCCGTAATAGATAGAAGCATTGATTGTAATACTTTGTGTATTAGCAGAGGTGGTAAATTCATAATCAAAAACAACTATTATCCTAAACCATTAAGTACTGATGAAGAGTATGAAGTAATATATAAAATATTTGAAGAGTACAATGAAATTCTAAACCATCATAGTTATCGAAGTAACCTCTATAGCGATGGCAATGAGTTGTCAATCCAATTAGAAACTGGGGAAATCATTACTTATAAATATGAATTTTGTGAATATCCAAATTATAATCAATTAATATTGGGAAGATTTAATGGAGGGGACCATCCGAAAACTAATAACTTTGGAGCTATTTTTGACTTAAAGGATTACAACGTATTACCTGACGATCAAAAATTTTCTTTAGTATTTGAAGGCTTTCGAAACTTTTTAAGGAGAAAAGGCTTCCGGTTTTATACTCAGCACCATTTTGAGATGATAAAACGGGCCAATAATCAGTGATAAATTGATGATTATAACCGAAGTAAGTATTTTGTGAAATGGTTAATTGTTTCGTTTGTTGTAATGTTGAACATTACATACCCTTTAAAGTTTATTATCTATGTTTAATAACTACGATTAACAATAAAAAGGGGCCAAATGGTCCCTTTTCTAGGTATTGTACAATGATCATGACCTATAAGATGTATACGGTTAAAATCACTGTTTTGGTTGGAGTGTGGGCATTTTTTATTCCTTTCAACGGCGAGATCAATCTTATTTAGGTGTGCGGTCCTGATCGAACTATGGGAGGGTTGACCTCCATGATATGAGTGGAGATCCATAAGTGCGACTATACATCTCCTAAGTATCCACTTTTTAGAAACAAGTGGCTAGGTGGGTACCCTTTTTGCGATCTCTCCGCCCCTAGATTTTCCTTCACTTCAACTTCCAGCCACAAAGAAGATGATCTGGACGATTTCAATAAACGCGAAATCCTGCGAGAATCGCAGGATTTTAGAGAAAAGTGAACCTACATAGAGGGAGGTTAGTTCAGCAACAGAGTCACTCTAGTAAAGGGGTTGTTGTCGAGTAACCGTAGCTCGAATTATGGACAACGGAGATGAAGTAAATGATTTTTTCCAGAAGCAGGATACTGGGATAAACTCTGATGGACTTTCCCTAATTTACTTGACACGAAGGTAAGACCAATCTGTTATGAATGTTGTTTTTCATATTCCACTGGGCTCATATAACCCAATGCGGAATGCATTCTTTTCGTATTATAAAACATTTCGATGTACTCGAAGACTGCATTTCGTGCTTCCTTTTCATTGGTGAACTTTCTTGTTCCGGCATCCGTTCGCGTTTTAACGTTTTGTAAAAGCTCTCCATCACGGCATTGTCATATGGATCTCCCAAGCGGGACATGCTGAGGATGGCTCCATGTGCTGCCAAGGTGCTTTGGTAACGTCGGCTTGTATATTGCGAACCTCGATCCGTATGTACAATCAGTCCTGCTGACGGGCGTTCCCTTCCAACGGCTTGCAAAAAGGCGTCTATCCCCAACTGTTCGGTCATTCGGGTGTTCATTGCCCAACCGACAACTTTCCTTGAAAATCCATCAAGATAAGTGGCCAGATAGAGAAATCCATGCTGAAGGGGAAGGTAAGTGATATCTCCAATCCAGAGCGTGTTTTTCGTTTGGGCTTCAAACGCACGTTTCACTAAATTGTCCATGATTCCCGATCCTTTTCCTTTTGGTTTCCGTCCGATCCGACTTCGTTTTCGATAAGAAACGGCAGCCAGTCCCATCCGCTGCATAAGGCGAGCGACACGGTTCTTGCTGGTAAACAAGCCGCGTTTGCACAACGCTAAAGCGATCCGGGGACTGCCATATCGACCCTTGAATTCTTTGTACACTTGCAGAATGGCTTCCTCGAGAATTTCCTGGTCGATGGTTCGTTGACTTTTTCTGCGTTTCTTCCAGTCATCATACCCTTGGGGGCTGATTCCAAGCACTTTACACATGAGCCGGACGGGATAGATTTTTACGTGGCTTTGAATAAACCGATACTTGGCTACTCGGGCTCCTTCAAGAATGCCTGAAACTTTTTTACAATCTCATTCTCCCTTTCGAGTTCTTCCAAGCGCTTTTGTAGCCGTCTGATTTCGAGATCCTTGTTGGCGATTGGTTTCCCGTTACCTGTAAATGCTTCATCACCGTGTGTTTGATATTCATACACCCATCGGCTCAGCATCGTAGGAAGAATGCCTAAAGCCTTCGCAACATGGGAGACCTTCTTTCCTTCATCCATGATCTGCATCACGGCAGCTATCTTGAAGGCTTTGTCATACTTTTTACGCACCATAGAAAAACAACCCCTTTACACAAAGTTATCCTTAGTCTTAACTCCGTGTAAAGAGGATTGATGAAAGTCCATTGATTTAATTGGAACGACAGAACCAGCAGTTAATTCGCTTAGACTATTCTTCAAGAGACGCAAAGTGAGCGATAAACCAGAATCGTTTGAAGTAGGAGATAAGTCGTTTACAGGTTATTCGGTCATTACCGATGAACAATTGCCAATAATTCAGATAGATTTTGAAACCTATATAAGTTACTCCATTACGAACGAATCATTTACTGCTTGGGATGATTATGAAGAATTTGAAGGAGATGCATTTAGAATTTATAGCTTCGTAATGAATTAGGCAACGAAAAAATCCACTGCCCAAATCAACGACCAATAGACCCAAAATGGGTTACCTGCAGTGGTGGTTTCGACCACCAAGCTGCATTGACTAAGTTCGTATTCAAAATACATAAAAGTAAGTAAATTACAAGCACTCTCTTCATAAGCACCATCCGTGCACAGTTTTATGGCTAAAAATTAAGCAGTACATTTTGTTTTAATATCAGTATTTGTTCAGTTATCCTGCCTGTTAGCGGAGTAATAAAAAACGGTTGCCTTAGCAACCACTATTCCGCTATCTGATTTCCGTTAGTTGAATAACATATATAAAACCATCTTCATCTTTTTACTTCGGTTATTATTGGTTGTGAAACAGAAACGATATTAACAATGTGGTCTATACATACCATTCCATAATGTTTAAAGGGTCCTGGATAATCGGCTGATGCAAATGTATGTGTATGAATAAAATCCAAAAAACGTGATTTGGGAGGTTAACCATCCAATCAAGTCGGTTACTTTTTTTGCATCAATGAAAAGTAAGAATTATGATAGAAAAAGACAACTATCGGAGGGAAAAAGATGAAAAAGAAACTGGGTATGATTGTAGCTAGTCTATTATTTGTAAGCGCATTAAGCACACCGGTATCAGCGGAATATGATGAAGCTTATAGGGCTGCTCACCCGGATATCACGCAACAGCAGTACAATTATGGTGTAAACGTCATGAATCAACAGTACATAATTCGTGATAAACATTTTTAGTGAGCAGAACCATGGAGAGCATATGTATTTAGGCTGATAACGAAAATATTCACAAGTATTTATTGATCATTTCATCTCGCAACTCTAGTATATCACGAATTATTATTTCATTCGGAAAATCCGCTATAGTAGCACAGACTGACATTTTATACATTTCATCGAGAATATACTGTTTAAAATAAAACATAGATAATTGATTCAATTGATTGTCTAATAACGTGATGTCTTCATTCTTGGATTTTCTTATTGTAAATGAATTTAATGGAATGAACATTCCTTTTCCTATAGCTTTTATATAGCTCTCTTTTAGCGTCCACAAGTCATAAAAATAATGCAATCTGTCTTCCGGAAGTTGAGCAAATAGATCATTGTATTCTTCCCTTGATAGAAAACGCTCCGCCATGCTAAGGTCAATTGGTTTAATTTCCTCAATGTCGATACCAACACTTGCATTGTGTGTTATGCATACTATCCATTTACCTGAATGTGAGACATTAAAGTTGAAATTTGGAGCGTCAACTAAGTAGGGTTTTCCATAGGGATTCTTAGAAAAAGTAAGATCACTATTTCTAAGTTGTAATTCCCTACAAATTACAGATCGAATTAATACATCTGCGACTAATGTTCTATAGGCATCAACCTGATTTTTGAAGCGAATGATTCTTTTATTTTTTTCCGGTGAAACCATTTGGGAAAATTGATTGAAAATATCTGAATCCATTACCAATGGGACTTTTATAGCACAAAGCGCTATCCTTTTTGTTTCTTGAGGCGGTACGTAACGAATCACTTTTGCCCTCATACCTTTCCTGTGTAACAATATCATCAACATTGTTTATTTTTCTATGTACAAATACCAATACATAAGAGTACTACTATTTTATTATTAACTTTGATTATATTTAAGGTGGTAAGAGTGTAAGCTTAATAAAATTACTTTTTTCATATATGAAGGCACTATAGTACTATCACACTTGAGTGATTATGTTTATTGAGGAGGGAGATTGATGAACTTTAAGCTTTTTTGTCTTCCATATGCCGGAGGATCATCTTCAATCTATTATAAATGGAAACAGCATCTCCATTCATCTATAAAATTAATTCCTGTGGAGCTGGCGGGTAGAGGTAAACGACTGCAACACCCATTTTATACCGATTTTGAAGAAGCGATCGATGATATTTTGAAAAACATTGCAACAGAGATCGATGACTCTCCATATGCCATCTTCGGGCATAGTATGGGGGGCTTACTTACTTTTGAATTAGTTCATAAAATCAACTCATGTAAATTAAGGTTACCTTCACTCAGTATTATTTCTGGTGTGAAACCGCCACATCTTTGTTCAAATAAAATCCAGCATAACTTGTCAGATGAAGATTTAAAAATAGAGTTATTAAAACTTGGTGGAACACCTGAGGAAATCATTAATAATGATATATTATTCAGTTTTTTTCTTCCGGTAATTAAAGCGGACTTCAAACTTATCGAATCCTACAAGTTCGAACATAAAGATACTTTACTACCATGTCGTCTACTTATTTTACATGGCACAGATGATCAAACTTCAACATTTGCACAACTCAAAGAATGGGTAGAATACACAAGTAAGCCATGCGAATTTGCATTATTCGAAGGTGGGCATTTCTTTATACATGATAATATCGAGTCAATAACCGGGTTAATAAGTGAAAAGCTTTTCAACACTTACAAACATTAGCAATCAGCTAAAACGCTTTAAGTTCAATGAATTTCAGCTAATAGAGTAAATAAGGTTGTTTAATTGTCGAACTTTTAAAAATCTATCAATTTGAATGTATGGTATATTTTAGGCAGACTTAATGAAGCGCGTAACTATTAATTGAAATAACTCACTATAAGCAGTTGACAGTGTCTGCGGATTCATAATCACCTAGATCGTATAATAGTAAGTTTTCCTTAAGGTTTTTTATTAGTTATCGAGTTAGGAGAGGTCATATCTTGAAGAAAAAAGTAATAGAGGTTAATAATCTCTCTCGAGAATATGAAGTTAAATTAAAAGGCAAATCGCAAATTGTTTCTGCATTAAAAGGTATTTCGTTTGATGTTTTTGAAGGTGAAGTGTTCGGGTTACTGGGACCGAATGGGGCAGGAAAGACGACCACCACTAAGATACTGTGTACGTTACTTGCACCATCATCTGGGACAGTACGGGTACTTGGACATGATGTAATAAAAAATGATACACAAATCAGAGGATCAATTAATTTTATGTTTGGTGGCGAAAGTGGCGTTTATGGAAGGCTAACAGCAGAGGAATATCTAAGGTATTTCTGTTGTCTGTACAAGATTCCTAAAAAAGACCAAGAGAAGACAGTAACCGAAGTCATCAAATTGGTAGAGTTGGAGGAAAAAGCAAAGCATAAAATTCGCACCTTTTCTAAAGGTATGATTCAAAGATTACACATTGCACGATCACTAATAAATAATCCAAAAATAATTTTTTTAGATGAACCAACAATCGGTTTAGACCCGGTAATCGGCGAGCATATCAGAAAAATTATCAGAAATTTATCAGCTAAGAATATTACGATTATCCTAACTACGCACTACATGAAAGAAGCTGACGAGTTATGCGATCGTATTGGGATTTTAAATGACGGTGAATTCAAAACTATTGGAACTCCACAAGAAATAAAGGAGTCGTGTAATTCAATTAGAATTTATGAAGCTACTGTAGAAAATTCGACTGAAAAAAATATAGAAAATAGTGAAGTAATTAAAAATGTAAAAATGAAGATAATTAGTGAAAAGTATAAACACATTACTTTTGAAGTAGAAATGTCACATTCAAAAGAAGAGATTAAAAACGAGTTACTTCAATATTTTCCGGACGTTATTACATTAGACCAAAAAGAAATTAGTCTGGAAGATGCTTATAAGCACATTGTAAAAGGGGCATAAAACATGAACTTTTTTCACCTTTTTGGTTTTCAGTTTCTTAAATTTACCAATCTAAAAAACAAAATGTATCAATTTATATTTTTCTTTCAACCAATTATTTTGCTGACAATCATTAAATATATGTTGATAATTCGTCCGAAGCAAAATGTGACGATGTTTCTTGTCGCGGTGGCAGTAGTTAGTATGTGGAACTATGTGCTCTATTCATGTGGATCAGCTCTAATTTCAGAAACAAGAACAAACACATTACGACTGTTGGTTGGGACTAAAACATCTCTTTTTAAAATTTTATTAAGTAAAATCATTAATAACGCTATTCTAGGTGCATTATCTCTAGTAATTACGTTTTTATATGCTATATTCATATTTTATTTTGCCGTTGAAATAGAAAATATCTTCAGGTTTGTTCTATCTGTACTATCTCTAATCATTTCTTTATCCGCAATTGGTATGATTCTAGCGATAATCTTCAATTTCAGCGAGAATGTGTATTCATATCAGAATGTTATCGTGTACCCCTTTCTGTTGCTATCAGGTTTATTCACTCATTTAGAAGATCTACCGCTAATTGGAAAGATCGTTTCGATTATGCTTCCTACTACTTGGTCTATAAAAAGTATATCCAATTCTTTTTCAAACGATGTTCAAGGTATTGAATTTTGTCTTGGGACTGCATTGTTACTATCTTTAATTTATACACTTATCAGCTATATTTTAATCAATAGAATGGAGTCTAATATGAAAAAGAAGGGTGAGATAGGGGGATTGCTTTAATGCATTTTGAATTTATTAAGTTGACGTATAAAGCATTATATCCGTATCAGGACCTGAAATCATTTATATTATTTAGATTTGTCGAACCATTTTTCTACTTTGTTTTTTTTATTCTTTTAGGATATACCGTTTTAGGTAATGAATATCTAAACTATTTAATTTTAGGTAATGTGATTTTAATTATACTACGGACGGTCATTTTCAACCTTACCCTAATGTCCAGATATGAGCGCCTTTACGGCACCATAGGGCTTATTACATCCACTCGAACCTCAATATTTAAAATTATTATTTTAAGAATGTTAATTCCTATTTTGGATGCATATTTTGTAGCTACTTTTAGTCTGTTCCTCTATTACACTTATTTTCACGTTAATATCAATATTTCAAATATTTTGTTACTGTTTCTATTAATTAGCTCAATTATTTTCTCCGTATCTGGCTTTGCACTAATAATTGCAAGTGTAGGGTTGGTGCTTCGTGATATCAATCTTATACTAAATATTTCGATAGGGATCTTTCAGGTGATGAGTGGGATTAACTTTCCAACAAATTTGCTACCTATTTGGTTGGAAACAATTTCAAAAATATTGCCTGTGACAAATGGATTAGCAGCTATGAGAGCGGCATTAAACGGAGCTGGTTTTTACAATGTTTCCCATTTATTGTTTAACGAGTTACTACTAGGGTTCCTCTATTTCTCATTAGCATTTTTGTTGATTAAAATTATGGAAAAAATCGCAAAGCAAAAATCTACACTATTTAACTAGATTAGTGATTGAAAAAGTCTTTCGGAGCTTCCATATTTTTTGCTTAAAGGGGTGATTACATGAAGGGAATAATTTTAGCTGGAGGAACTGGATCGCGTCTATACCCGTTTACAAAGGTCACTAATAAACAATTGCTACCTGTAGGTAAATACCCCATGATATTTCATGCGATCCATAAATTCGTCCAAGCGGATATTAAGGATATATTAATTATCACAGGAAAGGGACACATAGGTAGCATTGCGTCTTTATTGGGAAGTGGAGAAGAGTTTGGAGTATCATTTACATACAAAGTCCAGGATGAAGCAGGAGGAATTGCCCACGCTTTAAGTCTTGCTGAAGATTTTGTATCTAATGACTTAATGACAGTAATTTTAGGTGATAATGTATTTTCAGATGATATTACGTTATACGTTAAGCAGTTCGAGCAAACAGCGAGTGGGGCCAAAATTCTACTTAAAGAAGTGGCCGATCCAGAACGATACGGTGTTCCTGTTTTTTTAGGAAATTCTATAGTCAAAATAGAAGAAAAACCGAATAGGCCAAAAAGTCCCTATGCCGTAACTGGTATATATATGTACGATCCAATAGTATTTGAAATAATTAAAAGCTTGAAACCATCGAAACGTGGAGAGTTAGAGATTACTGATGTGAACAACATCTATATCACCAGAGAAAAATTAACTTTTGACATTTTACAAGGATGGTGGGTAGACGCTGGAACATATGAATCGTGGTTAAAAGCTGATCATTTAGCAAGAGACGTTGACTTAGCTATTCAACATTTTGATAATTATTCTAAAGTAGTGGATATAAAATGAGAATATTAATAACAGGTGGAATGGGGTTCATCGGAAGTCACTTTGTAAGGTATATGTTACATAAGTATCCCAGTTATCAAATAATTAATCTTGACATTCTAGGGTATTCATCCAATCTCATGAATTTACTAGATGTTGAGAACTTTTCTAATTATCGATTTGTGCGCGGTGATATTTGCAATGGTAGGTTGCTCAATTCCATTTTCTCCCAAGGTGTAGATGCTGTGGTAAATTTTGCAGCTGAGACACATGTAGATAAGAGCATAATAAGTCCTGTTCCTTTTATTAGATCAAATTTTCTTGGGACCCAAAGCCTTCTAGAACTCTCACTTAAATTCCAAATTAAAAAATTTATTCAAATATCGACAGATGAAGTTTACGGTAGCCTAGATGAGTCAGGCTATTTTTGTGAGGATTCTCCGATTTCACCAAACAATCCTTATTCAGCTACTAAGGCAAGTGCAGAACTTCTTGTCCGTGTATATCACCAAACATATGGACTTCCGGTTAATATCATTCGTTCATCTAATAATTATGGACCGCACCAATATCCTGAAAAATTAATTCCTCTTGTAGTA
This sequence comes from Brevibacillus sp. SAFN-007a, assembly GCF_051967035.1. NCBI lineage: Bacteria > Bacillati > Bacillota > Bacilli > Caryophanales > Paenibacillaceae > Brevibacillus > Brevibacillus sp. SAFN-007a. Next base: position 14,994 of record NZ_JBQCKK010000023.1, on the reverse strand, counting down.
ACGAATGCATTAGAAAATAAGCCGATCCCAATTTATGGTGACGGACTGAATATTCGGGATTGGTTATATGTGGAAGACAATTGTCGAGCTATCGATAGTGTCCTGCATCTTGGGAATGTTGGGGAAGTCTACAATATATCCGGTGGGAATGAAAAAACTAACAATGATGTCGTGCATTTAATACTAAATATATTAGGTAAACCAAAAAGTTTAATTACTTATGTTGATGATCGGAAGGGGCATGACAGAAGATATGCAATTAACTCAGCAAAAATCCGGACACAATTAGGCTGGCTACCTTTAACTAGTTTCGAGGATGGAATTGTTAAAACTATTGATTGGTATATCAATAATATTAATTGGTGGAAAACTGTAAAGGATTGATTCCCATATGACGATTAAAGTAGATGATCAAATCAGTACCTTATTAGATCAAAATATACATTGTCTTACTTTACCAAATGAGAGTGGAATATGTATTGATCCACATATTTATTTTCAAACTATTTGCGATTTAGTTAAAAAATCTCCATCAGTAGCCCTTAGTTTGGCGATGCATCTATTCACAGTTTGGGGCTTTCAATTTCTAATGAGTGAAGAACAAAAGAAATTTTATTTTTCACAAGTACTAAAAGAAAAAGCATTATTTAGTTCATTGAATGAACCTGGGTTCTATTTCGTGCATCCCAAACAAGTTAACGAAGCGTCATATCCAATCAAGGCAGAGAAAATAGGGGATAAATATTTAGTAAATGGTATAAAACCTTTCGTCTCATTAGAGCCATACGTGCGCTATTTGCCAGTTTATGCACTTATCAAAGATTATGATGGCCCTAGTTTTGGTGTTGCCCTATTTATTCTTGATAAAAATGCCCCTGGAGTTACTGTAGAAAAGGATTGGGATACCATTGCAATGCAAGGCTCTTATAGCAATCGAATTAAGCTAAAGGATGTAGTTGTAGAGCCATATCAGGTTATACGTAAAGCGGGTTCTTTAGATCAAACCGAGATTTTAGGGATCTTGTTTCGTTTCAGTATTGTGGCCGTATATTATGGCATTGCAAATACAGCACTTGATTATGTAGTAAGACAAAGTAAAGAAAAGGCGGTACCACATACAAATAACAAGTTAGGAACATATCCGGGAGTCCAGTTTTCATTGGCAGAAATGTTAATTTTATTGGAAACCTCCTATTCCCAGATACGATATTTTTGTGAACTGCTCAGGACTTATTTACAGGAACCTACGGAACAAGGCATTAAACAAAAACTTAAAACTACTAGCTTCATTACTAAAGAGTACGTAACTCAATCTGCGGAAGAAATAGTGAACAAAGCAATGAAAATAGAAGGAATTGGGAGTATATTCAATAGTAATTTACTCTCTACCTTATATCGAGACGTAAAAGCGGGGGCATTTCATCCACCCCAAAGAGATATCGTGTATGAAGTTCTAGCAAAAGAGAAATTGGGATTGATTTCATTTCGTCACCGTTGGTGCTAAATGTTTCAGAGTTATTTCTGATAACTTCTACTCTTATATACGACATGTGTAATGCTCATTATTAATTGTGGTCGATGGGCAGTTGTAATTAAATTATTCGTTTTCGTTAAGACACTTGAGTCTGCGGAAAAGGGGATAGCACGCATGATCATCCAAAACAAACAACAATTACAAGATTTACTTGTAACTAAGGTTTTACAAGTGTTGGATTTGCCTAAGGGAAGCGTTGAAATGTCAACTGATTTAATTGAAGTAGGAATGAATTCCCTTAAAACAGTGGAATTGATTGTATTAATCGAAGAAGAGCTGGAGATACAAATTGATGATGATGATCTAATTCTAGACAATTTTAGATCATTAGAGATGGTATGCAAGTTGTTGCTCAATAAATTTGACATACTGCCAATTTCTTAAAAGTATAATCGACAACTTTTTAGTGCTCCATATTCAATTATCCATGAATACTATTCTGGTTATCAATTTTCAAAAATTGGAGCTAAGTAGTCGATAGTAATTGGTTCAATAAGGATGGGATAAAGGTGCAGGATATTTTAAAAAAAGAGGTACAACTTGTTTTGTTATTGGCAAAACCCATTTTAACAGAAGAAGAGGTGGATAGACTTAAGCAGCTATTACAATCTCATCAAAACTGGAATTTGACTCTAGGGATGTTACAAGTTCATCGAGTTGCAGGACTAGCTTGGAAAAATATACGCAATTATATAATTCAAGAACGTGCTAAATATAAAGCAGCATATTTTTTCAAAGCTCTTGAGATCATGTACAAAGGTCAACGTCAGCTCTCTCATGAGCAAATGACATTTAATCACATGGTATTCCAGAAATTTGATGAACTTGGAATTAAGTACGCTTTAGTTAAAGGGGCCATTCTCGCGGATTGGATTTATGAAGATCTTGGCTTACGCCTATTTTCCGACAACGACGTATTAATAGAGCCAAGCCAGGCAAACAAAGTTGCGCAAATTTTGCAAGAACACGGATATGTATTTGGACATTACAATTTTCAACTAGGCACAATTGACAGTGTGAAGCGGAGTGAGATTCTTTATTCACAAATGACGTCTCACCAATTATATTCACTTGTTAAACCTGTAAAAAACAGTTCTTTCCTAGAATTCCATAAAATTGACATCCAATTCTCTATTGATTTTATGACAAAAAATAGAACGGACAAGCTTGTACAGCAAATGTTAAATAGGAGAACGCAACGAGTCGTTGGCGGAAAGTGGCCTATATCGACGTTGCAAGTAGAAGACTTGCTACTCTTTACTTGTATTCACTTCTATAAAGACGCGATTTATCGTAACGGTGTTGAACGGTATAAGGATTTAGTGTTGTACAAAGCAATAGATATACATAGTTTCTTTGTTAACAGAAATATTCAAATTGATTTTGATACTTTTATAAAACTCGTAAATGAGAATTCACTAATTAAGGAAGTATATTTTGCGTTGCACTATGTTAATGAATTATTCCCAGACACTGTTCCGCAAAATTTACTTGCAGCTCTTCATCCCGGATCACTCGATTATTTGTCAGAAGTTCTATATGATGGCCAAGTATGGCATAAGTGGACAAGCCCAGTTGTGGAGCGATTCTTCAATTTTAACCGAATTGAGGAGATGAATAGTAAGAGTGGAAAATAATAGACAAGCTTTAGATGATATTGACAATAAAATTTTGGATGTTTTTACATGGATGGACGAAACATATGAGAGAACAAAGAAATCATATGATACCGAAAAAACTATTCATGAGCTGTTTGAGGAACAAGTAAAAAAGTGTCCAGAGAAGACAGCAATCATCTATCAAAATAAGAGTATTACTTATAAAGAACTAAATCGAAAATCCAATCAATTAGCAAGAAAGCTAAGACAATATGGTATTAAGCGCAACATGATAGTGGGATTAATGGTACAAAGATCCATTGAAATGATAATTGGGATTTTGGGGATTATCAAGGCGGGGGGGTGTTATCTGCCAATTGATCCAAAATTTCCAATGACTAGAATTCAATATATGATCCACGAAAGTAATGTCAATTTAATAATAACACAGCATGAGTTAAGTGATAACTTTATTTTTGACGGAACTCTCATGTATATAGATGATGATTTTTTATATTCGGGAGAAGACTCTGACCTTGATAATGTTAACAATTCTTCTGATTTGATTTATGTAATTTATACTTCAGGATCGTCGGGAAAACCAAAAGGAGTGATGATTAAGCATCAGTCTGTCCATAACTTCATTTTGGGAATGGTTGATGTTATAGACTTTCATTCAGATAAATCTATATTATGTTTAACTACTATTTCTTTTGATATTTTTGTGTTAGAAACACTTTTACCTTTAACAATCGGAATGCAAATCATGATTGCAGATCCAAGAAAAGTATCAACGGATTTGTTAAATCATCAACCTGATATGTTACAAACAACGCCTTCGACAATGAAATTAATGTTGAATGATCCCTCTAATCTAGGATTAATCGCACGTTTGTCAGAAATAATGCTTGGTGGCGAGCCTCTTCCCAGACACTTATTAAGTGAATTGAGAAGATTAACGAAAGCAACAATATTTAATATGTATGGGCCTACCGAAACAACAATTTGGTCTACCGTGAAAAAAATATTATCTGAAGATGATATTACCATCGGACTTCCGATAGCAAATACACAACTATGTATAGTCGATGAGCGAGGCATTCCAGTGTCTCTAGGATCAGCAGGAGAACTTTGTATATCAGGGGATGGATTAGCAAGTGGTTATTTACATCGCTCGGACTTAACAAGTGAAAGATTCAGAAACCACCCATATTATCCTGCTATGAAGATGTATAAAACAGGAGATAGAGTGAGACTTTTAAAGAATGGTGAAATCGAATATTTAGGCAGAATTGATCAACAAGTAAAGATTCGCGGTTTCCGAATCGAATTAGCAGAAATTGAAGATTGTCTCCAAGAACATTATTTAATAAAGGAATGTGTCGTAACAGCGAAAGAAAATGAGATGGGCGAGTCATATTTAGTTGCATATTATGTAGCGGATAATGAGCTAACAAAAATGAATTTGATTTTTCATCTCTCCGAGAGCTTGCCAGAGTACATGATACCAAGTTATTTTGTAAGGTTGCAGCAAATTCCGTTAACCCCGAATGGGAAAATAGACCGATTAAGCTTACCCGAACCAGACATGAAACGCCCGAATTTGGATACAGATTACTTGGCTCCTAATACTGATGAAGAAAGTGCAATTGCCGCTATATGGGGAAAAGTATTGAAACTTGATTTAGTGGGCGTGAATGATAATTTTTTTGAACTAGGAGGTAATTCAATACTTCTTTCTCGGATGTATGTAGAACTAGAAGAACATTTTAAAATGAAACTACAAATATCAGATATATTTTCCTACCCCACAGTCTCAAAATTGGCTCGCTATTTGGCTGAACAAAAAAGTAAGTATCGATCTATTTCAGAGAAAATCATTGATCAAGAGCTGCAAAAAAAACTAAGCTACATAGCTGATGTCTGTCGAATGAATATATCTTATCTCCTAGCCGCAGCTTTTGGGTTCCTATTATCTGAAGAATTACGTCAAGAGAAACTAAGGATTATCGCATACTTGAACGGAGATTCAAGTATGTCAATATTGAACTTTAATTTTGATGATATTACCCAATTTGATGAGGTATATAAACAAATTGAAAGAGAAGTACTGAATGCAAAGGGTATGAATTTACATCCAAACACAAAAAGTGACCATTCAACTACCAATGAAGGATCTATGTTGTTTGCTTATGATTCCGAACAAGAAGTCCAAAAGTATTCAGACATTTCTTTGCTGGTAACGCAGGAGGATTCATCGTTTCATTTAAAAATGGTCTTTAATAACAAGAAATTTAAGCAGAATATTATGACCCACTGGTTAGCTAAATACAAAAAGTTGGTCACTATTATCATCGGTGAACTTACAACGGTAAATGGGGAAATGAAATGAAAAAGATTGCTTTACTTTTTCCTGGAACAGGAACTCAATACATTGGTATGGGAAAAGAGCTTTTCAGGCAATTTCAAACAGCAAAGCAAGTGTTTGAAGAAGCATCTGATGTATTGAAGTACGATATGAAAAGGTTATGCTTCGAAGGCGATTCAAAACAGCTGATGGAAACAATGAAAGCCCAAACGGCGATTTTTACAGTAGGTGTTGCAGCATTCCGTGTATTTTTAGAACAATTTGGATATCAACCAACTTACATGGCTGGTCATAGTGTAGGGGAGTACTCGGCACTTGCTTGTGCAGGAGTAATTCGCTTCCAAGATGCAATTAAAATTGTGCAGCTTCGAGGGCGATACATGCAAGAATTGGTAAAAGATATTGAAAGCTCCATGATTGCAGTAAATGGACTCGACAGGGAAGCTGTTAGAGCTGAGTGTGAGAGGTACTCGACCAAAGATTCTATGGCTTTCGTCTCAAACCATAATTCCCCAAATCAGTTTGTTGTTTCAGGTAACAAAAAAGCAGTTTTGGCTGTTGCGTCTGCTTTAAACTCTAAAGGTGCTCAAGTTATTCCATTAAATATTACCGCTCCAGCTCATTGCATCCTTATGAAACCTGTTGCAGATCGTTTTCGGTCTGAACTTCTTAAACTGCAGTTTCATGATTTTACATACCCAGTGATCTCTAACGTAACTGCTTTTCCTTACGTTAATGTCAATAAGGATACTATTGTGGATATGTTAACAGAACAACTGATCAGGCCTGTGCAATGGCACCAAACTATGCGGTTTCTAATGGCAGAAAAAATCGATGTGTGTATTGACTTAGGACCTAAAGATACCTTAAAAGCACTAAGTAAATTAAATTCTGCACGAATGGAAGCTTATTCATTTGACAAACTAGAAGATTTTGAACATATTCGTTCTCTTAACATCAATCTTCGTGAGGAAATGACTGCATTGCAATTTATTGAGAAATGTCTTGCTATAGCAGTCTGTACTCCTAATTATAATGATTCGTCTGTCGAATATCATAACGCATTCATTGAACCAATCAGAAAGTTGAAGCAAATGTTAATGGAACCGGAATCCAACAATGAAAATCCTTCAAAAGAACAAATGACTAATGCGCTTGAATTGCTTCGAATGATTCTTCTTTCCAAGAAAACTCCAATGGATGAAGTCGAAGAAATAGTCAAAAGATTGATCAGAGAAACGAGCGCGGAAGTATTTGGAGATTCATTTACGACTTGGTAAAAGAAAAATGTTAATAGGTGGTTTATTGGGGGATTATTATGTCAATCAGCCTAAAGCTATTATCAGAATCAATTAGTAAACAGATGGAGTTTGAAGAGAAACCAAGTACTAAAGATGGAGAGAATATCGATATCGCCGTAATAGGATTGGCCTGTAGAATTGCTGGTACTAATAATAAAGAAGAATTTTGGCACTCCCTAAAAATGGGGGAGGATTGGATTCGTCCCCTTCCAGAAAACAGACAAAAATTAAATGAAGTGTTTTTGAATTGCAAAAATATCTCTGTTGAGCAAGATGGATATTATGAAGCCGGTTTTCTGGAAGAGGTTGATAAGTTTGATCGAGACTTCTTTGGTTTGAGCCCTTTAGAAGCTAATCTTATGAGCCCAAACCAAAGGCTATTTTTGGAGACCGCATGGTCCGCTATAGAGGATGCTGGTTATGGTGGAGGAAGACTATGCGATTCAAAAACTGGAGTTTTCCTTGGACACAGTACTGATTTTGGTACTAGTTATCGAGAGTATATAGAAACTATAGACTCTTCATTATCGAGTATCTCCATTTCAGGTAACATAAATTCCACAATTGCAAGTAGGATTTCATATCTTCTCAATTTAAAAGGTCCTAGCCTAGTTGTGGATACAGCTTGCTCTTCGTCACTTGTTGCAGTACATATGGCTTGTCGTTCCATTCGTAACGGAGAATGTGAAATGGCTATCGCGGGTTCAGTAAAAATCGATTTACTTCCTTTAAATAGCATCAAAATTAAAGAGGATGAAATTGGTATCACATCAGTAGATGGACGTGCTAGAACATTTGATAGCAGTTCAGATGGAACAGGTTTGGGTGAAGGTGTAGGAGCCATTTTATTGAAGCCGCTTTCCAAAGCATTAGCAGACGGAGACAATATCTATGCTGTCATAAAAGGAAGTGCAATAAACCAAGATGGCCGATCAGTTGGTCTTACAGCTCCAAATCCTTTGGCCCAAAGTGAAGTCATCTTGAGTGCTTGGGAGGATGCAGGCATTGATCCTCAGACCATATCGTATATTGAAGCGCATGGAACAGGTACAAAATTAGGTGATCCTATTGAGATAAACGGAATTAGTCAGGCTTTCCATGGTCGTGTACATCAAAAACAGTTTTGTGGCATCGGTTCGGTTAAAACCAATATTGGACATCTTGATCATGCGGCAGGTATAGCATCTCTGATAAAGGTGATTCTAGCTTTACATCACAAAGAGATTCCACCAACCATCCATTTTAAGAGACCAAATCCAAAGATAAATTTCGAGGAATCACCTGTTTACGTTAACAACAGCCTTAGAAAATGGGAGCAAGACCATCATCCTAGGAGATGTGGGGTAAGCGCGTTTGGTATTAGTGGAACCAATTGCCACATTGTTCTTGAAGAGGCTCCCTCAGTAACGAAGGAAACAATGTCCCAACAAATAGGCTCTGAGCAAATACTATGTCTTTCTGCAAAAAGCAAAGAAGGAATACAGCAACTCATCTGGCAATATCAAGTCCTTTTGCACCAATCCCCAAATCTAAACCTTGGAGAGGTTTGTGCTACTGCGAATGTAGGGAGAGGACATTATTCACACAGATTATCAATTGTATTTAAAGATCGAAACGATTTAATAGAGAAATTGGAGAAGGCAATCCTGTATGGCTTATCAGGACAAGAATTACGATATGTGAGTTACAACGAACATCGGATCGTTTCAGAAAGACAAACGACTAGAAAACAGGGAGAAATTACACAAAAAGATAAAATGGCTTTATCTGTCGAGGCTATGAGCTTATTACAAGAGGGGAAGACGAGTAGTAGTGTCGATGGAGAATTGTTGGAAAAGGTTGGTAATCTATATGTAAGAGGAGCAGAATTAAATTGGGAGCTTCTTTATGAAGGCCAAAGAATTACAAAATTAAGCTTACCTACGTATCCTTTTGCAAAAACAAAGTGCTGGATTGAGTCACCGTTGCAGGTTGAGAGCAATAGCTCCGGTAAGCGTGAGGATCAATCTGTGCATCCCTTACTTGACCGCTGCCTTGCCAGTTCGTTCGACCGAATCACGTATGTCAGCAAATTTTCATGTGAAACTCATTGGATTTTGAGTGACCATAAAGTAGCTAGGATACCAATCGTTCCTGGTACTGCATATTTGGAAATGGTCCATGAAGCAGTTCAAAAACACAAAGCTGGAAAAATGATAAGGTTAGAGGATGTAGTATTTCTAGCCCCCCTTGAGGTAAATGAAGGTGAATCAAAAGAGGTTCAAACGATTCTTCATGAGACTGAAAAAGGTCGGTTTGAATTTACAATTTGCAGCAAGACAGATCAGAGTGAGCAATGGATAATACACGTAAAAGGAAGCGTTTTAATATTCGGGTATAAAAGTCAACAAATATGTGATATTGCGAAAATAAAAGAATCATGTTCAGGAGGACAGTTGAAGACTTATTCCTACCGACATGGAGATGAAATCGAAACGGGAGATAGATGGGATTGTATACACAGTATTCAGGCTGGTATTGATGGGGTATTTGCGGTAATAGATATGAATGAAAGGTACAGAGAGGAAATAGAACGCTTCTATCTTCATCCAGCTCTATTAGATGAAGCAGCTAACGTTGCGCTTAGAAGTATTGGAGAAGACCTGTATTTACCCTTCGCATACAAAAAAGTAACTATCTATGATCGACTGCCAACAAAGTTTTATAGCTATGTAAGGTATAAAAATGAGGATCGTAAAAATCCTGAGGTGGCTGCATTTGATATCACGTTAATTGACCCATTAGGGAACGTACTGGTAGAGATAGAAGATTACATGATAAAGAAAGTTAACAAAGACCAGTTAGATCAACTAAAGAAACGAAGAAAAGATATGTACTTTGATATGAGTTGGAAACAGGAATTCCTAGAAAAAAGGGAAACAGCAACTGTTGAAAAAAAATGTGTATTGATTTTTAAAGGGAGTGGGCAGAAGAGCGAGGACATCGTACATGCATTCAAAAAATCAGGACTTAAGATAATAGAAGTCGAACTTGGGAGTCATTTTTCTATAGATGATTCAGGTAAACTTGTCACCGGTTTAACGGAACTAGATTATAGCAGAGTTTTAGAAAGTGTAAAAGAAACCGAGATATCTTATATTGTTCACTTACAAACCCTCTCGGATAAAAAACACGCGGTCCTGCTAGATAATGATTTAATTGAAGATCAGAATAGAGGAGTTAACAGCTTATTTCGACTCATGAAAGCATTAGCGGCGAGCAGATTCCAAAAACCTATGGAGATAATTTTGGTGTCGGAATATGCCCATGTAGTTAACCAAAAGGAGGAGAAAATCTCCCCTTTGAATGCAGCATTCTTTGGTCTGGGTAAAGTAATACATGAGGAATTTCCGAAAGTGACTTGCAGATGTATTGATTTAGACGACAGATCCAATGTAAGTGTGGTTGTCGATGAATTGACTGCACAGAATCCCATGTATTTGACTGCGTACAGAGATGGAGATAGGTATGTCCAAGAGTTAATTACAGTAGATTTTAGTAATATTGATGACAGTGGATTGGAGATTAAAGAACAAGGGGTGTATATCATTACGGGTGGAACGGGAGGAATTGGCCTTGAAACAGCAAGGTATCTCTCAACTCAAAAAAATGTGCATCTCGTTCTTACGCAGCGTTCTGAGTTTCCATCACAAGAAACCTGGACCGATATTTTAAATTCTTCAAGTGATCAGAAACTCAAGAACAAGATTGCTATTTTGAAAGAAATTCAGAGCAATGGTTCTACAATTCACATTCGTCCTGCAGATGTCTCAAATAAAGACCAATTATCCTCATTACTGCATGAAATACGACAGAAATTTGGAAAGATCAATGGGGTTTTCCATGGTGCAGGAGTTGCTGGAGATCAGTTTATTGTAAGGAGAGAAAAGGAGTCTTTTAACAGGGTAATTTCCCCTAAAGTTCTAGGCACGTGGCTGCTACACAAATTAACTGAGAACGATACATTAGACTTTTTCGTCATGTTTTCGTCCATCACGTCATTATTAGCGGGCGCCGGTCAAGGTGACTATACAGCCGCAAACTGTTTTCTCGATTCATTCACTTCTTTTCGAAATCGGTTGGGTTTACGGACGTTAACAATCAACTGGCCAGCATGGAATGAGACAGGAATGGCCGTGAATTATCAAATTGAGATGGACAAAGACCTTTTCTATAGTCTCACTACGAAAAATGCGATCGCTGTTTTAGATACCGTTCTTCGAAAACGAGTCGATCGAATTATCGTAGGTGAGCTTAATTATCAGCATCCATCTTTGACAGACGGTTCCTTGCTGTTTAGTTTATCTGCTCCTATCAAAGAAAAGGTCAGTACACTAAAGAGACCCTCTTCTCTTGAGGCGGAGACCCCTGTTTCCTTTACTCAAGTAACTCTAACAGGGCGGGAAGAAAATGAATATTCGGATTTAGAAAAACGTATCGCAGGTATTTTATCCAGCACCTTGGGCTTGGAAAAGATAAATGTTTATGAGAATTTTTTGGACATGGGTGGAAACTCGATTTTGGCTGTGAAAGTAGAACTTGAGATGGAAAATCATCAGTTACCGATTAAGCTGCTTGATTTGTACGAGTTCGGAACCGTTAACGATCTAGCCCGATATGTAGAAAGAAAACTATGTAAAGAAAGCTGTGAAGCCACTGATTCACAAAGTGCAGCCAGTGCAATCGCGAACCAATTAGTTGATTCAGATTTAGGAAAATCAAGTAAACTTTCAACTTGCCACTCAACCAAAGTAAATCAAATAAAGCCTTTTAATGATGTTTTCTACAAGGATTGTTTTCACAACTCCTTATTTCCGGTACTTACATTATTCCAAAAATCAAAAAAAGGTTTTTATGCAAATGACATCTTTTTCTATAACTTTAATGAGTTGAGTTTAAATGAAAATAGCCACTTTTTCGAGAGGACGGTAAGGGAATTACTTCAGGAACAAAGAATAGGGGTTCGAACAAAGTGCCATCGTTCAGCGAAACAATCGGAATTTACGGTGCCTGTAGAAGATATTCGTCTATTAGAAACATTTTCTAGACAAATTGCCATGGATCCGAACGAATACGTTGACGAAATATCTTCTTTGGTACAGCAGATCAGAAAGGGACTTTTAAAGGGTAACCCCATCATTATTTGGGTGGATTGCTTCCATGAATCAATTAGAAAGGACACATTCAAGAGAACTCATTGGATGCATTCTCTTCTGCTAACTGGTTTTAATGATGACACCCGATTATTTACAGTTTTTGAACATGATTCTCTGGAGAGTTTAACGTACAAAGAACGATTTATTTCTTACGATGATCTAGTCACTGCCTATGAAGGATTTGTGCGTAATTACGCTCCTTATGCAAATATGCCAACATATTACGAGTTTTTCTTAGATGGTGATAATGAATCTGGTTTTATCGATGAAAGCCTGGAACGTTATCAAACAATTTACCGAAACAATGTACAGGTAAATAAAAACAAGATAGATAGAGGAATCGATGAGGTATGGCAATTGCGGGAAAGTATTTTTTCAAAGAATGGAATAAAGTGCGATTTAAACAAATTTATCCCAATCCTTAACTATACCATTCTTTGTAAACAAATCGAGAAATTTAGCAGCCATCAGCTATGGGGGGGTGACTCTGAATTTACGATTATTAGGGACAAGATTTTCAATCTTTGGAACTCCATCCGAATTATCATGCTCAGATATCACTACACTTCACGATGGGATAAGGAAAAAATGGAGAGTGTTCCAAGTATGTTAGAACAAATTTATCAACTCGAAAAACGGTATTATAAACACCTCGGGATTTGAAATCTGCAATGAAACTTTGACCAATGTGGATAGTGTTTCAAGATTATCAATAATTTTTAATATTAATAACTAAAAAAGTTGAAAAAATTTGTTAATATGATAAAATATGGAAAGGAGGTGATTAACATGAAAACTCGTAAAAACGACCAAAAAGCTATCGACAAACTTGAGCAAAAAGCAATTTAACCTTTGAATAATTCGGGTTAGAAAAAAGTAGACGGGGTGAAAATTTGCTTCGTCTACTTTTTTCATCAAGCAAAGCAATGATTGCTTCAGTTTTTTATCTAATACGATGAGCTGTGAAATGGAAGTTTGGACCCTAAATGAGGTGCTGTGAATGTCAAAATTTTGGATGTTAAATATCGGTCCATATTTAAATAATCGAGGGTTTACGACAGAACAAAATGTACAAGACGGGAACTTGAGTCTGGGGGGGTCATCTTTACCAGTCGAGGGGGTTCCACTGGATAGAGAATTTGTGTATAAAAACATTCCCTTTCACTTTACCTATAAATTAGAAGGAGACAATATTGAACTAGAGGGGCAAACAATAGGTTTTCCTTCACAATTCATTTCAAAAATCCATGTTATCGGGGTTTCTAGTAATGGGAGCCTCTCGGATTATCTTTATTTATTGCAAAATGATGTAGTAGTCAAAAAAGCAAAAGTATGTCTGTCAGATTTTGTTGAGACGGTGCCTGCGCTCGGAGACGAACTAGCGATCAATTTTGAATACCTTCATACACAAGTTGGGAGGAATGATTTTTATCGCCCTAACCTTTGGTATTATTGCGTGGATTTAGAAAAAACATATTTTATTAATGGGATTCGTTTAGAGGACAATCCATTTATGCATATTTTTGCTGTCACCTTTGAAAGTGAGAAAGAGCTAACTGATTGTTGATAGTATTAGACATATTTCACTGAGCTCTTTGGATTGAGTAATGTACTCACTCAAACAAACCTCTTTGAAAATTGATTTGTTTCTTAACTATGTTTTGGACATTCTACTTTGATTCAGGAAAATACTTCATCTGTAGAGAGTTAATAAATACATTTTTTAAAGGGGGAACAATGAAGGTGTCGTCAAACTTAGTTTATAAAAACCCTTACCTAAACTGTTCACAACTTGTTGTTTCAGCAATGTTAAATAGAGAAGGAATTCCTATTGTTCATCTGTGGAAACAGGCCGGTCTTTTGTATCAAGAAACAGAAAAAGGAGTCATTCTCACACCCTATTACCAAAATTTAAGGACCGATATTAAGGTTCACAATGAAATTTCACTATTTGAACGCAATTACTTGGAATCCGAGTATCTCTCATATTTAGAGGATTTTAAGAACGCACTTATTAAAGATGGAGTAACTGTTGGGGTTACGTGTGACATTTATGAACTTCCTTATTGTATTTATTATCAAAAAACTCATGAGATTCACATGATAGAGATCATTAAATTTCAGGAGGGTGCAGTTGAAATTTGTGATCATTATTATCATTATCAAGGGTGGATTGCTATTGAACAGTTAGAAAGAGCTATTTTTTCTGTATTTGAAAATACGGTTAGTTCTACCTGCAAATTGATTTACATGAATCCTGAGGAGCAACTTAGTAAAGATAAAATTAAGGAAGTGGATGTAAAAAAGGTGGTTGAAGATTACATTAAAGTGATGGAAGGTAATCCGTTATATAGATTTGTAAGGTACGAAGGGGCTTTAATTGGGTTAGAGGCAATTCCGAAAATAAAAGAAGGTGTGCTCAAATGGGTGGAGGATAATGGAGAAAGGGCGTTTCAGATCTTTGACGTCTATTACAAGCATCTAAAAGAGGTAGGTAACTCACGATACCACATGTATCGATTACTTAATTATTACAATTGGGACGAAGCCGAACTTTTCTTGGAGTCGTACCAATGTTGGACGGTTTTGGCCAACATGATTTGTCGAATGCACGTTACAGGAAAAACCACTGGCATGAAAGAGCGTATTGGTTATCGTTTTGACCGTGTATACGAACAAGAAAGTAAGAATTTAATGCTCTTACAACAAAAAGTTTTGGAAGTGTTCTAAAAAATAGAGGGTAAAAAGTTGGTTTTGTTTTAAACTGAGTGTCTATTCCATTATCACCGATCATTTCTTCGGCAGGCTCGAGACGAAGGAAGCCTTCTTTATTCGTTTAATCTATACGCATGATATAGCATTTGTTTAATCATTTGAGAAAAATGTAGGACGCTTACACCCTGAGCTCTAAAAAGCTACAGGTGGATTGTCAACAGTAATTCAGACAACTATTTTAAGGGCTTCTTGGCGATACTGAACAGGCGTCATATAGCCTAAT
>NZ_JBQCKK010000022.1:0-49092 GCF_051967035.1 Brevibacillus sp. SAFN-007a | reverse complement strand
TGTCAAGGGTCCGCTACGCCTTACGCCCTTGACTTTATTGGCTTCGAAAAAGATGTCCCAATTAGGGGGATGAAACCTTTTCATATATCGGTTGATCGAGTTTACACAAAAACCTTGACAGACCCGAAATTCGAGTTTTCCCAGTTATTAGAAGGGTATTGTCGCACATTGAGTTGCGAAAGCTGAGAGATATCATTAGCATCATTGTTGATTTCTATTTGATTACTACTAATAATAAAAACTTTATAATGAAAATAATACAAACAAAAGGAGCATATAAGCATGGATTCATCTGTTTCAAAGAAAGTAACCATTCTTTCATATATCATTAGTTTTGCATTCATCATCGCAATGATTACGGCTTCGGTGATGTTGAAAGATCCCGAAATTATTTTGCCGGAAGTTGCGGCAATGGCGATTGCCATGTGGGTGTACCGAGAAGCGGGATAGATCAGGCAACCTTCGAAGATTTTTCTTGCTCCGTCCATCACTGCTGCGATCGGTTTCGTAGTGAATCAAATACACATTACTTATATAGGTAAAGTAAGCCTTACCCTCATTCTGATGATGCTTTTTTTACGGATCATTCAATCGAACTTGGGACCGTCAATTGCAACGGGCTTACTACCGGTGGTGACGAATGCAAACGAATGGTCTTTTATTATTTCAGTTTTCATTTTTACCTTCATATTGATGCTTGGGGTACTCGTATTTGGGTTGAATAGAGGACTTGAGAAGAAAGTGATGATACAGTACAAGTACATGTTAGTGTTCTTAGTGCTGATTTTCATGTGGATTGGAGTATGCTGGCTCGTTGGCTATCAACTGGCAGTTATTCCGCCGATTCTCGTTGTTGTATATGAGTCACTCCAGAAGCCAATGTACAACGGAAAAATGGCTTTTAAACAAGGACTTGTGTTGACAATATCTGCGACTGTCGGAACGCTGTTGTACTTTGCTATCGATTCGTGGATATTGGTAACGCTCTTAGATATGATTTTGATGCTTATTCTGCTGCGTATTGTTGGCATCCGTATTCCAGCAGTTTACGCCTTTCCACTGCTCCCGTTTGTCTTCCCTGATGAAATCGTCGTAATGTTGCCGCTAGGTTCGTTGATTACGTGTGTATTCCTGTTTGTTTCGGCGTTGATGTATAAAAAGATTGAGATGAAGCGAAGAGGAGAGGGGATACAAATTTGAAGGAGATGGAAAAGAATTCGTGTAATCGAACGGGAGCAACTTCCAACTCTTCGCAGGCATCTCGTAGAAACATACTGTTCCAAATCAGATTCCAAACCGTTAATAAAACCTTTTTTGGAAACGTAGGGCCTATATTTAGTTGTATGTCTCAAAGTATCCTGGTCCTAATTCGATGTAGGTTTGCTTACATGTCATCATTACAATAATCGCTCGTAAGATAGTGTAAAAACAACCCGATTCTTTCCTCATTGGGTGACAACTCGATGGTAATGAGTTGCTAAAAGATTTCTTTCTTTTTTGCTGCTGCACGTGCGGATTCCACTAACGTACTACGCAGCTTTTTGCTTTTATTACCCTTACTAGTCTAAGTAGGATATTTTTCTGAAATTTCCAGGGATATAGATAAGCGTCCTTTCAATCCTGGAAGCATGTTGACATAATTCCTATTCACTGTCACATATTGGACTCGACTTTGCCCTTTGTTTCCAGTTTCGAGTTATAAGACCTGCGAAGCTTCCTTTCAGGAATACCTTCTGATCGAAAATTCCGACTAACTGTATATCGAGAATATCCCGTTTGACGGGCGCTTTTACAAATAATCTTGCCTTTGTAACGATACTACTATTCCACTTCCTTAACATTATGTCATTCCCTCCGATGAAAAATTTTCGCTGTTATCAAACTGATAAAGATATCCGCTAAGGGGGGCAATTCTTTTTTTGGCGCGCCCGAGCAATTACACCTCGATGACATTGATTTGCCTTTACAAAAAACAAGCTGGCGCCTATCGTAAATAGAAGCCATAGCCAAGAACAATTATGGATCATTTGCTACATCAGTCTTCACATTTAAAAATTTTGTCCGTGGTGTCTAATTTGTACGAAGACCGGTGCATTTCCCTCTCCTCTAAGATCACTGGATGCAGCAGATTTTTCATTTTTTTGTCCTTTTAAGTCTTGAACCTCCTGATACAATCGTTTATTCTTTTCCGTCAGTTCTTTAATCTTCATTTGCAATTCATTAACATCTATCGGATCATCCGTTTTTATAGAGCTCACATGCCCTTTATGATTGTGATTCATACCCTTCATGCAAATAAGCATCATTAACGGACAAGCCAATAGGGTCAATATAGACAACCATTCCATGTAATCGAACACTCCTTTCTAAAGTACCTTGGTCTTCATTGTAACCTCAAGTTGTGAGGAAAATATGAAGACACCATAAATTGATGTCACAATTACTGCTGGGACAATCGCGATTACACGGGTAAACAAAAGGCGCTACCACGATTTCGTATCGATATTTCAATCCTTTTCATGAAAATTTATCCTGCGCAGAAGGAAGAGACACCTTGTGCGGAAACAAAGTGTCTCTTTTGATGTTATTTGACGTATTTGACGAGAACCATCAGTCCCCCCGGTTCCACATCGGCGTTTGTCGTGTGGTGAAGTTCATGACAATGGAAAACCCATTCTCCAGGATTATCGGCAATAAAATCGATGTCGTAGGTCTCGCCCGGATTTACCGTAATCGTGTTCGCAATGAGGGGATTGGCAATAGGATGTCCATCCTTTGCGATGATGCGAAAATCGTGGCCGTGCAAGTGCATTGGATGGATGCCATTACTGATGTTAGCCAGACGTATACGAACTAGATCTCCCATTTTTACCTCAATTGGATCGGTGTCTGGAAACGACTTGCCGTTAATGGTCCAGTAATTGTAATCCATCCCCATAACTGTACTGCCTGAGTTGTCTTTCGGGGATTCTGTCGGTGGCATGATCATCCCCTCATGAGGGTTTTTCTGCTGGTCTTTGTTTTTACTACCATGTTGCATCATGCTTCTGACGTTACCTTTATGTTTTTGCCCGTTTGGCTCTCCTTTAGACATTCCTGTCATATGGTCGTTTTTGGTTTGATGTTGTTGTCCCCCAGACTTGTTCGGGACGTTCCACCCTCCAAACAACATGGTGAACTCCCGGTCGTGTTTCAACGGACCCTGGTTCTGCGGGTCGATGATCAACAATCCGTACAGACCTTTGTCAATCTGCGGGATGCTGTTGAAATGTGAGTGATACATATAGGTTCCCGCGTGATTGGCTACAAACTCGTAGGTAAACGTCTCACCCGGTCTCACAGCGTGTTGGGTGAAGGATGGCACCCCGTCCATCTTGTTGGGAACGTGCAAACCATGCCAATGAATGGCAGTTTCTTCCGGCAGACTATTTTTGAGAATGACACGGATGGTGTCCCCTTCCTTGGCGCGAATGGTAGGACCGGGAACCGTTCCGTTTAACGTGTAAGCGTCCGTCTGTACTCCGGACACAAGCTCCCAACGAGCAGGCTTGGCCTCAATTTTGTATTCGTGGACATGCCCTGTTGGCCGAATGGCATCTGTTTCCGTAAGTACAGGCAGCTTTCTTAGTTTTTGGGTAGTAAGAATTTCATTATTAGGATTTGTCTTGGCTGGCGCCTGATTCTCTGCAGCGATCTTTGTTTGATCTGACGGTTGCATTGCATTTGGCACACATCCCCACATTACCAGAACAGTTAGGGCGGTGAAGGGTATAGCAAGTCTTCTCATGCGTATTCCTCCCTGTAGTGTTACTTGTATTTTTTGCGTAAGAAGACAAACTATGTATACGATATGTTCAGAGGGGAGTGGAAACGTAATTCAATAAATTCGATCTTTTCATTCCACATTTTCACATGTAAGCTGTTATGCATCTGTTCCGCAAGGTAATTAAACACTCTTGACTGTATCCAGTCACGAGCTAATAGCCTTTCTTGTTTGATCTATAATATCCTTCATACTGAAGTGGAATCGGCCAGTACGTGGTTTTTTTGCGGTGGTTCGACTCTGGTAATAAAACTGTTTGGATAACCTTAACAGCACATGTTATCGGACCGAGAGTCCGAACAAAAAATTTTCGTCTTCTTAAGGTTGTGTTTCCGGTTCCACACTTTCTTGTCAGGGGATTTGCGATGATGGAAAACATTTTGTCGTTTCTAACCCCAGTGTGACATCCAAGTGTGTTTTCCCCCGCTTGGTGGGCCAAGATAAATGAGGTTCTTCTGATGCTCGATAAACTGAAGCCTTATCCTGTACTTCACACCTCGCCATTTTCATAAAAAAAGATGGTCACGCTTTCACGTTCCCATCTCATAACAAATCATTGCTCGATTTGCCCCTTCCATTTAGCCATGCCGCCCTCAAGGTTATAAACATCCTTATAACCATTTTGCAGTAAAAAATTTCCACTTTCTGTTCCCATACGTCCAGTATGGCAAACAAACACAATTTTCTTATCTTTAGGAATGCTTGTATACTTCGTTTTAATATCTACGAAAGGGATATTAATAGCGGTGGGTATCCTCCCTTTTGCAAATAGTTCCGGCTCCCGAAGGTCGACGATAACCATATCCATCTTTTTTTCTAACATTTCTGTCAATGTTTCAGAACTGATCACCTGCAATGTCTTTTCTTGCATGTTAAAAAGGTACATCACGAAAATACTTACTGCGGCGACAAGAGCAACGAGTGAAACTAACCAAACTTTTTTCACACTTTATCGTACCTCCCAAAACATATTCCATTATGTGGATTATTTCATTACCGGTACAATGGATAAAATGCTTCCATTTGCTGAACCGGAATATAGCATACAATTAAGTAATGAAGAAATTATGGAGAACAAACAAATAAAAGAAGCCCGATAAATTGTTTTAAAGATGAGAGCAAAAAACCAGTATCCGATTTCACAAATGGATACTGGTTTTTTCACTACTACATTTACTGTTTCATTCCCTCATCTTTCTTGGCGTTATACGCTGCCATGAACTTGTTGCAACTTTGCATCATCTGTTGTCCTTCGGGCGTATTCATCATATTCATCATACTTTGTTCATCCATCATCTTCATCATATTCGTCATGCCGTTCATCATGGACGGGTTATCGATGTCGGATTCGGCAGCAAAAGAAACTTGACCTACGATCAGAAGAGCTAGTATAGAGAACACCAAGATCAGTTTCGTCTTCTTTTGCATTATGAATTCCTCCTTGTGGATTGATAGCTACACGGTTAGTATAGGGGAAGGGTTTGTTCAAACCTTGAGGAATTTTTGAAGAAATGGTGACGCAGCTGTTAATCGTCTTGATTTCTTTTCGTTTTCATCAGTACATAAAAAATGGCTGCGGTAATGACTGGTACACTAATCCAGAAGCAAATTTTAAAAAGTGTTTTTACGTAAGCAAAAATGGAATCCGGACTCGCCATCCAAGTAGCCGACATCGTCAGGCAGGACAGGCCGATTACTATCATAAGGGAAACCATGATCCAATCAATCCATCTCACCTGTCTTCCCCCCTTTTCTCGGTTTCAGCCACATTTGGAAACGTCAACTCAAACCGAGTTCCTTTTTCTAACTCGCTGGTAACGAAAATCGTCCCTCCTTGAAGTTCAACCAGGTTCTTCACGATTGCCAAACCTAGCCCTGTTCCACCATATTGACGTGAACGTGACTTTTCTACACGATAAAAACGGTCAAAAATATATGGAAGTTCTGCTTCGGGAATTCCCATCCCGGTATCTGTAACGGCAATCTTGATTCCATCTTCTTCTTGCCACATCGTAACAGATATTCGGCCTTTTTCTGTATACCGGATTGCGTTATCCAGCAAATTGATAAAAACTTGTGTCATCCTGTTTCCATCGCAATAGGCGAGTGGTAGTCTATCCTGGACGCTATACTCAATATCTAGGCCCTTCTTTCTCGCTCGAAAAACTGATTTATGAATGGCCCCTTCCATCACTTCGGACAAATCAACCCATTCCATCTGTAATGAAATTTTTCCCTCATCCATTTTTGAAAGGTCAAACAAATCTCCAATCATATTGGAAAGCCGAACAGACTCCTCATAAATGATGTCCAAGTATTGTTCTTTTTCTTGCTCTGATTGATACATCTTGTCTTTCAACGCTTTTGCATAACCTTCCACGTAAGTGATCGGAGTTCGCAGTTCATGAGAGATATTTGCAAAAAACTCCCTGCGTGAATCCCGAACGCGTTGTAAATCGAAGGCTAAATCATTAATCGCCTGCGCCAACGATCCAATCTCATCTGATGTGCTCCTTACTGTTATCCGTGTATCCAAATCCCCTTTAGCTATCTTGCGAGCTGCTTTTTCCATTTGTATTAACGGATGTGATAATTTCTTGGATAGGATGTAGGTAAACCCAAGGGCAAGGAAAAAAGCGCCAACTCCCGATAACAGCAGCATGGCCCTTACATTTTGCAAAGATTGATCAATTCCTTCGATAGATGACATCACATAAACTCCGCCCAAAAATCCCTGTTCATTTATGATTGGCTGTCCAGAAACAAGATATCGTTTCCCGGTTGACGGTTCCATGTAAACTTTTTCAATCGCTTTTCCTTGCGAAAGAGGAAATATCTCTTCCGTTGGCAGAAGAGTCCCTTTTACAAGGTCCGGTATACCGGAGTTTGCGATGATTCGACCGCGACTGTCGACGATATACAATTTGATTTGGGAAAAACCGGCCATCATTTCAATCATGGGGATTACACTGGAATTGTTCGTATTGGCAATTATAGTTGCATACTGGGTTGACAAACCGACATTTTGTTCCCGTACTTCATTGTAGTAGAATCCAGAGAAAATCCTTTCGATAACGAACCCAACGGGCAAAAGCACAATGAGGAACAGCAAAATAATAGTTCCGCCTAACTTGACAACAATTCGACTTCCAATCATTTTCGTCCATCAATTCCCTGAAATTTGTAGCCCACACCCCAAACTGTATGGATCGGGTTAAAGGATAATCCTGCATTTCTTGCCTTTTCACGGATGTTTTTCACGTGTGTGTCAACCGTTCGTATATCCCCCAAAAAATCATGCCCCCATATGTTTTCTAAAAGTACTTCTCGACTGAATACGCGCCCTGGCTGACTAGCAAGGGAAAAAAGCAAGTCAAATTCTTTAGGCGTAAAATCAACTGTGTTTCCTTGAATCAGCACTTGCCTTCCTTCCGGATCAATCGACAGGTCGTGGTAAACAAGCATTCTTCTTGCTGGGATCATTTCCGTTATACTCGTCCTTCGTAGAAGAGCAAACACCCGGGCAAGCAATTCTTCCGGTTCAAACGGTTTGACCAGATAGTCATCTGCACCAATCTGTAGGCCCTTTACCTTATCCTTAGTTTCGTTTCGTGCTGTCAACATGATGATTGGTGTATCTTTCTTTTCACGTATTTGCCGGCAGACTTCCCACCCGTCCATATCTGGCATCATAATGTCTAAAATGATCAGATCAAATGATTGCTGGGTGGACAGCGCTACAGCCTCGTTCCCATTTTTTGCTTCCGTCACTTCGAATCCATTCTTTGCAAGATAGATACGGAGGAGATTCCTCATGTTCCATTCATCATCAACGACAAGTACTTGTACTTTTTTCATGCGTATCCCTCATTTGTTAAAGTTCTCCCAAATCACCAAAACGTAAAGAAGTCGGAGATTCCCAATAGGATAAAGATCACGCCGGCGAGCTTTTGAGTGAGAGAACCCATTTTCCTATACTGTTTCATAATAATCGGTCTGCCACTCGCTGCTACGAATGTAAGCAGGACAATCATTAAGGGAATAGTGGTCCCAACGGCAAAAACAGCAGGAAGCAGAGGCCCAACTGAACTGGAAAGCATTAACGGCATCGCAAGACCAAAAAACAGCCAAAACATCGTCGGGCAAAATCCTAGCGAAAACGTAAAGCCAAGAAGGAACGACTGCATTCCTCCATGAAAACGATCTGTAAACTGCTCCATTTTTTTTAAGAACGATTGCGTCCGGAAAAAAGGCAATCGAATCCATCCCAGCATAAACAAACCGATCAGGAGGAACAATGGGGCGAGTAATTTCCTTGCCCACTGGAATACTGGAATGGCTTGTGTAGAAAGCTGCTCCCCAAACATGTACACGATCCCGCCTAAGGCTGAGTAGACCACGATTTTTCCTAGAATAAACAGCACAAGATTATAGCCGAATGTACCTTTATTAATCAGATTTTTTCCAAACACGGTGAAAGCAGCGACGTTCCCCGACAACTGGCAAGGGGCAAATGCTCCAATAATCCCGAGTAATAGCGCTCCGATCAATGGTGCTTGTTCCCCCATTCCAAAGTATAAGCTAGTAAATGGCTTGGCAAACCAGGAGCCTAGTTGGTACAAATACAAATACCAATCCATATCTTTCCCTCCGCCCTATGCGATAACTTTCTTATCCAGGTATTTTACGATCCTTTTTTGAGGGAATTATGAAGAACACCGGTATACATCCTCAAGATTGATTCATACTACATTTGAATCCCGGAAAGGAGGTGTTTAATCATGCCCGTTACCATTTCGAACACGTATCAACAATGCATTGAGGCGTGTATGAAATGTCTTCAAGCCTGTGAACAATGCCTCACAGCCTGCCTTCAAGAGCCAGATGCCCAAAACAGAACCAGGTGCATTCAAACTCTGCGCGATTGCATCGATATCTGCGCTCTTTCCGTGCAATTTATGTCACGAAACAGCCAATACGCAAAGCAGATGTGCAGCATTTGTGCCACGATCTGCGAAGAGTGTGCTACCCATTGTGAGATGTTCAAGGATCCCCACTGCCAGGAGTGTGCCAAAGTCTGCAGAGTGTGTGCAGAGCATTGCCGCAAAATGGCAGGATAATCGAAAAGGGGAAAGGCAATGTTCCTTTCCCCTTGAACACAATTTCTATCCTTTGAACAGACATTTTTATGGTTTCCTCCCCGTTATAGAGAGAATGTAATTTATATTGTAATGGAGCATTTCGTCTATTTAAACAAAACCTGCAACTCTCATTAAGTATGACAGCAGCCCGTTCATGTTATATGTCGTTGTTTCAAAACCATCCAGTAATAAATTGGATGGAAAGGCAATTCGCATGACCGTATTCTGTGGCTTTCCCCAATCGCCAAAGTGTAATTTTTTTAGGTTTTTATTCACGAAATACTTTATTATGTTCTGATTTTATTATCACATTTAAGTGATGGATTTCTGCTTCACATATGTTCATCGTATAACAATACCGTTTACAGGCCGCATTCTTTACGAATGTTATCTACCCCGTATCTCTGTACAAACTTGGAAAACTTCTCCCGTTTCTTTCCTTTCTCTTGATACAAAGTAATCACACTTTTGACTACCGTTGATAGTTCTTCTTCTCGAACTTGATCAACCAACAGATCAGCCGTTTTCGCTTCCATTGATTTTGACTGACCGCCAATGTAAATTTCAAACATATCTTTCCGCTTCACAATCCCAATATCTTTAACCAACGGTTCCCCACAGGCATTGGGACAACCTGTGTAGCCAACTCTCATCGTGAAGGGTACCGGCATTCCTGCGATCGTTTCGTTCAGATCTCTTGCTGCCTGAAGCCCCTCAACCTCTGCACCTTTACAAAAGGTGCAAACTGACAAGTTCTTTACGACAGAACCGACTTCATACACACATAAACCAAAATCTCGCAGCGCCTGTTTGGCCTCATCAGCCTTTTCTTCACTCATTTCTACAATCAATTGCTGAAAGGTCGTCAGCTCGATTTGTGCGTCTTCCCCTACAATCTCTCCGATAGCCACCATATCCTTTGGAGTAAAAACAGCGCCTCCTACCCTGATTTCAGGACTGACTGCGAACTTTACACGATTCATTCGTAATGCCTCCCCGACATGATAGTGTTTTCTTTTTTTCAATTTCCCAGATAAAAGATGTGACGTTGCCCAAACAACAGGCCCCTTGCGGATTATTCACTTCACAACCACAGCGATCGGCTTTGACCTGCTCACGTATAAATTGGATAGGATCGTTTTTTTCTTCGACTGCATGGTTCAAGCGCTCTCTCGTCCATCCAAAACAGTAACAGACAGGTACTTGTACTCGATTATCCTTTTGGAACACAGGTACTTTCATATCCTGGGTTTTGAAAGTGTTGGCTTCACTGTAATACACCACTTCACAGGTTGACGTGGAACAAAAGAAATATTTCAACTTTGGATGCATCATGGAAAGCGCATCAGGCTTAAGCAATGATTTCAACGTGATGATAGGAACACTTCGACCATTTTCATGGCAGGTTGGGCAAAGAGTAACTCTTGAATTCGCTTGTGTAGTGGGCTGACAGCAGCTTTCCACAATCAGTCAACTCCTGTTTACAGAATAGATCGTCTTTATTGTGAAGAAAGGCCGCGATTAAAAACCGCAGCCTTTCCTCCATCTCTGCATCAGATAACATCATACCCTTGGTCTTCAATGGTTTCCTTAACTTTATCCAACGAGACAGCAGATTCATCAAATGTAACGGTTACCTGATTATCTGCAAGGGAAACTTTTGCTGATTGTACACCCTCCAGTTTATTGAGTGCCCCTTCGATAGAGTTCACGCAGTGATTGCAAGACATTCCTTGTACGTTCAAAGTAACTGTGCTCATAATCAATCTCTCCTTTTCATCTAATGAGGTTTATAAACACTTGAATTGCAGTATGCTACCGACTATAAAGTTCGTCAGATCTTTACCCGCTTTAGTCGTAATGCATTTAGGACAACGGAGACAGAACTGAAAGCCATTGCTGCACCTGCAACCCAAGGTGCTAACAGACCTGCTGCTGCAATCGGGATGCCGACGCTATTGTAGAAAAGTGCCCAAAACAGGTTTTGTTTAATGTTTTGCATTGTTTTGTGGCTAAGTGTAATGGCTTGCGGGATGCTTGTGAGTTCGCCGCGCATCAATGTGATATCGGCTGCCTCCATGGCAATATCAGTACCAGTCCCAATAGCCATTCCGACATCAGCCGTTGCCAAGGCGGGAGCATCGTTAATCCCGTCACCCACCATCGCCACTTTTTTGCCTTGCTGCTTGAATGCTTCCACTTCTTTCGCTTTGTCCTCAGGTAGAACTTCCGCTCGAACCTGAGTTATTCCAACCTGTTGTGCAATAGAACGAGCTGTCCGTTGGTTGTCACCCGTAATCATGACCACTTCAAGCCCGAGATTTTTAAGCTGGGCGATCGCTTCTTTCGAGCTTTCTTTTAATGTATCAGCAACTGCAACAACTCCGGACAACGCGCCGTTTATTGCAACCAGCATCGCGGTTTTTCCCTGGTCTTCCAAGTGCTGCATCTGATTTTCCACCGAAGAGGTATCAATGTCATAACGCTTCATTAATTTTCTCGTTCCGATCAAGAGACGTTGATCGTTCACTTGTGCTTGCAAACCAAAACCAGGGATCGCTTCAAAGTTGGTCACAGGAGACAATGTCACTCCTCTGGCTTCGGCCCCTTTCACGATAGCTTGGGCCAGTGGGTGCTCGGAATTTTTTTCAGCAGAAGCAACCAAAGTCAGTAGATCCAACTCAGAATTGTTACCGAGAGCGATCACATCGGTTAACGAAGGCTCTCCTTTGGTAATGGTACCAGTTTTGTCGAGAATGATCGTGTTCAGTTTATGGGCTGCCTCCAAATGTTCGCCGCCCTTGAATAGGATTCCAAGTTCAGCCCCCTTTCCGGTACCTACCATTACAGAAGTAGGAGTGGCCAATCCAAGCGCACAGGGGCATGCAATCACCAATACAGCAATCGCTGGTTCGAGTGCTGCCGTAAAGTTACCTGGCTCCAGGAAGAAATACCAAACAATAAAGGTAATGACTGAGATCCCCACCACGATGGGAACGAAAATACTCGAGATTTTATCGGCCATCCGTTGAATGGGTGCCTTTGAGCCTTGTGCTTCCTCCACCACTTTAATAATCTGGGCCAGCGCCGTATCTTTACCGATCTTTGTCGCTTCAATCGTCAATACGCCATTTTTGTTTATCGTGGCACCGATTACTGGGTCTCCTGCCTTTTTGTCGACAGGGACACTTTCGCCTGTAAGCATTGATTCGTCGACAGCGGATGTACCGCTCTTTACCACCCCGTCTACCGGAATCTTCTCGCCGGGCTTGACTAGGGTGCTGTCTCCTACCACGACTTCTTCAAGGGGGATCACCATTTCCTTCCCGTCCCTGATCACAGTAGCTGTTTTAGCTTGAAGCCCCATCAGCTTTCTGATCGCTTCCGATGTCCGCCCTTTTGCGAGCGCCTCGAAAAGTTTGCCAAGGATAATCAACGTAATCAGTACGGCACTCGTTTCGTAATACAGCTTATCCGTTCGTCCGGCAAGGCTGGCAAAGAAACTGTAGAAGTACGCGGCAGAGGTACCCAATGCCACTAAGACATCCATATTAGCGCTGCCGTTTTTTAACGCCTTGTAGGCTCCTCTATAGAAGGGCCATCCGATTATAAATTGCACCGGTGTGGCTAGAGTAAATTGAACCCATGGATTCATTAAGAAATGCGGCATGTAAAAGCCAGGCAACCCTAGATGAGCTACCATGGTATAGAGAAGCGGCAAAGACAATGCAGCCGAGACAAAGAAGCGCGTCTTTTGAATCTTGATTTCTTTTCCCCGTTCGTCTTCTTTTATGCCTGTTTCTTCACGCTGACTGGCTCCGTACCCCAAATCCTTGATTTTTTCGATCATCTGTCCGGGACTGATTTCACCCGGATTGTAGTGGACTGTCGCCCTTTCCATCGTTAAGTTGACGTTTGCATCGATCACGCCAGGTAGCTTCTTTAAGCCTTTCTCAATACGAGCTGCACATGCCGCACAGGTCATGCCTGTAACATCCAAATCCACTCTCTCAGTCGATACTTTATACCCGAGGTCATTCACTTTTGCTTGTAGGGCGGTCACGTCTACCTTTGACGGATCGTACGTGACTGTTGCTCTTTCCATTGCGTAGTTGACGTTTGCTTGCTTGACTCCTTCCATCTTGGCAAGCCCTTTTTCAATTCGGATTGCGCAGGAAGCGCAGGTCATTCCCTCGATATTCAATGTTGCACTTCTTTCATTCGCCTCTTTGGCCGTGGTTGCCGTGCTCATACAGGTCAACACCTCCATTGGCAAAACGATTGTGTCTTAATAATACAATACCCCAGTAGGGTATTCAATACCATAAGTTCTTTTAATTTTTTTATCTGGGGTTACAACCTACCGTTTACCTTTTTCTTTCGCATTCATTCGTTTTTCCTTTTGATAACGATATATGTAATAAGTAACTGTGCTTCCGACCACTAATGCGATCAGATACAACAATTCATCCAAGCAGCAACATCTCCATTTTTACTTTTACTTTTCCCATCCCTCCATGTTTTATCCACTCTTGCTCCCCCTAACCGGGAATGAAACACCAGAATACGACCATGCTAAATGCGAACAAGAAAGTGAAGTATGGAGGTTGAGTCCAATGAATAAATTCACAAGTATTGTCATCTATGCTTATGCGCTTGCCCTAGGCGCATGTACCCCCAATGCCGCCCAACCGCAACAACCGGCACAAGACCACGCCCAGCATAATCAACCAGCAACAGGGGGTAACGAGACGACCAACAGTTCACAAGTACAGGCGGTCTGAGTTTAGCAACCAATCACTTCAAAGCAATCAGAAAGAAGAAATATCCATTCAGATACAAGACAACACGGGAAAACCAATCGAAAAATTTGAGATTAACCATGAAAAAGAGATGCATTTGATTGTGGTCAGTAAAGACCTATCCACATTTCAACATCTTCATCCCGAGAACAGAGGGAAAGGATTGTTCACCGTTACGATGACTTTCCCTACGGGTGGCGATTACAAGCTGATCGCAGACTTTATTCCGAGCGGCGGAGAACCTAAAACGAAGAGCCAGTGGATTACCGTATCCGGTCAAGCTCCCTCCCCTCGTCCACTTCAGCCGGAAATGAATCTGACCAAAATCGTAGAGGGAAAAGAAGTTACGTTATCCTTTGACAAATTGCAGTCCGGACAAGAAGCGACGATGACATTCTCTTTTAGAGACGCAGCCAGCAAGCAGCCAATCACCAATCTGCAACCGTATTTGGGAGCTATCGGTCATGTGGTCATCATCAGTTCCGATGTGGAGAAGTACATCCATAATCATCCGTTGGAAGAAAACACAACGGGACCTGAAGCCAAATTTGGAACTTTGTTTCCCAACTCCGGCGTCTATAAGATCTGGGGACAGTTTCAACAAAACAACAAAGTATTCGTCGTACCATTTGTAGTGGAGGTACCCTAGAAATATCCCATATCACTGACACTCTGCTGAGTCCGTGTTCTGAGGTGCCGGTCCTTGGTTATTAAAAGTGCTTCCAAAAACAAATATGGTAGATAAAATGAAGACTCCCCGGGTCCTTACCCGAGGAGTCCTTTTCTCATTTCTTGGAGGTATCATTGTTGTTCATGTTGGAGTGATCCATATTTTGCATGTTGGAATGGTCCATATTCTGCATATCCCCGTTTTGCTTATCAGATGCTGAACACGCGCTTACCACTAGCGAAAGGATGAGAAGCGATGCAAAAACAACCTTTTTCATGCAGTAATCCCCCTCGGAAAGTAATCTTGGGGATAATCATACCCAAAGATTGTGTAGAGAATATGAAGAACTGGTTTCCACTACATACCCGCATAGGAGTGTAGGCCAGCAATGACAAGATTGACAACCACCAAGGTGATTAGGATGATGACGAAACCAATGACTGACATCCACGCTGATTTGGCTCCGATCCAGCCACGGGACAGTCGCAAGTGAAGGTAGGCACTGTAAAACAACCATACTATCAAAGCCCATACTTCTTTGGGGTCCCATCCCCAAAAACGGCCCCACGCTTCCTCTGCCCATATCATCGCGAAAATGAGAGCACCGAGCGTGAACACCGGGTAACCGATGCTGATAGCACGGTAACTGATCTCATCCAGTAATTCTGGATCAATACCTGCAAGCGAAGGCTGCATCACCGATCCCAAGCGTCTACGGAAGAACAACCGAAGCCCTCCGTAGAGCACTATGCCCGACAGGATAGACCAGACCATCGTGTTCAGTTTCCTCGCTGCGTCTTTCCCATCCATCCAAGCGGGGGCCTCGAACCATGGCGACAACGGACCTGGTTTGACAATCTTGGAGTTAGCCGGGGCCACAATAGCTGGAAGCGTATATTCCACGGTCACATTCGTCAGTTGCCCCATATTGTCCATTTCTTGCTTGGGCATTTCAAACACTGTTTTTTGATCCAGACGGACAAATGTTGAATCCATGATAATAAACCCAACCAACATCAATACGACAGCCAGCACGATCTCCAGCCATCGTGTCCCTTTGGTCGCCGTATCCTGGGGCACGGTTCGGATCAGATACATCAAACCTGCAGCAAACCCGACAGCCAGAATCCCTTCTCCTAGAGCAGCCGTGGTTACATGAATTTGCAGCCAGTAACTTTGCAGCGCCGGAATAAGTGGCGTCACTTCCTTCGGAAACACGTATGCATACCCCAGCATAATGACGCCGAGTGGAAGCACGAATGCACCAATGACTGTCAATTTATAAATCCGATAAATGATAAGGTATGCGAGGATTATACAAAAGTCTAGAAACGCCATAAATTCAAACATATTACTGGTAGGGCTGTGTCCCCCTGCAATCCACCGGCTAACAATATATCCCCCCTGTGCGAGAAAACCGACGACAGCTATCCAGTATGCCAGCCTGCCAATGCGCTGTTCATGTTCTTTTGGATCTCTTCCTTTCCAGTTCTTTCCTGTCAATACAAAGGCGAAACAAGCCGATGAGATCACATAGAGTGCGAAGGCGATATCCAATAGCCATTCACTTACTTGGACGAGCATCAACTCCATCTCCCTTCTTTAGTTACCCTACATCTTTGTTTTGTCCTCTAATGAAATCGACAGCTTCATCTCTTCCATGAAAGCCTGAACTTCCCGGCGCATTCCGAACCAGTTTTTGTTGGTGTGGCCTGCCAGGTACAGGTGCCCGTCCCCGAGTTGGATCCAGATGCGGCGGTGCTGCCAGAAAAAGCCCATGACCACCCCTACCATGAAAATGAACGCGCCGAAATATATCAGCGGTACAGCCCTGTCTTTACGTACCATGATACCGGAAATATCTACGAAATCAGGCATTTCGATTTCCAAACCAAAACGGCCATTCTTGTCCTTCAAAATGACCTGTCCACTAAGGTACGCCATTTTCTCCCTTATATTTTCTTTTACGGATTGGACCTCGATCGCAAACATGGGATTTTTGGGCAGGTTGCTCTTTGTAGCGGCTTACCGTTATTGTCTAGATAAAAGTTCGGAAAATAGTCCAAAACACGTACTTTTACCCCATCGGTCACCAATTGCTCAGGTTTAGGCTCATACAAGTCCAACTTGATTGTGCCAAGCTTTTTGTTTCCCGCCTCCTTATCGATCAAACTGAAATTAAGTGCGCCCAGTTCCATCTCCTGCACGCCAGATTGGTACAAAGAGATGTCGTCATACTTCATAGGGTGGTTGACTACAATCGGTCCTCTCTGTATTTCTACAAGATCAGGGTTGGCCCCAGGAAGCTCGGTGTTCTTGTTGAGGTAAAGTACCGCGTCTGTTTGGTAATTCTTTGGAATTGTGCCGCCTTTCAAATCTAACTTTTCCGCCATTTCTTCCTCCTTCCAATACTCCGTCTTGTAACCAAGGTTTTTTATGTAATAGGGCGTGTCCGGCAATGCCACCGTTTCTCCTTCTCTGACCCAGACATACGTGTCCAGGTAAAATCCGGGAATGTTGCGCATCAATACCCCGATGAGAAAAATAATCAACCCGATGTGATTAACGTAAGGGCCCCAACGACTGAAGCGTCCTTTCTCTGCAAGGATCGCTTCACCACTCTGAAATATTCGATAACCCTTTTTCTTGAGCAATTTCTCGGAACGTTCCAGTAACGCTCTAGAGTCTGCCGTGCCGTCAAAATTTGTCTCACCGAAAAGTTTCTGCCCTTTTAAGAAAGAAAGATGCTGGTTAACACGAGGTTTGTTCAAAGCCTTGTATAGCGGAATGACCCGGTCCAGACTACAGATGATCAAAGAGGTCCCCAGCATAACCAATAACGTGACAAACCATCAGGAAGAATAGAGGTTATGCAAGCCAAGCCGGTAAAAAAGTTGTCCCCATATCCCATACGTTTCACTGTAAAATCGGGCAACATCCGCTTCTGTAGGCACCGGAACGGGAATGTACATCTGCTGAGGGAAGATTGTCCCGATGGCAGAAGCAACCAGGATGACGAGGATGATATAGATGGCTACTTTGACAGATGAAAAGAAGTTCCACACCAGGTTAATCGGTGTGGAAGCAAATGTTTGAGATCGCCGCGCCATGCCTTCATAACGTATATCTGGAAATTGTGGCTGTTGAATCGACTGATTCGTGTCCAAAAGCTTTCCGCACGATTCGCACAAAAGCGTTCCAAACGGATTGGCATGTCCGCATTCACATTTACGTTGATCCATAGTGTTCCTCACTTACGGTAAGATTTTGGCCACGTTTTCCGCAATAATGGATTCCGTCATTTGCCCGACAAAGATTTCCTGTACTTCTCCGTCCGGATCGATAAAAAAAGTGGTTGGTATGGGCCCGATACGGTACAGTTTGGTTATATTGGACTGACGATCCATTAGAATCGGGAAGTTTACATCAACCTGTTTCACGAATTGCTCTACTGTAATGGCTGATTCTCCAATATTAACACCCAAAACCACCAGTCCTTTATCCTTAGAGGCTTCATATTGCTTTTGCAGGGCAGGCATTTCAGCTTTGCAAGGCTCACACCAGGTCCCCCAAAAATTAAGAACCACACCTTTTCCTCTAAGGTCAGAAAGGGTTACAGGTGTTCCGTTCAATTGCTCCAGGCTAAAGTTGGGAGCGTCTCGTCCCACTTTTATGACATTTGGGTCTTTAACAAAGCTTGAATATACTGCAAAAACCAGCGCCACAAGCAATATGCCGAGAATGGCAATTCGGACGGACGTTCGGTTTTTCGTGTTCATCGCCGCTTATTTTCCTTCCTCGTTCCCTTCAGAAATGCTCTTCCCTTGATCAGCGATTTTTTTCCATTTCAAACCTTGGTCGTTTGAGATATAGACGTCGTTTTTGAAAGTCGCAAATGACATTTGGTCTTCATCTGAAGGATTCTGGGCAAAATAGGCAACTGCGTCTTCGGTCAGAGCAGGAATTAGCAGGTTTTCTGCCTTCTTACTCGTCATATCCATTTTTTGCAGATACGCCTTGTTCTGGTAACCGCCGATGAACAACTCGCCGTGATTATTAAAAAATAATGCTGTAGCTTGTCCAGCCGAAACCAATTTTTCAAAAGTGTTGCCATAATCCTTGGAAAGGTAGACAGCGCTAGGTGTGCCAATAGCTATTACTGATGCTTCCGTAGGATGCACAGCCATGGCAGTCGGTTCCTCACCGAAGCCGTTCATTTGACTTTTTGTCCATGTAACGCCTTCGTCTATGGAATAGTAAAGACCCGGAGTGTTCATTTTAGAATTAGGCTGGGGGTTCATCACGTAAATGACATGAGACGAATAACCAACTGCCATGTTGTGAAAGTCTGTTTCCCCTTCAAGAGCCAGTGTCTGTAATGATTTTCCTTCATCAGTACTTTTAACGATTCCGAATGGATTTTTCATATCAGATCCCACTGCTGGATGACCGCTGCTGTAAAAACCGTTATCAACCGGGGAGAAACCCATATAATCGTGCTTTTCACCTTCTGGTATTTTCCAAATCCCATCTTCATATGCCTTTAATCCATCGTGAGCGGGAATCAAAACCCTTTTGCCATCTGTCGAAAAACCCAATCCGTGTATGTGCTCAAGATAAATCGCCCTATCCGCATTAATGCCGAAGATAGAAAGCACTCCAGTCGTCACCACCATAAGGACGGCTGCACTCAAGCCCCATTTTAAATAGCGCAGCATTTTGGACAACTGCAGACGTTTTTCCCTGTCTTCCTGTTTCTTCACATTTTTGAGCGTTTGGATTTGTCTTTTCGTAACGATAAACCAAACAAACAGCACAAGAGTTACTAAAGATGTACCTACCAGTGCAAGACCCATGAATGAAACTCCTTTCGCTCTTTCTCTCTTTTTCAGGAAACGATATCAAGAATCTGTATTATTCTAACCGCCACTTGTGAAGAAATTATGATGAAAGTAAGAAAGACTTGTGTCGAATCATTTCCTATAGATTGATGCATATGAATAAGGTATTGCTGGTGCTGAATGATGAATCTTCGCGAAAGTTAAAACGCTTATTCAGTCAGTAAAAAATGCACCTTTAAGAAGGTGCCGGATTATTACGACGTCATCACCCCTGAGGAAAGACAATACTCTCTTCAATTTCTATTTGTGTTGGATATGCAATGGAGTCAAAATTGCCGAACACAAAGCCATGCATGAAGGGAGGTTGTGGTGGCCTTCTGAAAGGAGGTCGCAGGGATAGGAGATAATCTTTTATTTCTTTTGGCAGCCTACCTGATCGGGTTATCAATAACGGTGCATGTTTCCCTAGATGAGAAAAGAGCCCCGATATAATGGCAAGTCGCCAATCTCTTCTGTTTACGAAGGAAAATGCATCCCCTCTTCCCTTCTCATTCCGGTTCCACCCTACACGTGTTTCAGCGTCAAAAAATTGCGAGAATTGGACAGAAATATCAAATGAAGATGTACCTGAAATACGGACCACTTTTCCATCAGTCAAGCGATGCAAAGTCCGCTCAACCTCATGCGAAATGGTTGCTTCAGAACCGACGATGTAAATATTTATCTTCGGACGGGAATAGATAAATTGCTGTACTGGAGTCGGTATCCGATCCTTTTCTGTAAGTAGAACTGGAATCCCCTGATGCATGGCGTAATTTGGTACGAACATACTTTCCTCGAACGTCTCTCCTGATAGGAGGAAGGCGTTTTTTCTTCCCTGTTCTGACGGGGGCGGATATGTCAAACGAAATTGAGAGGCTTCCACCGAAGTAGAATACGGATCTTGATTGCCGATTCGAATGGTGGAAAACCCTATTGTCTGAACCTCACGTTCAAAATACTGACTCACAGGACCAACTAAAAAGATCTGGGCTGGTACGTTCTTCCCCTCTGGAGACAATCGAAGGATTTCGTTTTTTATTTCCTCAGTAAGCCTTTCGGGGACAAGCATCACTGGGGCGTTATTTGGATCATGCACCAGGGAAGCAGAGGTAAAGGCGAAGGGAAAATGCGAGGAAGGTACCATCGTGATTGCATTTGGTTTCCAAGGCACCTTAGCCGTAGGGAATCCGGGATAAGCCATCTGAAAAGCATTTAACATAACGGAGAACACATCTTCTCCCCAAACTCTCGTGGTATCAGTGGTATTTCCGCTGAACATTTCGGTCACCTCCCCCAGCATCATATGTGTTGATACCCACAAAGAGTTCCTCATTTAATGGTATAGCCGTGTCGTCATCCATCCGGATGATTTGTGTGGCTGGCAGTACAGCCAGAACACCCTTCCGCATGACCTGCTGAAAAGTCTCGGATTTATTCTGTAACTTATCAATTGTGGTCCTTTGATAAAACGAATAGCCCGATTACATCTTCATTTTTTCTCCATAATCGTATGATATGCTTTCCCCAGTAGCAGTTGAGGAGGAGTGAATATGCTTAAGAAACGCACGAAGAAGTGGGTTGCACTACCAATCGTTCTGACGGGTGTGCTTGTGCTTTCCGCTTGCACAAATGGTGGCCAAAATATGCAAGGCCATGACATGTCAAATATGGAAAATATGAATTCCATGAAATCAGAAAGTGACCAGCAGCCAAAGCAAATGTCTGCCTCTTCGGATTCACCAATCGAGGTGCTGACTGGAAATACGTTTACGCTTACCGCCAAAGAAAGTATGCTTCATCTCGACGACAACACAATGAAAAATGCTTGGACGTATAACGGAACCGTACCTGGGCCGCAGTTGCGTGTCAAACAAGGTGAAACCATCAAGGTTGTCTTAAAGAACGAGCTACCAGAACCGGTTACCATTCACTGGCACGGGTTGCCTGTTCCGAACAATATGGATGGAATTCCGGGAGTAACGCAAAATGCGGTAAAACCAGGGGAGAGCTTTACGTATCAGTTTAAAGTAGAAGTACCCGGTACCTACTGGTACCATTCACATCAGAAGAGTGTCGACCAAGTGGACAAAGGGCTTTATGGATCAATTGTAGTGGAGCCTAAGAATCCCGAACCAGTTGACAAAGACTTCACCCTTGTTTTGGATGAATGGATGAAGGACGACAGCATGGCTGACATGCACGGCGGTGGTGGTGCAGGAATGGATAAGAATGGTGGTAACTCCAGTAACTCAAGTATGGATATGAGCAGCATGAACCACGGAAGTAGCACCAACAGCTCCAGCATGGACATGAGCAATATGAACCACGGAAGCAGCACAAACAGCTCTGGTATGGACATGAGAAATATGAGCGATGCCGAAATGATGCCGCTGATGTACACCATCTTCTCTGTAAACGGGAAGACAGGGTCGGCTATCCAACCCTTGAAAGTAAAAGAGGGAGAAAAAGTAAGGATCCGTCTAATCAACGCAGGTTACCTCTCCCATAAACTGCATTTGCCGGGACATGACTTTAAAATCGTCTCGACGGATGGACAGCCGATTAACAACCCGCCCAAGATAAATGGACAATTACTCAACATCGCCCCCGGCGAGCGATATGATATCGAATTTGTCGCAAATAATCCGGGCAAATGGCTATTGGACGAACACAGCTCCAATCCTGGAGCAAAATCTTTGGCCGTTCCCATCGTCTATGAAGGATATGAAAATGTTTCTCCGAAAACAGATTCGGGCGATATGCCTTTGGTTGATATCACCAAATACGGGGAAGCAGCAAAAAGCAATTTCTCTCTGGAAGACAAGTATGACATCCAATATACAATGGACTTGGGTACGGATATGAGTAACGGCAAGATGGCTTTTACGATCAATGGTAAGACTTTCCCGAATACTGATCCCCTAAACGTGAAAGAAGGCGACCTGGTAAAAGTAAAGTTGGTAAACAAGTCTCCAAAAGACATTCACCCGATGCATTTGCATGGCCACTTCTTCCAGGTATTGAGTAAGAATGGTAAACCTGTTTCGGGATCTCCACTGGTGAAGGACACACTGAACATCTTGCCAGGTGAAGAATACGTCGTTGCTTTCAAGGCTGACAATCCGGGGAACTGGATGTTCCACTGCCATGATTTGGGCCACGCTTCCCAAGGGATGGTAACGGAAGTGAAGTACGATGGATTTAAGCCTGACTTTACTGTTGACCCTACAGCAAACAATATGCCGGAATAACAAGAAAAAGGGCAGAAACAATTGTTCCTGCCCTTTTGTATATGTACGAGGTTTGGACATAACCTATAGGTGTAAAGGTCCCGTTTTTATTAATTTCCCCGGGCTTTGGAGAAGCCGCCAAAATTGTCCATAAATGCACTCCCCGGTTCTTTTTTCGTTTAAACTAAACCTTTACCGATTCGTTTCCCCCTATCCAGTTGCCAAGCACATCTTTGTGGCCTTCCAAGTCAATGCCGATGGCCATGTAGCGGGGTTTTTAAACGATGGCGCCGTCTTAATTAACTATAAAGTGAATGGTATTCAAGTAGACGACCGCGAATACCGTCTGTAACGGTTTTGCCATTCTTTGATCAATTGTCCACGTTCAGTTTCTATTTACTCTTTCAACTTGTGATTCTATTCTTCTCCGACACGACATAAATTTATAGAGACTAGCGAAAAGGAGGAGAATTATGGTTACAATAAAAAAACACTTATACCTTTTATCAATTGCTTTTGGATTCTTTTTTGCTTTTGCTGGTTCTTTTTTCCACGAAAACAATTCTTTCCTGATGATTAGACAAAGTCTTCATAGTTTTCAACGCACACCTACTGTCGAGGCATTAACCACCAAATTATCGCAAGGGCAAGAAATAGCCAAAGCATTTCTGCAGCAAAATCCTAAAATTACCCAGTTGTTATTTGGATTACCAGCTGGAATTAATATATCGGATTTACACACAATTTTGGTTCAAGAA
This sequence comes from Brevibacillus sp. SAFN-007a, assembly GCF_051967035.1. NCBI lineage: Bacteria > Bacillati > Bacillota > Bacilli > Caryophanales > Paenibacillaceae > Brevibacillus > Brevibacillus sp. SAFN-007a. Next base: position 25,785 of record NZ_JBQCKK010000022.1, on the reverse strand, counting down.
TTACCTGGGGCGTCAGCAAAACACATAATAGAAAGCACTATTCTGAAAGATCAAAATATGAACTCTTCCATAACTTTACGTAATGAGAAGCATACAGTACGCAGATATGACAATGATAAGAAACATTCAGAAGGTTTAAAGAGCACCTCCCCCCCACCTCTGTTTCCAAAATCGAATAAAAAAATAGCGTTTGTTTATCATACACACAATCGTGAATCATGGTTGAGCGTTGTAGACCCATCCCCACAAACTGAGTCTGTTGAACACCCGACAAAAAACATTACTCTTATTGGGCGCCACCTTGCGGAGGCACTGAACGATAAGGGGGTAGGCACGATTGTGAACACTGATGATTTTTACCAAAAATTACTCGATCAAGGTAAGTCATACGTGGATTCATACGAGGAATCATTAAGGGCAATTAAGACCACAAAACAGAAGTATAAAGACTTGCGTTTCTTTATTGACTTGCACAGAGACGATAAACCTCGCGAAAAAACAACCATATTGATTAATGGCAAATCATACGCTCGAGTTTTCTTTGTTATTGGTAACTCAAGTAAGCGTAGAAATGAAAATGCACAATTTGCCACAAAATTGCATGAGATTATGGAAAAAAAATATCCTGGTCTTTCCCGTGGTATCGTTGAGAAAAATGAGGCAGGTGGCAACGGAGAATACAATCAATCTGTTTCCCCAGAGAGTGTCCTTCTGGAGATAGGTGGCATTGAAAACACCATTCAAGAAGGTTATAACACTGCAGATGCTCTTGCAGAAGTCTTATTTGATTATTATTTTATTTATCAAAAAAGCGATTCGATTCCTACTGTTTCTTGATTAAGACTTTCCGTTTATAAATGGCTGTGCTTACTTTTCTATCGAACACTTTTCAACTTCTTAACGAACGTGTCAAGTAAAATAAACTTGACCAACCATCTACCAATCGGCAAAATCTCAGGGTCCTCGCTACTGATCTGCAACGTTGAACATAAGCACCGCTCAGGCGAAGAACCGTCTCTTGGTTAGGATAATACGAATCACCCGTTCCCAGCAGCGAATTTGTTAATATCTTAGGGACTGGTGTAAATTTTCCAATACCCTTTAGCCGAGGAAACCATAGAGTGCAATCTACTAGAAATGACGACGAAATCCATCCTAGTAGTAGGCGCACCTCGATAGCTTCTATTCAATCAGTTACCCTTTTGGTACTGATTCGGTAGGCATTTAGGGAGACATCGACTTCTTGCGAGTTGGGTTAAAGAAACTAGTTGAAGGAGATGGATGTGGAAGTCAGCCAGCAGATTGGGGCTGAGCGTTATGAACGCACCGGGAAGCGTAAGAACTATCGAAACGGGTATCATGGTTGTGGGATACAAGAGTGGAACCATTAACTCTCGAAACTACGAAAATCATACTACTTCCTAGTCTTCTGAATCCGCGCAGACGGGTGGAGCATTTTTTGCTCTCTGTGGTCAAGGTGTGCACACTACGTCAGCTGGTTTTCCGACTCGCCACTTTTGTACGTTGTCAAGGGCAGTTAGGACATTGCCCTTGACAAACGACAAGTAAAAAAATTTTTCGGAACAAGGCTAAAAAGGATTACTTTTATCCTCTGGATAAAATCATTAATTAGTTCAACGAGGTATTGACCGCCTCGTACATAACAGGAGGTGTTTTGGTTTATGGAGAAAACGCAATTAATACAAAGGTTCGATAAACAGGCTGTCAAATATTCGAAAAAACGTCTAAAACAAGAGCAAAATAAATGGCGAAAGAAAATTTTCCAGTCAGTTAAAGGAAAAACTCTAGAGGTAGCCGTTGGAGCTGGATGAATTTCGCCTTCTATCCTAAAGACATTGAGTATATAGCTGTAGATTTCAGTCCCAAAATGATTGAACAAGCTGAAGAAGCAGCAAAGAAATATGGGATTAAAGCTGAATTTATTCTAGCTGATGTAGAAAGTCTTAACTTTCCTAATAATTACTTTGATACAATTGTCTCATCGGGTACTTTATGTGGTTATGAAAATCCAGTTCATGTTTTAAAACTTTTTAATCAATGGTGTAAGGAAGAAGGACAGATATTACTTATGGACATGGTTTATTTTCTGTTCCTGCACTCGCTTGGATTCAAAAGAAACTTGATTACTTTGCAGTAAAAGCTATTGGATGCCATCAAAATCGAGATATCTTAGATATAGTCAAGCAATCCAATTTGATAATTAACAAGCATGAACGTGCACTTTTTGGATATCTTAATCTGGGCAACTCCACAAAAATATAATAGTACAATATTTAGCCGCTAGTTCGACAAGATGGTTTAATGATCCAAAAGAACGCATCACCGTTGGGTTCCAATCCGTTAAACACATCGGCTACATACGAAAAGTGAATAAACGTCTAAACGCACTCAAAAAATACATCATCGAGTGATTGTTTCCAAATATAAAGAAGATATATGGTTTGCGTGGACCACTTTGCGTGCACTGAATAAAGTGAAAATGCAGGCAATACTTGTTTTACTTGCATGAATTTGAAAAATTAGCGAACTTGCTATAGCAGCTGGGAAAAGACGGACGCTATTTATTTTTTGCATATAAACACGACAAACTCCCTCTGCTGTTGTGGTATATTTACTTTCATCCCTTTGCTATCTTATGTAATATTTCTTTGTCGTCGCCAAACTTGCACATCGCATCACAATGTTCGCATAGATCCTCAAAAAATAAATAGCGTAATTTCATATCGGTTAGCTCCCTAAAGCTCGGCCGTCTCAACTGTGCCAAAATTTCCTTCTCTCGCTCCTGTGGCGCCACCAGATAACAAACCTGCCTTCTACCGAGTGAAAGGGACAAATCATACATTCGCAGTATGCCGGAGTAAATAGACGTTGTACTCTCAACTTCAAAAACAGCCTCTATCTTATTCGTGTCCTTTTGAAACCAGATGACATCAATGAGCTTTGCCGTATCAATCACTTCTTGGGGATAGGGCAGAGAGGGAAATACGGGCAGGGAATGACTCCCCAGCTTCTCTCCGTTGTATTCTTTTCCGTGATCGTTTGAAGCAATCCAGACATCGTATCCAAGTGCCCTCCCCAGTTTCGACAGTAAGTACTGCTGTTGTTGATGGGCATTTTCCTCTTTCTTCATTATGCTAGCAGAACTTGATCTCTTCTCCTGATATTTTCGAATTTTTTCGTCGTCCAGCTTAATAACAATACCGGAAGAAATCGGCGGCAAGATTTCTCCGGTCCCTACTTCAAAAAGGAGACCGGCAATCATACCTAAATCTTTGGACAGTTCTCGGCTGTACGCCCTATTCACCTGGATGACCATCTCCCGCATAAACAAATAAGATTCCCATGAACCCAGTTTTGCTTTCTGCTGAAACAGCAGGTTAAACCCCTCCACCATTGCAGTATTAAAAGGAAGAAAAATTGTGGGATGCAGAAAATACAAGATATTGGCAACAGCCGGTCCCAATCCTTTAATCCTCCGATTGGCCAGCTTTTCTACTTCATTCAAAAGGGAAGATTCGGTCTGTCCTTGCAAGCAAGCTTCAAGAAAGGCGCCGAAAACACGTTTATTCTCTTCGTTTTCATAAATGTCCGGTATCCTTAGTTTTGGTTTCCAGATAAACGCGTGACTTGCTCCCTGGAACACTTCCTTTTGCTCACAAATTGACTGTAGCACGGATTCCAGAGATGATCCTTTAAAGTCGTTTCCAAATGAACCTGCCTTTATTTCGTCAATAACCTTGATGACGCCTTTTCGTATGGATCGAAAATATTTTAACCGATTGTCGTTGGCAAACCATGTATTGTAAACGGAATTGGCGTCTTTTTTGTAAAGTTCAATCAATTGCAGAAACCAAGGCTCAATCGAATTCAGTTCGATCATTATCGCTCACCCATTTAAAAACGATTTTTTTGGAAAAGTATAGCACAAATACATTCAGAATTGAACGAAAAAACTCAGGGACTCCTTCAAGTTGTTTTTTCCTTAAATACCTCCTGAAAATGCTCCGGGGGGGTGGATTTGTGATAACGGATATTCTCTTACTAATTCGTTTCATCGTACCGGAAATCAATAGTTTCCGATGATTGTCCTTTCTAAGTGGATTTCCCCGAATATCTTGAATCCACAGATTCTTAAACATTGTACTGATGGACATATTTTTGAATTTAAAGCAACCCCGGTCGCTTAATGTGAGTACCGCTAAGTCTTTTAGTTGCCATAGCCGGAACAAACACCAAACCCACCCGTTTGATCGTATGCAGGTGCCTCCTCAGAAATTATTTAACGAATTTGACCAGAACCATTAGACAGCATGGTTCAACAACGGTATTCGTCGAATGGATAATAGTTCATGGCAATGGAATACCCACTCTCCAGGATTGTCAGTAACGCTTCTTCCTGACCATCAATCGTTGAGAATGAGCGTCTCCGAGCGATTAATGGAATCCGGTCAGCGATTGATCCAAATGCACGTTTTGGCAGGAAAAGCGAGACCAACCCCTTTTTTGGCTACAATAAGGGCACAACGCGTTTACCGATGAAGAAATCATTACAGCCATAAAAGAAAGTTACGTGCGGGAACGAAGACGATGGAAAGCAACTCCCGAAGCTATTGGAGCAGACAGAGCAAACCGGAATCGAGATTCAAGAAGTGGTGGGAGTATTTATAGGCATAGTAGGAACCAAAAGCCACAGAAGTATACTTTTTTAGGGTATTCGGAAAATAGTGTGGAAAGAGGGCTAAAAGGAACCCTCTTGCATTGTCTTAGTCGGTGTGGAAATGTCAAAACCATAGACTTTCGCATAGACCTATTCATGAGCAAGTGGTTGAAGATGTAATGGCTGGTCTGGCATCTTCCCGAATGAAGCATTGACATCTTTGAACTTCGTTTTCTTCTTAGTCTTACGATAGCCCTCTGTGAAAAGTATTTTGGCTCTCAGGGCTTCAAATGAGTAACCTCGGCCAATTTATTCGGTACCTTGATTAGATTGTTTAGCGAATCTGTATAAGCGTTTGTGATAGACACATCAAAGTAGTTGAATATCTCTACTTTCCAATTAGTCATGGAATTAATGAGTGGGTCAAAGTAAGGCATTAATTCCTTGGGTATCTCAGTAAGCCAAGATTAATAAAAACTAAAGGCTTCATCCATAGATTCAGTTTTATAGATGTCAAAGAACTTCTCTTTCAACCCGTAACCTTTGCCAAGTAGAGGGAAGTTTTCCGTCCATATCTGAAGCTTTAATTGATCGTCAAAGTCCTTAAGTTCACTTTTGCGTTTAAGAAGTACATTGCGATCCTTTTTAAGTTGTCTGCGTTCTTTTGCGGTAATATTCTCACGGTTCGCTTTCCGTATCTTTGATTGACATCATTCTGTTCCTTTCGAATGCAGCTTTATTGTATCGGGATTGGATAACCTGCTAATCTGAATGGTGTTCTCCTAAATAAAGTGGTTAACTTCAACAAAATGAAGCCGCATTTCTACGTTAAATGCGGCTGTTTTCCAAATAAATAGGTTGTTTACTCACAAAAAACTTTGAAAAAAACTTTTTACCGGCTTAATGTTAATTGATTTTATGTCGGCTGTGCTGATCTCGCCGAGCAAGGGTGGGCACGTAACAATTGGGCACTAGGCACGCTCCCATCAAGCCACATCCCCGCTCGTCGCAGACTCGGCAGGACCGCACATCGTGACAAGCCACCAACCCCAGGCTGGGACAGCGAAAAAACGAGCGAACCCGGTCAGGCGGTCCTCAGCCTCGCATTGATTGCGCTCCTATGCCGTCGTTACAGGACAGAGTTCGCTCGCTCGGTCGAGGCCGAGCAGAAGTCGCTGCATCTACGGCTGCGCCCCCGTACGCTGCTCGTGCTGCTTACGACACCCGTACCGGGTCATGCCCCGTGGCTTGTACACCGAGAGTATCGTGGTCACGACCAACACCAGAAGGCCGCCCCCGGCGTGGAGGAGTTCGCCCCACAGCGCACCCCGCAGCCCGCCGAGATCGGCACTTCCCGTCTCTGCCGCTACACCTGCTAGGAAGCTCACTGTTTGCATGTTCAGCACCAAGACGATGATGGCTAGGATGGTTAGCAGGAGTTTGAAAAGGACCCAATAGTGCCGGAACAAGCCCCACGGGGTGCCAAGTGACATGACAAGTCCGCTTAGCAGCGAGGCGAGGGCCAACGGGACGATGGCGAACCAGCCGGTCAACTCCATCGCGATTAAGGCGGCACGCACCGTCTGAGCATCCTGGCTGGTCAGAGCGGTGACGACGAGAGATAGGAAACCAACGACCGCGCCGAGCCAGCCGACCGAGGAAGTGACATGCGCGGTGAGCGCGAACTTGCGGAGGCCAGGTGTCATGGTCATGGCTGTTTCACTCCTTGTTCTATGCCGCTGGAGGACGGTATGTGGCGACCAGGGCCGTGTTTACCACCGCCGATGAACATCATAATGACGAACAGCAGGACCAGGACGATCGCGATGATCCCAGACACCTTCACCCAGCGTGGTGTGCTGGTGGTCGATCTGCGGTCGGGCATGTGCGTGTCCTCCTCTGTTGCGCGTCGTACTAATAATTTTCTCATTGAGATATTCTCCTCTTTGTTTTCATGATCTCTTAGTGCAAAATCAGTATAGCAATGTTTTATGAACAGAAGATGAACAGAGAATAACTCTTTTTCATGTTTTTTAGATTTGTTCTGAGCTATAGGGAGCATAAAAGTGAAGATTGACCCATTTCCCACTTCACTCTTCACGTGAATGGGGCTTTGATGGAGATCTAATATGTGCTTAACAACGGACAAGCCGAGCCCTGTAGTATACCCCCTATAGTATTGGCCAATGGCTTTTTAAACATTTATTTCCATTTTGACTCTTTACCGTCCAAGCAAGAACCGCCCTTTACGTGTCTTTTCTTGCATGTAAAGCATAAGAAACCTGACGTGAAGCAAAACACATCAGGTTTCCGTTACAATTGTATTAACTTCCTTCAAACACTTGATTTTCCCAATTCACATATCCGTCGACGAGAAAAGAATAAGGGCGGATGGTTCTCCATCTAACGATAGTAATAAAGGGGTAGATGAACCAAAATGTGCATGAATACTCTCTAATGGGCCAATCTGGCAAGATGCTCAGTCATGTAACTGCACTTTGATCTTTTAATTGAGTAGAATAATTTAATTTCTTGTCAATCACACTGGCACACACGGCATCTCCCAATACGTTAACCGATGTCAACGGCATATCGACTAGACGGAACAACCCCATAATAATTGCTATTCCTACTCCCTCAATTGGCAATCCGACGGCAAGGAAAATCATAGAAAGCGATACAAAGCCTCCACCGGGGATGGCTGGGGCGCCAACAGAATCCAACAATGAGATGAAGATGATCGTGAGATACTCCGTGAAACCAAGATGAATACCGTTTAGTTGTGCAACAAATACAGCAGCAACACCGTGACTCAATGATGCGCCGTTCATATTCATTGTCATTCCAAGAGTGAGAACAAAGGAGCTTACATTCTTTGACATTTTTAATTCATTTTCACAACAACTTTTCGTAATAGGAAGGCTTGCAGCACTGCTACTAGTTGCAAAACCGGTTCCAATGGCAGGCATCATTTTTCCGAAAAAATCAAAAGGATTTGTTTTTGATAAAAAGGCGAGCATCGACCCATAAACGATGAAAACTTGTATTGCCAAGCCAATAAGAATGGCCATCAAATATTTTGCAATAGAGCCAACCAACTCTATCCCCGCATTGCCCATTGCCTCGGCAACAAGTGCAAAAGCAGCATATGGAATAACTTTCATAAAAATTTGGACGAGTTTCATCATCAGTTCATTTAACTGATTTACCAATATTCGCATTGTTTCCGCTTTTTCTCCTAGCATGGCCATAGCGATACCAAAGAAAATGGAAAAGATAAGAACCTGCAACATGTTTCCAGTAGCCATTGCACCTATTGCATTACTAGGAATGATATTTAATACTGTTTCTTTTAGTGTAGGCGGTTTTGTAGTATCTGATGATGAACTACCATGGCCACCACTACTTCCGTCTGATAAGGGGTTGCATGTTCCGGAAGAGTTACATTTATTCCCGGCCCCACCACTATGGTGGTTAAAATCCCAACCGTACAGGCAATTATGGTTGTAATAACAAATAAAGACATTGTTCTTGTACCAAGTTGCCCCAATTTCTTTACACTGCCTGTTGCCGTGATACTGGTGACAATCGCTGAAAATACCAGCGGGATAACAACCATTTGGATGGCCTTAATGAATAAACTGCCAACCGGGTCAAAAATATAATTGTTCAGTGGATCATAAACAACTGGAGCATAAATACTCAATCCTAGTCCAGTACCGATGCCCATCAATATGCCAATAAGCGTTTTTGTCGCCAAATTCATTGGCTATTCCCCCCATAGATCTTTCTGCTCTAAATCCCTTTAAAACCGTGTGAAGTGACGATGAGAACGATTCGATCATCCTCGTCAACTTTTCCTGATTGGACGAGCTTGGACACCGCCGACCAGGTAACTGCGGAAGCACCTTCGGCAAAAATCCCTTTCCTTGCCAAATTTCCTTGGGTCTTCTCTACTTCTTCATTGGATACAACTACCGCTCCCCCTCCAGAGGATTGAATCGCATGTAACGATTGATAGGTTACCGTATTACCTCCTATTGAGGGTAACAACCTCGAATCGCCTGGAAATTCCCCCCGGTAATCTCGTCCGGCCAAAACTTCAACCAGACGGGGAAAAGGCTCGACAGCATAGAGGCGGGGCAGTTGTTCAATCCATCTCATCCGTTTCGCTTCAACAAATCCTGCCCAAATTCCCCATAGAAGATCCCCTCTTGCACAAGGAACAACAACCGCTGTCGGCGGTGTCTTCTGCATCTGTTCGACTATTTCTAACCCCACAGTTACATATCCTTGAACGCCAAATAAGTTACTTCCCACCGGTGGTACATGGTAATTTGTTGCTGGATACCCCCCCTCTTCCTCAACCAACTTCCTAACAATTTCCCAACGCCCAATGGAATCGGAAACTTTAATAATTTCCGCCCCTGTCATGCGAATCGCTTTCTCCCATAGATGATGTATTTGTGATGTGGTGACAATCTTACAGTGAATTCCTGCCGCGGCTGCATATGCAGCCAGTGAAACACCAGCGTTTCCGCTTGACGCCGCAATCACCGCTGGACATTGCAATGACATGGCCCGAGCTACAACGAGCGGACTCATTCGATCTTTGTGGGATCCGGTTGGATTTTGTCCTTCGTTTTTTATCCAAACCGTTGGAACCCCGAGTTCATTTTCTAATCCTTTTACCTCAATGATTGGTGTGCCACCTTCACCTAAAGTAGGAAAGGTACGGTAAGGTAAACGATCGACATAGCGAAACATTCCTCTCGCCGAATTATTAATGTTCCATGGCTCCTGCTGCTCGTACGTCACTTGTAGACTAACCGGATATCCTTGTTCCAAACAGCGGGGACACCCCGTGAAATAGTCAGCAGGTACGTATTCATGTTCACACCTTAAACAAGTAAATTTATCGACCAACCCGTTCCATTCGTACATATCTTCCCTCCTTTCAGACTGAATTATCTAAATATTAAGAAGGTATTTTCGATTTGTAAAACGAATATTTTCAATGATCTTCATTTCGTTTCTCGATGGTTTGCAATACAGGAGGAGACAAAATGGATGTAGATCAGTTAAAAGCGTTTTTGCTCGTTGTGAATACGAAAAGCTTTACCCGTGCGGCGGAGTCGATGAATGTTGTCCAATCGACAATTACGACACGAATTCAAATGTTGGAAAGAGAATTAGGTAAAGAACTGTTTAAACGGGATAAGCGCCAAATCAGCTTAACTTCTGCGGGAAGAAGCTTTTTACCCTATGCAGAAAGGATTGTGGAATTATCAAGAGAAGGCATGAAGGTCGTGCAGCTGGAGCATTCGTTCCATGATCAATTGGTAGTTGGTACCACGCATGCGATATGGGACTATGTCATTTTTGAGGCAATTGATCGTTTTCACACAACATATCCGGATATTTCGGTACGAATGGTCACCGAACATTCAAGCATTATTATTCGAAAAATGATAGACGGATTAATTGATTGGGGCATTGTTTTTTACCCCGTACATCACTCGAAGTTGGAACTGATTCCAATCATAGAAGACACCTTTGAACTTATTGCAGCTCCCACTTTTACCACTCCCCCAATTCCTTTGATTCCTGACGATTTACGCACACTTCCGTATGTACATTTGAATTGGGGCGGTTCCTTCTCCGATTGGATACAGCAAATTTTTGGAAGCCATTATGTATTCCCGTTAGAAGTAGATCATGTTTCGCTTCTATTGAAGTTTCTACAAAGCAAACAGGGTGTCGGGTTTCTACCACGCTCGGTAGCAAAAAGTTTAATTCATAACGGAGTAGTAATAAGCCTTCCGTTCATCACAGATACACCTATACCGAAACGTATGATATACCTTGTGCAAAGGAAAGGGAATATCAGCATTGAACATACAGAAAAATTAACCGAGTATATTAAAATTGCATTTTCTCAATGAACCGTCTCTCTTTTTTCTACAAATTCTTCTGTTAAAATCGTACTGAATACAGCAATAATATGATTCATGAACCATTATTTGAAGGAGTTTCTCATTAATGCGAACAGTGGAATTAGAAACACCATTTTAGATCCTTTCTTGGCTGGTACCGATCTCTGTTTATTTTCGGTTATTATTTGTATACAGAGCACTAAACCGTGGATGAGAACAGAACAAGTACGCTTGGCTATGCAACTGACCATTGTTGCCGCAAAGTATACTTTTTCATAGCAAGAACTCTTTTGCATGTCAGCCACAAAAACAAGCATGTTGTCATTGATGATCAAAAGCGATTTTTTTTATCGCTAAATGCGTATTAGTTCTAATACCCTGAACGAAGTATGGCGAAGCCGTTGTTTTATACATGGAAAAATGGAAACAAAAATTAAATTTAGATCGTCTTACTTACATAAATGACATAAGGAGGGTTGATTTATGTTTAAAGTGTCGGTAGCTGTAGTAATGGGTATCCTGCTTTTTGCAGGCATCTACTCGTATCCAACAACTGTTGACCCCATACCAACTAACTCTTCGCCGAATTCAGCCAGTTATATCGACTTGATAAAATGGGGCGGCATCACTTACGTAAAATCCTTTGAAAAGAAAATTTCAAAAAATGAAGTTGGCGACAAAATTGGTGAGATTAAATTTAAAGTGGTGGGAAGCGGCAAAAGTCCCGATTATCAAATCAAAGATGGAGACGCCACTTTTCTTGAGGAAGGAACTGCTTTTTACAAAATTAAAAACTCCCAGGATATTGCTGTTTATTTAGGCGATAAATGGGTGGTTTATGAAAAGACAAATTATTAAAAGCAGAACGCTGCCAATCTTGCAGCGTTCACTGGTTGTCGAGAAAGTCTCAATGGCCTGTTTTTTTCAATGAACTATTAACCGCGCTTAACATACTAAATTATCACGAATATTTCATCATGCAGGGGTTTTTAAGAACAGGAGTTGAAGTATTAATAATTCTGTATCGAGCATTTATTACCATATAATTGCTCCATGAGGTGTACCAAGCCCACACAAAACTTAAATAATCGCTGTATGAAAGAGGAGCAGTCAAACGTACTAGTCATCTTTTTAATGGATCCATATCTATATGGAGTAACCAGATACTTCTCTCTGTTCTTGATAATCCGATCCGCCATTTTGTGTCGTGATGTCTGATCCTATAGTGATTGGCGGGAATCTGTATGTAATCACAAAGACATCATTACAGAACGGTAATACTTCCAACCATGCCACTTTCCTTGTGCCCTGGGATTGTACAATAAAACTGATAAGTCCCGGTAGCCGTGGCCATGAAAACGACGGTAGCCGTTCCCCCTGGTTTGGCATGAAGATGCACCTTCTTAGCAGCTGTGTTTTCGTGTTGAGAAGCGTAATCGGACGTGGGTTGAATCACGATGTGTTTATTCGAAACCAGTTCAAAATCGTGCTCCACGTTCCCTCCATTTTTTAACGTAACTTTAATGGGTATATCTTTTTTGATTACAAACTCATTAGGTTTATAGGAAAAGTCAACAGCAACGAGATTCACTACTTCTAGAGTGGTCTCCCCTTTTTCTGTGAATTGAAAGGAGAACGGTAGAGATTGATACCAAATGAATGCGCCGGTCAGAAGAACAGCGGGCAGCATTGGATTATGTATCGTGAACACCCACTTTTTCTCCTCTCTGTTTTCTTTCCCCTTAGTTTCAATTAACTTCGCAAATATCAGAAGACTGGCCGTGTATAACATAACAAAAAGAAATAAGAGTGGAACCACCTTATCAGCAGGGAGCATCTCCCCAAGCATTGCCCCCATCATGCCAGCCATAATACCGGAAAATGTTCCTTCTATCGTGCAAAGAATGGACAAAGGAATCCCGAAAAGAAACCCTACACTACCTGCCAAAATCATTCCCCACATTGTGGAGGTATACAGATCCCCTTGATAAACGGCACCAAATAAAAGTCCAGTCATTAGACCGACCATCATGCCTATTGCCATTCCGATTATCATCCCGTGCATATGATCGAGATGCTTTTTTCTTTTCCAGACAAACCATGTGAACCACCCAAACGACAATCCGATGTACGCTAAAACCTGATAGGTCCCATTCATGATACCGCCCCCGAGTATAATTTCATCAGTACAATTTATGCGGTTATGAAAAAAACAGGACAAGAATAAAAACCCTCCGATCACTTCGTGAGGGGTCACCGTTGCTGGTTTCTTTAATTCGCGTACTCTTTTCGACCACATCGTGGTGATGGTTGACTTGGACACAGCATCAAGCAACGACGTAGGTTCGTCAGCCATTATCGTATGCCAATTAGGGCCAATTTTAAATTTTGTGTCTAGACAAATTTGTACCCCCTAAAATTCTTTGATTTTTCCAAGAGATCACTTTTGCAGCAGTCAACGATCATGGGCTCTTTTTGACTTCTTAAAAATCAATGCTTTTACGAAAAAACATTTAACAAAATTGAAAAATTCCCTAAAAATATTGACAGGTTGACGCCCATTCTCCCTCACAAACCAAGTATTAAAAATCAATACGAAAACAGAACACGAGCCTTAGAAGCGATTCTAGAGGCTCGTTTTTTGAAAATGATGTTGATCGTACAGAATGCGACTTTTGAATTGCTCTCGTGACCGAGCTTTTTATCACTTGCGTAAAGATGGTAATCGGATCGTTACTATAGTTCCTTTCCCCAACTCACTTTCAATCTTAATTTCTCCTTGATGGGCTTCCACGATTCCCTTTGCGATGGTTAGTCCAAGTCCGGATCCACCCCGTTCCCTGTTGCGTGACCGATCGCCACGATAAAACCTTTCAAAGACATGCGGAAGATCTTCTTCGGGAATACCGATACCATTGTCCTGTATTGTTATCAGCACCGTCTCACGATCTTTTTCGACGGAAACAACTACCTCTCCATTTGGCTCCGTATGTTTGAGCGAATTGGTGAGCAGATTGGAAAAAACTTGTGCTAACCTTTGTTTATCACCCACAACTAACGCCAACCGTTCCAGCCTGGGAATCAACAGAATATTTTTTCGCTGAAACGAAGACTTCATGGATTCCACAATCTCTTTCGCGACATCACTAACATCCAGTTCTTCCTTAGATATGCGGAAGGCACCTGCTTCTGTTTGAACGACTTGATCTAGATCGCTTACTAGCCTCGTCAAACGAAGTACTTCGGATCTAGTGGATTCCAGATGTTCTGGACTTGCCTCCCATACACCGTCGATCATTCCCTCAATTTGGGCCAACAATGTATTTAATGGCGTGCGCAATTCATGGGCAATGTCTGAAGTCAATCTTTTTCTTAGCTCTTCTTGTTTTTGTAAACTCGTAATCAGTTGATTAAATGTGTACACTAACTCAGACAGTTCATTCTGGTCCTGCGGAATCGGTACCCTAACAGAATAATTACCATTTGCAACTGATACCGCTGCCTTACTCATGTGTACGATAGGCTGTACAATTCGACGTGCTATGATGATGCTAGTGATCGATGCGATTAATAGTAATACCAACATTGTCCATTGCATTGCTTTTGTATGAGCAATCTGAAAATGTTCTTCCAACGACATGGCCGAATTATCAGCATTGTGTAAAATATAGATGTACCCAATACTTTCATTACCAAGCGTTATAGGAATCGTATTTGCATTCGAATAAGGTTGAGCATTACCTTCTCGATGATTACCTACCATTCTAAGGATTTGATGATTCTTGTCATAAAGTGTGATTTCAAGGTCCAGTACCTTTGCCAAGGCTGCCAATTTTGAAAAGACGCCGTTTCCCCATCCGTTTTCTTTTTGATATTCCTCACGCACAAGTGAGATAATTTCCTCACGATGCTTTTTGCTTAAATCCTGCAGATAAAAGGAAAAGTGATAATCCATTTCTTTAATGGACAATAACATCGATACCAGAATACCACTTGCACTTACAATCATTAGTACGAGAGCTAGCTTGACCCAAATTTTTCGCATCTGCTACCCTCAATTCTTTGTAGGATCCTCAAACCGATAGCCTAAACCGTATACGGTCTTCAAATATACAGGTTGTTTCGGATCATCCTCGATTTTTTGCCGCAGGTTTTTGACATGGGTGTCGATCGTTCGATCACTACCATGAAAATCAAGCCCTAAAACCTCCGAAACTAGTTCTTCCCTGCTCCAAGTGCGTCCAGGGTGCCGGATTAATGTTGTGAGTAAACGAAATTCATTAGGAGTTAATTCTACAGGTATCCCATTCTTCGTGACAGTTTTGTAGGTTAGTGAAATTGCCAACTCACCAATTTGGATGTGATCACTAAGCGTTTGGTATTCTCCGCTCCTCCTTAAAATGGCTCTAACTCGAGCAACTAACTCACGTGGGCTAAATGGCTTTACCAGATAATCGTCTGCACCAAGTTCCAATCCTTTGATTCGGTCTGATTCACCGCTTTTCGCCGTTAACATCAAGATGGGAACCCGAGAATGTTTTCGGATCTCTTTACATACCTCTTCGCCGTTAATATCTGGGAGCATCAGGTCCAAAACAAGTAATCCAATAGGGTATGTTAATGCTAACTCGATTGCTTCCTTCCCGTTTTCTGATGTTATGACGTGATACCCGTCCTTTTTTAAATATGAGGAGAGGATCTCAAGAACCTGTGGTTCATCATCTACAATGAGTATAGTGGAAGACATTCAAGACACCTCCCTATTACATTCTATCCCGTTCATACGTTACGAGACGTCGCCCCTTTTTTCACGAAAAACTATGGCGATGGCAAACATTATCATCAATACGATTATTGCGAAACTAGTCCATTGCGCAGCCGTCCAGTCGAGCAAATACCTAGGTGTGTCTCCTCTTAAAAATTCAAGAGCAAATCTGCCTAATGCGTACAGGGATTGGTACGTAACAAAGAGAATGCCTTTCGGAAGTTTTTTTGTTTTCATTGCGATCAAGATACCAAAAATAATAAAATCCCATTGTCCTTCCCAAATTTCAGCCGGCCACAACGGTTGCGATCCGTAGCGTTCATAGGCAATCGTCCCTTCCGGATAGACGATTCCAAAATTACTCCCGGTCGGCGATCCAAATGCATCGCCATTCAAAAAACAAGCAATCCGCCCTATTCCTTGTCCAAAGACAACTGCAGGGGCCAACGTATCAACAAAGTCCCAAAAGGACAACTTATGTCGCCACGTATAATAAATCGCGGAAGCAATACCGCCGATAATCGCTCCCTGTATAGATAAACCACCGTTCCAAATTGCGATTATCTCCAGCGGGTGAGTCGAATAATACGCCCATTGAAAAAACAGAACCTCCCACAATCTTGCCCCGATTAAAGCAGAAATGACCGCTGTAACTGCAAACGGGGATATATGATCACGATATACGGTATCTCTGGCCAGATATCGCGCGATCCCGACAGCTAAGAGGATGGCTAGGACGACCACGAGTCCGTAGGAACGGACTGGATAATCGCCAAGATAAAACAGAACGACTTTCATGTTATATCCTTCCCTTCTTTTTTATACGTGTTGAATATAATGCTTAAAGCGGCAACTACAATGAAGAAAAGCTGCTGAAGAGACAGACCGAGAAAATATGGTGTTGTATACTGGAAGAATGTCAACGTCATCTGAAACAAACTAAAGTACAACAGAAATGAACCAAATGATACAGACTTTCCTCTTCTTTTCGCCCATATCATCAACAGTCCACTAGCAATTCCAAAAATGAGTTGATACAGACCTAATGGATGATATCGGTACGAAGATTGATCAACTGCTATTCCCCAGGGCATTTCAGTCACCGTTCCGACACTTCGGTTCAGAAGGAAAAACACCACAAATCCACTTAATAGTCCGAATGGCAATACTTCCGTTATTTTTTCTGCCGGTATGCTGTCTTTTCGAATTTTGTAGGTTATAAACCATACTCCTGCAGCAACACCTAGGTATAATCCTAGATCCGTACCGGTGGAAAGCAAAAAACTAAATAGGTTCAAGGTTTCGTCCAACAGCAACGTAGGCTGTAAAACGAGTGGGGATAGCTTCCAAATGGCTAAAACAATTAAACCGCTTTTGAATAGAGCGTCTGTTATGGGTTCTCGAGACGGTTCCCCTTTTAACAGCCTCGATATCACGAAATAAGCGACCAATCCGGAAAAGGTCATGGAAAGCCATTCGACATTTGTGAGCTGATGTAATAAACGAATCATCATGTTACCGAACCAACTCTTTCATGTATTGTTCAAACGATCCAGGATCCGTTGCACCAATGATTTTTTGTGTGATGATGCCATTTGTGTTAATAAAGTATGTGGTCGGAATGGAAATCACCTGATACAGATTTGCTATCTTACCCGTTTCATCCAGCAGAATAGGAAACGAGAGTCCAAATTCTTTTACAAACGCTTTTGCAGATTCAACATCATCATTGGCTGTAAGATTAATCGCGTAGAAATCCAAACGATCTTTGTACTTCTCGTATAACTCTTTTAAGTATGGCACCTCTTCCCGGCAGGGACCACACCAGGACGCCCAGAAGTTCAGAATAACCGGCTTATCGCGTTTCCCGGCAACTTGGTAGGTTTGGTTATCCAGTGACGACAGTGAAAAATGAGGAGCTGTAAATCCTATCTTGGGAATCTGGTCAGGTGAACCGTTTTTTGTCTGGTTATTGTTGTAGATGGCAATTACCGCCAACATGATAATAAACAGAATCGCAATACTTTTTTTCATAAATGCTCCCCCTTTTTACGTCTTGACCAGAATATCAAGAAGACAAGGCTTCCCAATATCAGCGATACGGCCAAACGGGATTTGTTTTCCGAGAGAAATACGATATCATGCCCAACAAACGTCTCGAAAACCAAGGAAGGAATTTTCCCGATCAATGTAGCCAACAGAAAATCCAAAAGAGATATCCTTGTCAGAGAGGCACCGAAGTTGACAAATCCGGACGGCAAAAGGGGGTTAACCCGCAGTAGGACTATGCCTGCCATTTGCTTTAGCCGGGAAGCTTGGTTGACTCTTTGTACCCAATTGCTTTCCGACCATTTCCTCAGTTTTCTTGACTTACCTACTCCCCAACGATAGAGCTGGAATGCCAGTACTGCTCCCGTCACTTCACCCACCAAAGAAACGAGAAAACCTCCCATCAGACCAAATACGATTGCATTTGCTCCCGATAAAAAAATGGAAGGCAGCACTCCCGTTATACTGATGACCACATTGAGCAGTATACTGCCTGCAATAGCGATCACTCCCCAGGACCGTAACCATTCCGCGATCGCTTCTACGTTTGTAATCCAATCCACAGTGACCTCCTAACCCGTCTATCCGTTTCTTGTAAGGTAAGTATAGAATCAAAATATGTAGGAATTATGGAGCGCCGGAAAGAAAAAGATGGTCACGAATCATCCGTGCCATCCTAGTTGTCATGGGTTCCGTTTTCTTACCCACATCAACATCAATATTCCTGCTACTACAAACACGAGTATGAACAAATACACGGGCATCCAATTGTTTTCCGGATCTTTAGCCTTTAACGGGGTTGTGAATTCAGCCTCATATTTTTGATCGGTTGGATTTACTTGCCTTTGTTCAGAGTGACCGCGGATGGCTTTTATTTTTACGATCCATTCTCCGGCAGTAGGCAATGCGACTACACCCTTATACTCGCCATTCTGTTCATGAATAAGAGTAGCCTCAATCTTTTCTTGGCCTTTCGTGAAAACTGCTGTAACTTGTGCGTCGGTAACTGCTGTGGCACTTTCGAGTTCTCCCATCTCACCATTCTTTACCTTTGCCTCTACGACACCAACATAAAATACGGTATCCGTTTGTGCGATTATTGGTCCATCATACGAGATACCGGTTATATACCACCCGTTTTCAACATCTGCCTTCACGCCTGGGATGGTAATCGTCCATACAAATAAAAAAACGATACAAATCAAAATAGCCTTTATTCTCAACTCGGTACTTCCTCCTTCTTATGTCTTACTTACTTCAGAAAGCCGTCGGGATCTACGGCCTGCTCATTTTTGTAAACGGTAAAATGGAGATGGTTCCCTGTAGAACGCCCAGTAGAACCAACCTCGGCAATTTTCTCACCACGTTTTACCGTTTGCCCGACTTTTACCATAATGCCTCCTTCGCGGATGTGAGCATACAACGTGGTGATTTCTTCATTATGTTTGATAGCAATTACGTTTCCGTAACCGCGCAAATAACTGGCGACAGTTACAACGCCGTCTTCGGCGGCATAGATATCGGTCCCTTTGGGAGCAGCCATATCAAGACCATTATGCCCTGACGACTTCCCGGTAATCGGATCTTTTCTTAAACCAAAGGAAGACGTCAAACGGTAACTGCTTGGTGGCAACGGGAGAAAAAGTTGACCTCCAGAATAAGTACTAGAGTATACGTTCTTATTCTTTTGTCTTGTTTCCGCGATCTTTTTGGATTCAGCGGTGATCAATTGCAGCAAGTTTTGTTCTTCCTCTTCCCTTATGTCAGAGAGTTTTGCCTGCTGTTCTTTCAATGCTGCTTTTACCAACATACTCTTTTTGTACTGTTGATCAAGAGAGATCTTCAGATTCTCAGATTCTTCCACCAACGACTCAATTACCGACAACGAAGCTCTTATTTTTTCTTCCTGTTGCCGGAGAAGCGCTTTGTCTTTTTGGTGAGCCTCCAATATTGTTGTGTCTTGTTCAACAATCATTTGGATTATCTTCCAACGAAGGAGAAAATCACTAAAACTCTTCGAACCAAAAATTACATCCAAATAGGTTGTCGATCCCTGCTCATACATGGCTTTGACTCTTGCCCGCAGTACCGACTCCCGTTTTGCAATCCGTTTGGAAACTTGATCCAGTTCCTTATGTATCTGCACCATCTGTTGTTTTGTCAGTGCTATTCTATTTTCCAAACGGTCTATTTTGGTTTGGAGCTCGTTTCTTCTTAGGTCAATCACCATCAGCTCATCGTCCAATTGTTTGCTTTGTTTTTGTATCGTCTGAATTTGTGAATCAATGTTTTTCATAGATTGGACTTTCTTCCGCTTTTGAGCGCGAATTTCATCAAGTTGCTTTTGAATCTTGGAAACGGACTCTTGTTGTGCTAAGCCTTCTGAGTACGGAATCAAGCTCCATGAAATGAAGAATGCTAGTGCAGCAATAAATGCCCTTGTTTTCATGTGTAACTCCTAATGTTATTAAAGAGTTAATAGAACAAGAACAGTTTACGAAAAAGATGTGTAGAAAATATGGAGGTATTTCGGGGAATGCTGATTAGTTTAAATAGATTCTACTGGTCGAAAGTTTAAGGAGGTTAAGAAAACAAACAAAACCCTTGGTCTCCCTACTACAAGACCAAGGGTTTGTGAAATTACACTTTGCAACTGACCTGTAACGACGAGGAGGAGGATGTCTGGTTTGAATCCATTTGCTCTTCTATTGACTTGCAGATGATTAGTGCTTGTTGTACATGTTCCTCTAGAACAACGGGAGAATCTGCTTGTACAGCAATGTCTCCTGCTGCACGAATAAGTCCTCCCAGTTCTCGAAGACGGGTCGTCAGTTTATCTGGATAACCGGACATCTCCTTCGCTTTATTTATCACAGCTTCGACTGCTTCACGGGTGAAATGCGGGATTTTTCCGTCCCTGCGTACTTCCTGTGCTACAAACAGAGTCAATTTATAGCGATTTTCTTCGGTATCATCCATGGTTGTCTTCATGTAGATTTCGTACCCGTATCCGCGGATCCTTGACCGTAAAGCAGGATGAATTTTGTCAACGTCCGACAGATTACCAGCCAGAACCATCAGGAAGTCACACGGTACAGGTTCTGTTCGAATCATTGTTCCGCTTGACCCCGGCGAAAGCCCTGTGATGCTCAGTTTCTTTTCCTGAAAAGCGGTAAGCAGGGACTGCTGGGATTCCAGCGAGAGAGTGGAGACTTCATCAATAAAAAGTACGCCATTGTGTGCCAAATGGATTGCACCGGGTTCAACCAAGTGATGTGGCATCGCCTCTAATCCTCCGGATTGATAAGGGTCATGACGTACATCTCCGAGTAAGGCCCCAGCGTGGAGTCCTGTCGCATCAATGAACGGAGCTCGTGATGTGTTTCGATGGTTTACTAGGAATTTTGGCAATTGACTTGTGGATTTGGCTTTTATGGTTTTCCCGAACCAATAGAACAATGGGATTGCAAACAGTCCACCCATGATGTAAATGGGATTATCTCGGGTAACGGAGTAAAATACAGAAACAAACAGAGACACAGTACAGGCAAACCCTACAATCCAACGAAGAGTTAAGACACTGGTGTAAACATCCTTTTCCCGTTGCTTAATAATTCTCTCCGCTTCACCTGCCGGGAGTCTTCTTACTCGTGGAACATTTCTCTCCTCTTCGTTCAACTCCACAATGATATCTTCCAACGAAGAAGCGGGAAGTAATTCAGACATGGCCTTCGCCAGCATGCTTTTTCCTGTGCCTGGCTCGCCAATAAGAAGTACCGAACGTTTTTGTCGAGCGGCCAATTTGATAATGTCTACGGCCCGCTCTTGTCCAATGACTTGATCGATTAACCTGGAGGGCACAGGAAGCTCTTCCGTAGTGACATAATGTTTTGTCAACACAACAGGTTTGTCGTTCTTTCCCAACAGAGGGGCGATGTGTGTCTTGACGATTGTGTTTACTTTTGCCGATGAATCAGATTGGAGATGAGAGTACACAGACAGAAGCCGCTCCCGTACAAACGGAATTTCCCAAAGCTTGATAAAAGTCAGGGCGGCCGTTTGACGTACCTTGTCGGAAGGATGAGAGAAAGCTTTTTCCCAGAAGGACCATACTTCGTCAAAGCTAACGGCTGATGCTGCCACAATACCCTTTGCAGCCCCTTCTCGGACATACAAATTGTCATCATCCGCCAGAGTAAACCAGATTTCCGCTGCCTTCTTTCCACCAGCTTGCAAAAATCTATAGAGTTCCCTTCCGGCTATGTAGCGAAGCACCCAGCGTGAATCCTTACTGAATTGTATCAAGATGACAAACAACCTCTCTGGATCCCTCTCCCATAAGCGAATGAACATTGAAATCGTTTGTTCAAGCAATCTAACTTGTCGCCTATGAGCAAACCTGTGCATGGCCATTGAAAAAAGCTGTACAATGACGGTGTTCAATGGTTCTACCACCTTAATGGCATGGAATAAACATCAGAGCATGTCGTAATTCATGAAGGGAATCGTGTACGGGAGCATAACCAGAGAACAGGGTGGTATATAGGACAATTCCGGCGAGAAAAAGAACTGCGGCTAACTGGGCCGGCAAAGAAAGGAACATGTTTTTCACGTTGTATTTTTTTGCATGTTCGAACTTATGCGACATCAGGGTACTCTCCCTTCCATTTTCGATTTGTTTTTCCCCATCGTGTAACACTTACCCCCACAACCATTCCAAAAGCGATAACTGACAGTAGAAACACCATGGTTTTGACTTTAAAAGCAAAAGGAGGATGAAACCCCTCTACCTCTACGGTTACTTTCTTCTCTGCAAGAATAGATTTTGTGGCTGGATCGACAAGCGAAATGGTTACCTCATGTTCTGCTCCATCAAAGAATTGCATAGCAAATTTATATGATCCATCGGGGGAACTGCTTTTCATTGACATGATTTCGGCTTTGTCCTCCAATCGGATCGCATGGAACTGAACTTCATACGGGCCTCTTTCTTGACCTGACGTTTCGAGTTTCCCTTCAAAATAGGCCAGTTCCCCGACCCGAGCATGATGGTCGCCACCCCCTTGATCGGATCCATGTGCAAAAACAGTGGAGCTTGTCATTGACATAAGCAGTACACTAACTAGGAGTACAACCCTAAACCGCATGGACACGTTTCCTCCCTCTCGATAAGACATAGCCGACAACAAAGCCAAAAGCAACCAATATCGCAATAAAAATAACAGCATTTTTTACTTCTTCCGGATTCTCATTGATGGTAATGACAAGCTCGTGAGTTCCTGCAGCTTTTCCTTCACCATCCACTACGTCTACTTTTAGATGATAATCGCCCCGAATGGGAAACATGTACTGAAAGGTTGCCTTCCCGTTTTCTATCGGCAAAGTCGCGTCAATTAAATCCGTTCCTTCCACAATGGGAAAATCCGTTGGCGAAAAGAATTTGCGTTCAGGACTACGAAGGAAGATATGAGCAGTACCGTTCTGGATATTGG
The DNA here is from genome assembly GCF_051967035.1 of Brevibacillus sp. SAFN-007a. Taxonomy (NCBI): domain Bacteria; kingdom Bacillati; phylum Bacillota; class Bacilli; order Caryophanales; family Paenibacillaceae; genus Brevibacillus; species Brevibacillus sp. SAFN-007a. The sequence continues at coordinate 2,865 of NZ_JBQCKK010000022.1, read as the reverse complement.
CAAACATAAGTTCTACCTCTGCGGTATCCAAATCTGGGCGTACGTCTCCCCCTTGTTCATTCTGTACGTTTGCGATTATCGATTCTCCGGCTGTTACAGGTGAGTTCGAAAACATCAAAGCGAAAATGATAGCGATGATTCCTAGAAAAGTCACCTTCGTCATGTCTTTCTACTCCTTTTCTTATGATGGCGAACCCGAACAAAAAAGCACTTTCTACAAATGTGCAGAAAGTGCCTATAGACGCGACAAAACAAGCGTCATCTATACACACCTCCCTATCCTCGTAGGTACTGTTGTGATCAAGAAAAAAGGTAGGTCTCCTGGCTCATGGATCAAACGCACGTAGCTGAATAACTACATTCAGCTTGCTTAAGCCTTCCCGTTAGGACACAGTGACCTAAGCGTGCTCTCCAATAACAGTGGCGGGACCGCGACGGATTTGCACCGTTCTTCCCTTTTAAGAAACGCTGCAGCGTTTCACCTTTTTTCCACTATATTCAATTGTCAAACAAGCTATGTACATTATAGTCCATTATAGGTTACTTGTATAATACAAATCATAAAACGATCATCGTTCCACTGTGATCGTCTTTTCCGTAGCATCACTATTACCCCAACTTAAAATGGTTATCGGAAATAAACACAAAGAATATGACAGTACAAACTCCAGCGGCTCCTAATAACATGATTCAGGTTCGTGTATACTGTTGAAACAGTCGAACAACTCCTAAACTGGCAAGCGAACCGGTAGTCAAAAGGTAGGCAACACCAATCCAAAACTGTTCCCAAGTTAAGTTAGACAAATCTACAATCCCCAAAGCAACACACCTTCCCTGTCTCACTTTAATCAAACGTGCTTTTTAACACATGATTACTATATCAGGACTCCATCCTAATTGACTATCGGAAATCTGATTCGACACGAAACTTTCAAGTCTCGATTCGTATAGAAAGCCATCGCCCCTGTCCGGTAATCGTTTCAAATAAAAAGAGGATAGCAGTAATCAAAATATTTTCCTTATAAAACCATAATTTCTAAGTATTGACAAATATATTTCCAGTATTTTGTTATAATTTTGTAAATTTGTATATGTTGGGAGGTAGAAACAATGATCAAAGAAGCAGTAATCAAAAAAGCTTTTTCATTGCTTGGCATCATGACTCTAACTTTTAGTGTATTATTGGGAGGCGGAATCGAAAAAGGTTATGCAGTTGAAACAAAAAAGGGGAAGGATTCTGAAAACTGCAAGAGTGTCGATGAGTTTTTAGCATCTGATGCGTACGAGGCTAAGGTGTTTAAAGACAAAGGGTATAAAGAGTTTGTTATTAAAAATCCGGAAGAGTTTGTTAAAAAAGCAGGATTAAAAAAAACTGACCCTAAACTCAAGGCCAAAAGTGTGATAATTAGAGTACCTCTCGAAGAAAGTAATGACGAAAAAGTCTACCAATACAACAAAGACAGTCGTGATGGCAAAAACAATCGTGAAGGCGAAGTTACCACACAGGACTTAGATCTAAAACCGGATTATGTGACTGTGACAGATACTTCGTATGCGTGCGGCGTTGAAGAAATTCAAAGAGTAAGCGGTTCCAAAGGTACCTTAACTTTGACAGTTTCAGAAAAGGTTGCGGCTACCTTCAGTGCAAACGTTTCGGTCAGTGCAGAAATTGTTTCTGCTGGAGTAGGGTTTAACGTTACAAGTGAATATACTGTAACAGATTCTAATACGGTAGACACGAACGGAAGATTTACAGAGCTGGTTGCTTATCCGTATTATAGAATCAAGTACTTTGACGTATATGATGAGGCGACCTTCGGATCAGATAACTATCTTGGTAGTGGTGAAGCATGGAAACCGATTGGTGTTTGCTTCGCTGTTTTCGATTAAAAAAGGGGAATTCCCCCTTTTTTGTTTTATGTAAAAATTTATGTTATGCTAATTAGACATGAATAACTAGAAAGGATTCCCTACTTAATGTGATTAAAGGGTGGGATTAGATCACATGGCAAAAAAAATTGTGGGTATAGGGTTTTGTTTAATATCCGCTTTGTTATTTTCAACTCGATATATTTGTGCGGCAATTTACAGTATCAGCTCTGCAAATACTCCTAGCTCATTTGGTTCCACAGAATTCAATAAGTGGCTCGATTATATTGGAAACACACCATTAATCCTTAGCATTCTGGCATTAGCCCTTGGCATAGGTTACTTAGTTTGGTCAGAAAAGGATGAATAGCCAAAGCTGTAACGTGGTAACGGCCATCGTTACAAACACGTGTGGGCGTGGAAACTAGGGGTCTGTCAATGATTTTGTGTAAACTCCAATAGTCGTTAGGTTCAGCGGAGATATGGTTAAACTCGCTCTGGAAACTGAATGGACAACTGAAACAGAACGACAGCCCAGAATCTTCCAAAGATGAATCCTTATTTGAGTCCAATACCACCAATTATTTCACTATCGATCCTCGTTAGCGTAAAAAAGCACCCTCTTGGGTGCTTACCAGACAGCGTCCTCAATACACCGCCTTCCCAGTGCTATAGCGTAGGTGCATTCAAAGCGGTCTGGATGTTCTGCAGGTCGAACTGGTATTGCTCTTTCACGTTCCACGGGTGGTACCAGCCACGCTCCATCAGATACATCGAGATTCGCTCGTGCATGTCGATTGCTTCCTCTAATTGCTTAATGAGCATCGCCTTAATTTCTGGAGTGTAGGCCTCCGTTACCGCCATAGCGTAGTTTCTCACGCCGCTCTTCGCAGCGATCAGAAAGTCCATCGCAATAACTGAGTCTGTAAAATAATTTGTGTAAACTCTCAACCTCTAAACTACAATTATGAGTAGAAAGGTTGGGAGATTTTTATG
>NZ_JBQCKK010000021.1:0-50919 GCF_051967035.1 Brevibacillus sp. SAFN-007a | reverse complement strand
ATGCTATGTATTGACAATATGAAAGTGCTTGAATTATACGCACATTCCGAATCGCTTGGAAAAGCGATATTTTTATTGCTCAAACATCTCAAATTCATCCATATTTGTATGATGGTTGGAGGTATTGCTATTGAAATTAATTCCCGTGACCTTACGTGACTTTCCGTATTTACAGCCTGTTGAGTGGACGTTCAAGAAAAAGGGGTATCGAGGGAAGGTTACATTTCGCCGTGATACCCAAACCTACGTTTTTGAGATTGAATCTCCAAAAAAGTATCGGTCCTTGGATGACGGGAAAGTATTTGGATCACTTGAGGAAGCGAGAAAAGCGGCAGAATCTAAAATTGACATGTTCGATACCGTATTTGGTCGGTTACTAGCTTTGAAGTAGGAGGCCCTGTTGCAAGGGCTTTTTGTTTTGTACACGTAATGTGAAAGGAGGCTTATTCGATGGGGATTTTGTTTGAAATCAACAGTAATGTTCAACGATTGCTTTCTGAGCGAGCCAGATTAAAGCGAGAGTTACGTACATGCCCTCCCGAACAAGTGGCCATTCTACGGGAAAAGTTAGATGAAATCAATAAGCAGTTACTCAACCTGAAGGAGAGCCTTCCATGCTAGGACGCACACATATGACTGTTGCGGTTGCTGCGTACTGCTCGTACAATCTACCGCATCAATGGGATGAATTGCCGCTATGGGTAATGGGACTAGGCACGGTCATTTTTACATCGTTACTTCCTGATATAACGGAGCCAAGAAGTCGAATGGGTGGGATGTTGATGCCCTTCATACCTTCCTGGCTCCGTCCCTTTGTTTTCTTGGTGGTAGGAGGGATGCTGGTTTATTACGGATGGGAAAAGTACGAACTGTTATTCATGGTCATTGGGGTTCTTCTGCTTTTACTGGTGCTTGTAAAAAACCGGGAAAGCCCCACACATGGCTTTGTGGGAATCGGAGTCGTTGTCGCATTTGCTTGGTTGTATCAACCTAACTTGTGGAAACCGGCCCTGATTGGGTACGGTTCTCATCTCGCCTTGGATTTCATTTCTGAAAAGATTGCGCTGTTTTCGCCGTTGAGCTCAAGACGCTTCGGTGTAACGTTTTTTCAGACTGGTTCAACCGCAGAGCGGCTGATAGTCCAATGGGGGGCGATTTTCTACACAGCTTGGATTACTATTCAGTCATATCTCTCTATCTAGGAGTGCTGCATTTGAATGCCTGGTATCCAAACGGTACCGGGCTTTTTTCTATTTGTGAGGGGCGCTGCAATCTATGCGTGAAAGGAGGAAGGATGTTTCCGCGCAGCTAGCCTCGACATTTTTTATTGTAGACAAAACGAAGGGAGAATTCGTATGAGCTGGACTGTCCGATCAGTCAAGATTCTGATGCTCGTTGCCATTTTGTTCTCGTCACTGTTTGTCCCAATTCATCAGGCTCAAGTAGCCTATGCAAAGGTAGACGGCAAACCACATTTTGATCCATTTGGACTGGCCGAAGGAAATCCCGAAACTGATTTTAGCCAGTTGATTAACAAAATTTTTAACTGGGTGATCGGGATATCACTGTCTGCGTCGGTCATTTCCGGTGGATTGTTGGCGTTTTTTCTTAACTTCATAGCCTTGGGGCAAAACGCCAGACAGACCGCAAAATCATGGGGATTTGGCATCATCATCGGATTGCTGTTGATTGCCAGCCTGGTTACCTTAGCCAAGGTCATCTACAACATGCTGCAGACGTAGTAAGGGCGGAGTGAGTACCATGCGTGCACGAGTACCGAAAGGGATAAAGAATGACATCCCGCTTTTCGTCTTGTCCAACACACAATGGATCATTTGTATTGTTTCATTTACCGGGTTGCTTGTCTCCATATCCATTGAATTTTACGAGATTGTCCCCTTGTTTCCCATAGCAGGGGGATATCTCATGTTTCGAAAAATCAAAGGGGAATCTCCGTGGATCGTGTGGTGGCGCCGGTTCTTATTTCGGTTGAGACCGAAAAGAGTGATTCGAAGGGAAAGGAGAGGATACATTGGACTCCAGAAAGAGCATTAGTTGGCCGGAGTATCTGGAACTGGAAGATGTTCAGGATGGACTTGTGATCCTTTCAGATGGCCGTTATCGAAAGTATTTGGAGATTTTCCCGATACCCTTAACGCATTGCTCGGAAAAAGAATTACGGAATGTCTACTTGGGGTGGCAGGATTTCTTACGGACATTGGAGATTGAGATTGCATTGTATATCCAAAGTCGCCAAGTTGACCTGGAAGAAGTGATGAAAAGACAAAGAGAAAATCGGATCAATTTTGTCCGTACCTATAACGCTTCCGGTTCAATGACGGAGGCGTTTTTGATGGAGCAAGAACACTTCAATCGGGAGTTACTTGCATCGAGGAACCTACCGGTTCGCCGTAATTTTCTTGTATTTCCGTTAGATGACCCAACTCGATCACCGGAAAAAGCCAACGACTTTCTCAACGATCGCATTGAAGAGTCTTTGGGTCGTATCCAACGATTTGTACGACGGTACAAACGTCTGGAAACTCCGGACGTATACGATATTCTTCACGCCTGGTGCAATAAGAAACAGTCCAAGTACATCTCGGGTAATGATCTCTACGAAAAAGGATTTCACAGCTTGTTTGTAAGAGGGGTGCCCGCGTTTGCTTAACCTGAAAACAAAGATCAAGTTGATCTGGTCGGCCAAGAAGGAGAAGGATGATGAATATCGTCCGATCCATGATTTTATTGAAGTGTTGGCTCCAAATTCTGCTGATCTCTCACCAGCTACGTACATTCAGGTAGGTGAGAGGTACATCCAATCGTTTTTTGTAGACGGATGGCCGTCTGAAATTGACTTTGGATATCTTCACCCGCTTGTGAGTTTCCCAGGGGATATTGACTTCATCCAATATATCGCCCCTGTTGATAAAGACAAGATTTTGTCTTGGCTAACGAACCGCATTGAAGGAATTGAATCCAAACTCATTGATCGCGCCAAGCAAGCGTCCAGCCGTGGCGTACTCTCCAAACAAGAGGAGCTGGCCATGCTCCAGCAATTGCGGTCTGATATTGATAACAATCGAGATCGCATTATCTACTTCGATAACTTCATCATTCTGGCTGCCAACAACAAGGAAGAGCTAGAAAAAAAGGCAGACCGCCTTATGTCAAAGTTTGGAGGGACCAAGGATTGCCTCAAGCCGGCTGATTATGAGCATGACCTGATGTTCAAAGCGGTCAGTCCTCTGGCCATCAAGAGAAAAGAAGCGTGGAAGGAGATGAATTTGGCAGCGGGGACCAACCTGTATCCCTTTACCGTATCGGATTGGCCGCATGAGGATGGCCCAATATTGGGACTAAATTATGACGTTGGTTCTCCTGTCCTTTTCGATGGGTTTAACAAGGAGCACGTGAATAACTTTGGAATCTCTTTGATCGGTGTTTCGGGAACAGGGAAGACCGCCATGCTTCAAAAGATCATTGCTGGGGAAGTTCCTTACGGCGTTTACCATGCAGTGATTGACCAGGAAGGAGACCTGAAAAAAACCATTGAAACCTTGGGAGGTGTCTACCTGCCGATTAGCCGTTACTCCGATTTGCGGTTTAACCCGGCAGACATCGAGGTAGAACAGCACAAAGAGCGTGGCTTGATTGTGGATCTACAGGGGAAAATCGAGGATATGGTCAACCTGTCAGCAGCGATGGCGGGGTTAACGGACAGTGCTGATCATAAGGTAATTGCAGCATATATGGACCGAGCGTGGCGCAGGGCGTATGAAAAGTGTGGGATTACGGAAGATCCACGAAGTTTGTATCATGATGCTTACTTTGATCCTCAGAATGGACAATTCGTCACCAAGCAAAAAAAGAAACCGCCGCAATTTGGGAACTTTTATCATGAGTTTTGTTCGCTCGCGGAAGGAATCAACGAATTACAAGGAACCGTACTTACCCTTGAACGCTTTACCGATAAGGGAACCCTTGGGATCTTTGACTGTCAAACTAATGTGGAACTCGGAAAGGCCCCTTGTGCGGGATTCGGTTTGAGGGATCTTCACAATTCGGAGTTATTACCGATTGCAAACATTGTGGTTCTTTCTTATCTGGAGAACCGCTTTTTGAAAAAGCGCGATCTGGACGATGGCTCGTTGTTCCGCGTCGATGCGGATGAGTGCCAAGAACTCTTCAAAAACCTGTATTCTGCCAAGGCACTGGAAACCTATTTCCGGCGGTTCCGCAAGAGAAAGGGAGGGCCGATTGCGGCAACCCAGAACTTCCAAAAGTTTTATGAGAATGAACACGGCAGAGCTGTCATTCAGAATAGCGACACGAAAATTATCTTTGCTCAACACGAAGGCGATCTGCAGAGATGTGCCGAGCTGTTCAAACTAACCGAAGGGGAACTGGAATTTTTGGGGATGGGATTAGCTCACCACGTGATCATTAAGCAGCCGAAATACAGTGTGCGTGTGGTGACGCAGTTTTCTCCCTGGGAACAAGAGATTTTCTTCCCAGAGCATGGGGGGTGAGCAAGCATTGTGGAGACGTGTCGTAATCCTCACCGTGGCCATCGTCATGCTTACCGGAGTTGGTCTGACAACATTCGGTGTGTATAAGGCGGATGCAGGTAAGGGTGGGGTTGTCGGAAGTTGGATAGGGAAACTGTTCAAAGACGGGTGGTTTGGAAAAATTACGGATAAGGCAGCGAAAGCGGGGGAAAAAGCGAAGAAAGTGTATGACAAGGCAAAATGGGGAGCGATCATCACCGGTATTGGTGTTTCAGCGTATGATATTGCCTTTAATGACGCCAACTTCCTGGGCAGCAGTGTTGGATTTGTCGTTCAGAGGGTAGCGGCATGGTTAGAACTATTGATTCCGCCGCCGGAGCGGCAAATCTTTAACTTTGAAATTGTGAAGAGCGAAGACGGTACGGAAGAGGTTCAATTTAAAGACAAGGATCGTTTTGCCTACTATCGGTTTGACGAAAATACGTGGCAGACCATTAAATACATCTACTACTACATGATGGGGATCTTTTGGGCGGGTGCTGTCATTATCGTTGGATATCAGGCAAACTACCTGATGTTCCCGAGCGGTGTTCAGGATCGCATTACTGCCCGAAGTATTATCTCCACCATGGTCCTTTCAGCATTGGCGATCCTGTTTATTCCCTTTCTCGTGGGGATCTATTCCGATATCGCCATGCTATTTGTTGCCCTGTTTGCCAATCTGGTTGATCCGGAAATTGTCGTGCAGGGATTATTGAATTACACCATTGATGACAAGTTAACAGAAGCCATGTTGAAATTGATCGCCCTGGCTCAGCACGGGATGATCTTTTTTATTTACTTCATGCAGAAGATTGTCATCATGGGGTTATTGGTGCTGTTCCCGATCATTGCGATGCTGCAAAACTTTCCGTCCAAACGTCATCTGTTTGGTTTGTGGAATCGGGAAATGCTGACCAACCTGTTCACGCAGCCGGTTCATGCCTTGCTGTACTGTTTTGCCTTCAATCTCATGCAGGATGCACCTGATGTGGAGAAGATTGCTTACTCGGCTGTCTTATTGCTTGCGATCATTCCATCAGGAGCTTTTGTACGGGAAGTTTTTCAGGGGGGCGGATTTGCCCATGAGGGAGCTGGTTGGTTACGGAAGATGGCCTATCTGACTCTTTCAGGTCTTGGAATTGCGGGTGTAATGAACACAGGAAAATTAGCCATGCAAAGCTTTCAAGGGATACGTGACGCTTATCAACAAAGCGGATTGGCTCAACCTGGAGAAAGCTTTACGCAATCCATTGGACATTTCTTGCGGCGTGGATTCCAGTTTAGTGCAGGGGCATTTGGAGGATTGGCTGGAATGGCAATGGCAGGTGCGCCCGGTATGATCGCAGGAACGAAAGTGGGTTCCAGACTTTCCGGATATGCGGCCAACCAACTCACCGCGGCAGCGTCGTCACCTGAAGTACGAAAGGGTCTCCACAGCGTAGCATCTCGGCTTCCGTTTTTGGACCGTGATTATCATCGCCAAAAGGCGGCAGCCTACCAGCAGATGATGGAATTACCACAGAAGTGGGCAGAGGTCCGTCAGCAAGAAGAGGAGGCGGCGTTTGCTCTCCGCCAAGCTGACAGCCAGATTAGCCCGGTTTTTGCAGCGAAGCAAGATCACCTGCAGGCCAAACGTAACCTCGACGCCGTGTATCAACAAATGGAGCCGGAAGAACGCGTAAAAGCGAGAAATCTGTTACAACAACATGAAGAGGCGTATCACCGTTCGCGGCCGCAGTTGATTTATGCAAACCAGACAATTCAGGATGCCAAGCGAACGTATGAGAGGGCGTTGGCCGATTACCAAGCCATCAAACCAAACACTCCGGAAAAGAACATGGCTCGCCAGCAGGTAGAACAAGCCTTCAAGCAGTTACAGCAAGCGAAACAGGCTGTGAATCCTGTGTATCGTAGTCAAGATGTTCAAACACTTACAAAAGCCGGTTATCGCCCGGGTTCTTCCCTTGCACAATATTTGGAAGCTGGCTATCAAGTGAACCAGGCTGCACAGAGAGTACAGCGAGCAGAATCTCATGCAGGTGCACGATACGAGGATCTGGAACGAACCTATCAAGGAGCAGCGGAAAACTATCAACAAGCTATGGCTAGAAGGATGAACGTAGAGGGGCAGAAAATGCATCTTGAAAAAGTTACCGGAAAGGTGATTCCTTTGCCGCCTTCCGGACCATCCGTTCCGGTGAGGAAGTACCGTATTGAACCGGTATTTACCCCGGCACCACAACAAGCCGCTTTCCGGGCCGTATCACAAGGGAGTCGTTCACCCCAAAGTTCATCAGGTACGGCATTTCGGCCGACCTTTCAACAAACGTTTAAACCCGTTGAACCCGCATGGTTCGCTGATCCGGTTACTGAAAAACAAGCCTACACACTAGAAAAATTGGGGGTTCCAGCAAACACAGTAAAGAACAAGGGGGAGGCACACTTGATTATCAGCAGTTTCAAAAAAGGTGAAGATGGATCGGAACTCCAAAGGAGATTCCGTAACCAATGATGGAACGATTGAAAAAGGTGGGCCTGCTCATGGCCCGCCTTCTTTTTCGTTATGTCAAACGAATGGCACTCTCTCTCATTTTGAGCATGATTCCACTGATTGTCATTGTGCTTCTCGTGATGTTAACCCTAGATTCGATGTTCAATCTTACAGGGGGAATGCTGAACTTCACCGGAAGAGATGACTTTGTTCCTAAAATCGGTTTGGAAATAAAAGCGGCGTACGAAAAGAAAGCAGACACATGGAAAGAAGGTTTGACAGAAGAAGAAATTGCCCAGGTCTACCAGTACGATCATCAGTTGTCATGGGGCATTCTGGCTGCGATCGACAAACTAGCCTACAACTTCGATGATCTTTCGCAAATGGAAAAGTATTTGAACCAAACCTACGAGCTGGTTAAGCCGGAATTTCGTTTTCGAAAGGCTTGTGACGGCCGAATTCTGCTTGATTTTGCTCATACCTATATCGGGACCTATCAGTATCATTACCAAACCGTTTATGAGAAGCAGCCGGACGGCACCCAAAAATGTCGTGAGGTGTTGGCCCACGTAGACACGGACTTTTCGTATGAAAAACTGAAACAGTCTCTTCGACACTATGGTTTGGAAGATAACCAGAATGTTGACATCGTTATTTTTCAAGCCTATGGGTTTGATCGGGACTTAAAAGATCCCCGTGTGAAGTACCTGCTGCCGCCGGAAATGCAACAAGTGATTGCCCGATCACCAATTGGTTCTGCCCCCAGAAATGAGCGGGGAGAAATCGACTTGTATGCTCTCCTGCCGGAACGAACGCCAAAAGAGTTTATTGAATCCATGCATGCAAAAGTTCAAGTCTACGACAATTCGTGGCGTATCAATAAAGGCAGGACACCGCTTGGTACACTTCCCCGAAGAGGAAGCGAATCACGATTCGGAACGATAGCGGTTGCAAAAGATAACCCGTACGGTCTTCAACTCGGCATGAAAGTATATATTCCGAGGTACGGTTACGCCATTGTGGAGGAATTCTCAGATAACATCAATGATGACATCCTAACGGATCGTTTCGTCGATAAGGTGGCCAAATTTTTATTTTTGTCCTATGATCTCCTCACTTCCTGGTTAGACGACATCACCAATCGAACCAAAAAAGAGGAAGTCGTTTATCTTTTCATGGGTGGAGAAGAGACAGATGAGGAGAGGTTGGTTAAGGCTCAAGCTTCCCTGAGTAGTGCGTACACGGTTTATTATCAATCGATCCCCATCTATATTCTCAACCCGGACTTTCAAATTGAGCCTCCAAACTTTGAAGTGAGGGGAAAGACATTTTGGGATGGCAGTACGTGGCCCATTACAAGTTGTTTTTGTTACCGAGAACTCTATGGTAAACGAGAATTCCACGATGGGGTCGACTGGGGCGTTCCCGAATATATTCCAGTCCTGGCGATTAACTCAGGGATCGTGCAGATTGCGAAACACTCGGACTCGGCCGGAAATTATGTAGCGTTAAAATTGGATACACAAGTTCACGAAAATAATCGTACGCAGGACATCGTTGTTCGTTATCTTCACTTAAGCAAGTACGTGGTATCTCCTGGACAGAGGGTACAGCAGGGGGAAGTGATTGGGTATGTTGGCAGTACAGGGAGAAGTACTGGTGCTCACCTACACATGGATGTCACCATTGGAGGAAAACGTCGAGACCCACTCAAGTGGATCGACTTCATAAAAGCAGACGGTCTTTTGGATGTTTACGGGGAACAACCCAGTTTCGAAGGGGGCGAGATTTCCAATCCGGATACAGAAAAGATGGAGTATGTGGGCGAATTTGAGATCACTGCGTACACGGCCGGCAAAGAGTCAACCGGAAAGGAGCCTGGAGACCCCGGGTATGGGATCACAGCTTCTGGGAAACCTGTGCGTCCCGATCATACGATCGCTGCCGATTGGACGGTAATTCCAGCAGGTAGCATTGTGAAGATCGAAGGATTGGAGCCCTACTACGTGGTCGAAGATGTGGGCAGTGACATCAAGGGAAATCGAATTGATATCTATATGCCCGAGCTAGAAGATGCCTTGCAATTTGGAAGACAAAAACGTCGGGTTTGGATCATGAAACACTAGGAGGGACGTATGAAAAAGTGGGGATGGTGTCTCATTATTGTTTGGTTGTTGGTTAGTTCGGTCGCTTATGCCGAACAAGGGCAGCAGCCCCAAAATGACGTGGCCAATCGCATTTTATCTGGATTGGAGGAAAGTCAAAAAGGGACGTTTATCATTAAGGAGTCGTCCTCTTTAGAAAATGATGCGTTCCTTGATTGGTTGGAGAAAAAAACAGAAGTGATTCGATCATGGTTAACAGAACTGTCTTTGAAACTATCCGTGAAGTTTCTCTTAATGGTGGGACCGTTTCTCATATTGGGATCGGTGCTGCTGTTTTTTTTAGGGCTAAAAAAAATACTGGCATGGATTTGGTCCTTTATAGCCTTTGTCGCACTAGGATTGTTCTTAACAATCCATGGCGTCCCATTATTACGCAAATTCATTGAATTCCTCCAGTGAGGTGATGGCCTTGAGAATTGTTTTTGCCACAGGGGACGAAGCGCTGGATGATTATGTGAGCAAGAAGGATGGCATTTTGGAAGTCGGCAGGGCATTGTATGCGGAACAGCTTGCCACCATGGTTCCTGCATTGAAACCAGACGTTGTATTGTTTACGGAAACCATTCCAATATCCCGTTTTGATCAAAAAGCGGGACATGTGGGGGCGGAGGCAAACATTCTTAAAATCATGGAGTCAATTGTCGAAGAAGGGATTCGTGTTGTCATGATCCTCAATGAACGCCCGCCAGGTCATCCTTTTTTGGAAAGACTGATTGGATTGGGAATCTATGATTTGATCATAGGGGATACCATCAAGGTGGATCAGGTAATTGCCGCTCTTCACCACCCTGGAACTCGGAAACAGGTGAAACACCTCCTTCGTCAGGAAGAGGAGCTTACTTCTGAGGATACCTACCGGGCAAAAGAGATTAAGCTAGTAACGACGGAAGAAGAAAAGCAGGAGGGTTCTCGGCAAATTAGTCAACGAGTCTATCGGATTGCCAAGTCCATGACGGACGTAAGTGAAAAGCTGCGAAAGAAATGGGAAACACGCGGGAAGGAAAACGCACCAGCTCCTGAAACTACAACAATGGTTCAGCAATCGGTCGTAGGGGTTCACAAGAAAGAACCCGAAACGACTCCGGAAAAGGTTATCGTGCTGTATTCACCTGAAGCGACTGGAAAAACATATGTCGGTGTGAATATGGCCATTGCCGCAGCCAAAAGATTGCGAGTTCCTGTTTTGTACAAGGATTGTACAACAACATGCAAGACGAAACTTTGGTTTAACGCACCAATGTTCCCGTTTACGCTATCCGACATCCCCCTTACAGTCGCAGGGAGGGATGCTAAACCTTCCGCAAAGGTTGGTGTACTAATTGTGGAAGCCGCCAAAAAGGATGATATCCCACCAGGGGCAGTTGTGTACGTAGTCGTAGACTCTGATTATGCCCGGCAAGTGATCATTAGTAAGTCGCTGGATGGAATCCAACCTGCCGGCTTGATTTGGAATATGGCCAATGAAAAAGCTTGTTACCCTCAAGACATGATTCCACTTCTCCATGTGTTGACGCTTCCCTATGATCGTAAGGCCTATTGGGACATTGTAAACGGCATCCCCCGAGCGTTTTCAGATGAGGCGCTATGCGATCGATTGGTAAAGATCATTCAAATGGACCCACTCCATCAGTACATGAGAAGTGGTATCGGATGAGGATGCACGACATGCGTGTATGGCAGAAACGGGACTATCGTTTGTTCTATGGGATGATGGCAACCGCTGTCATCTGTTTTCTTTCTCACTTTTATGTAGGGAAGTTTCTTTTGTACCTGGCAGCACCTCTGTATGTTGGCGCCATCGTTTTTGTTTTTTACGGGATTGGCAAACGCGACGCGCTCAAGAAAGGATACTATCGTGAAGCGAAGCGGATTGGCCTGGAGAGAACGTTTTTGATCCCCTATAACGAGTCCGACGACGAAATCTGGTTTGAACTTCATTTGATGGAACCAGTTGAAAAGCAAAAAAGTACACCTGTTCGGGTATTGAGGCAGTACACCCGTGATTTGCAACGGTTGTACGACTTCGCCAAAACGTATCCGAAAAAAAGGGTGGTATTCGTCGGAACGACCCATCAAACGTTAACGGTTGCAGCGATGAATGCAGCCAAACGGCTAGGTCTTGCTTACGAGGTAGCGCCAATCATACATGACAAATCAGCTCCGATGACAAAAAGAGAGTGGAGAGGTGTACTACGGAAGATGTATGGCGACGAACAAAAGATACGAGCACCGGCGAAAGGGGAGTGGCGCACGTTAATTGTTCGTGTTGAAAATCCATGAGACAACAAACGAAAGGAAGGTAATTATGCTCGCGACTCAAACAACACGCATTTTTTCTTCAGTTCCCCTAAAGAATCAAGACGCAACGGTTGTTTCACCCGATCAACTCCTGTCCCATGTGCAAGAAACTCCAAATGCCATCGTGTATCTCCTCTGGCCAGAAGATAAGGTTCTGCTGCCCCTTCTGAGGGATCATGCAACGGTGTATGTCCTTGGGAATCTCAAGAGCGAACAATATGTCGAAGAAATGAAGGAAGCATTGCGGAATGGTGCCCATGACTTTCTGGATCGTATGGATCACATTTCCACCGCTATACATGAAACAAATAAAACAGAAACGGATACGAAGCCTGTTGAACACGTCATTCGCTTGGTACCCAGGACAAGACCATCTTCTTCGGTTCCCCGGAGCAAAGAACAGTCAATGTTTTCGGAATCGATTGACCATGAAGAGCAGCAAAGGAAGGAAGAAAAACAAGAGTTCCATCCTCCGATAGACAAGCAACCCGAGACTGTATCCGTCAACTTTACACGTCTGGATGAACTTCACATCCGACCCATCGGGGGGCGACAGATGTTCGTGGTTACCTCTACAAAGGGGGGAATCGGAAAAACGACTGTTGCCATGAACGTGGCCCGGCTGTTGCATGATTATGCAAACGGTCGGGTCATTCTTGTTGACTTGATGCACCCACACGGCAATGTAGCAACTCGAATGCGGATCAAGACGGAAGTAAATCTGAAAACGTGGGAGCCGTACTTCGAAAACAACGCGCTTGTAACAGATCAAGTAATTCTCACCAAACTGGTGGTCAAGCATCCTAACGGCCTGTATGTGCTGCCAGGTGTGAATGTGGGACAATCTTGCTCTCCCGAATTTGTCGGCTACATTTTGACCCATCTCAGCCGGACTTTCGACTACGTGGTGATTGATATCGGGCCAGAGCGGCAAGACCTTCTCAGTGTGGCGATGTCGATGGCGAACAGAACCATGTTGGTCGTTGACTACGATTTGGCAACTATCAAGGATTCACAGGAATATCTGGATTTTTGGAGCAGACGGCAACAATCCCTGGAAAAAGTCAATGTGTTGGTCAATTTTGAGCCGATGAAAAAAGATCGGAATACCCTTACGAGGGAAAAGTGCAAAGCATACTTTAACGGGTTGTCCATCATCGGTTTTTTGCCGGAGGCGTCCGGCATGCGGGCCATTCACAATGAGGGTAAGGTGCTGGTACAAGAAGATAAATCCCATCCCTTTTCTGTTGCTCTTATCGGAGTGATAGAATCGCTCGTATCAGGATTCGTGGTGAAAGAAAAACGCGGATTTTTTGCAAGACTGTTTGGAGGGAAAAAATGATGAAAAAGAAAAAGTGGTTAGCAATTGTAGTGGCGCTTTCCCTAGTGGGAAGCGCCCACTCTTTTGCGTCCGCGGAAAAAAAGGCTACGATATCAATTCCGGAAGGGACGAGCGCTTATAAAATCGTGGACAAGGAGGGGAATTTTGTAGATTTGGAGTTTACGTACAAAGAGGATCAAATTACTGTGGTGGTTACGGTTCCTGAAACCAAAATCGATCCCAAAATCATAACGGTTCCTCTCAATAAAAGAGAAAAGACGGACGAAGACAGTACTGGAGAAAAGGATGATTCTACGTTTAGCGTACCGATGGATTCAGTAAACCATTGGGCCAGAAACGACATCCTGCTTATGAATCAACTTGGTTTACTGAAAGGCTATCCAGATGGAACTATTAAACCTGAAAGAACCATCACGAGAGCGGAATATGCTGCGCTCTTGGAGCGTGTGTTAAAAATGACATCATCAGTTCCTCAGCCAGTGGACACAGCGGTCTTTATGGACGTAAAGCCAAGTGACTGGTTTTTCGGTCCGGTTTCTTCTCTTGTAGTCCGAAAAAACATTAATCCGGTCATATATTCGGAAGGATTTTTCTTCCCTAATGAGGCGATCCCACGCGAAGAGATTGCCAACTGGACAGCCATAGATGTTCCAGAAACCTCTTTGCAGCAAGTTATGTTCAAAGACGAGAATGCCATAAAGTATCCAACAGACGTGAAGAAAGTGGCTGCTGCAGGGCTATTGAAGGGCTTTCCAGATGGAACCTTTCGCCCCTCCGGTAACACCACGCGGGCCGAAGCCGCTACCATAATAGTCCGTTTTCTGAAAATGAAAGGAATTATCTATGAACAAAACGAGCAGGAAATCTAGATAAAGGGGAGTGGGACAATGGAAATCAAATATTTGGAAGGAGAGGAAGACATTGAATAAGGCATCAAAAACTTTACTGGCGCTTTTATTTGTATTCGCACTTTTTACAAATAATAGCTATTTACAGAAGGTTTCTGCAGCTACACAATCAAGGACATTTCCAGAAAGCACCTCACAGTCACAGACAGCAACGTGGACGATACCAAACTTAAAGTCTGTAAATAGCGTTTCTGTGAATACAGGTACAGTAACATATACTATAAGTGGTGATACAATTACTTTTACATTAAAAAACGGTTCAATTTCGAGAAGTGTTCAAACAGGAGGATCACCTGCCGATAGCAAGTCAATCTCAAACTACAGTCCAGGGACCCGATACTTTTATACTAACCACAATAGTGCTTCCTCAGGTTCATGCTCATATACAACGGCCCCAAGCTCAATTAGTTATGGACCTGATAGTGGAGGTTATTCGGGTACTCTTTCCAAGACTGAGGGTATCCATAATTATGCTGGTACTTGCACGAAAGCAGACGGTTCCCAACAAACTCAATATTATGCTAACTACTCTTACTCGGGAACAGTAACGAAACCTGATACACGTACCTACACTTATTATTATCAATACACTGTTACTTTAAATTACACTGATAATTCAGTTCCAGTTATTAATATTACATCACCTGCGAATAATCAAACATTATCGGAAGTGTCTGGCCACAATAAGCTGTCAATTTCCGGTACTGTCCAAGATACTGACGTAGGTGATAGCCTCACGGTGAAATATCAAATTGACAGCAAAGCTGTACAGACTCTCCAGACTCTTACAGCGACCGGAAGTAGCCAGAACATCAATAATTACGATATTTTAGTTGATGGTTCAATTTCCGAGGGAAGCCACGTTGTGAAGGTGTGGGTTGAAGACGATAAAGGCGGAATTAGCAGTATTGGATCAAGAAATTTTGTGGTGGACAAAACCCCTCCAGCAGCACCAACTTTTTCGGAAGATCCAATCGGACAAGCAATCTCCAAAACAATCACGATTAACTTTCCGTCCGATGCAAATATAAAAGAGTACAAGATTGACAATGGAAACTGGACGACCTATACCACACCGCTCACGCTGACAAAAAATGCAAACATCTACGCAAGAGCTATCGATATAGCGGGTAACGAGAGTGTTGCCTCACATTTCGTTACGTCGATAGGCCCGCCCAATCCGATTGTGAATGTTTTAGAGCTGTCTGAAGACAGCGTAAGAGTAACAGACACCCAAACGTACCCTGAACTTGTAGAACGTCAGTTTAGCATTCTAAAAGGTGGTCAGATTATCCAAAGTTCAAGCTGGATTGACGAAGCAGAATATACCTTCAATGGGCTTGATCCTAACACTATATATGATGTTAAAGTCGATGTCAGATTCAAATGAGGAGTGTGGTTATTGTGAAAAAAGTACGTCAGATGGCAATTCTAACGCTGTTAGGTTGCTTTTCTTTTGCTCAACTTTCGTTCGCTGCAAGTGCGGTTTCTACGACGACTGTTAACGTGGTAACTTTGGCAAAGACTCCATCTAACTTGACATTGGACACGGAGGCAGCGACAGATACGTCGCTGCCTTTGCTTTGGGATGCGAATGGAAACCCTTCAAATACAGGGTATACTCTCGAAATGTCTGAGGATCAAACCGACTGGACGGTTGTGCAGGACAAGGGCATTGACGATATGGAAGAAACGGTTACAGGATTGGCGGGAAACAAGATGCACTACTTTCGGGTTTCCTCGTACAACCAGGATTCACCTCCGGGAACAAAC
Organism: Brevibacillus sp. SAFN-007a; assembly: GCF_051967035.1. Lineage (NCBI taxonomy): Bacteria > Bacillati > Bacillota > Bacilli > Caryophanales > Paenibacillaceae > Brevibacillus > Brevibacillus sp. SAFN-007a. The sequence goes on along the minus strand of NZ_JBQCKK010000021.1, from coordinate 35,389 downwards.
GGGGAGTACCTGACCGGTCAATTCTTGACAAAACCTGCAAAACCGCCAGCACCAACTGGAAGTGTCGATGGCCAAACCATCACGGTCAACTGGGGGAACGAGCCTGGTACGACGACCAAACTGTTTGACGGCAAAGATCAGCAACTCACGATCGATGACGGAGACACAAACAAAACATTGGCCGACTTAACACCGGATACCGCATATGAGTTTTACATTGTTCATTCCAATACGACAGGCGATTCAGTGCCATCAGATAAAGTGAAGATCTGGACGGATGCCAAAGATCCAGCTAATTTGCGAGTGACTGACAGCACAGAAACGTCTTTGGCAATTGCGATTGATGCAAACGGGAATCCGTCTACGACTCAATACAAATATCGTATCACCACAATAGATGGTACGGCCATTGATGAAAGTGACTGGACTACAGACCTTACCTACAACTTTAGCTCTTTGTCGCCCGGAAGGTATAAGGTATACGCAAAAGCCCGAAATAACACACAAAACCCGAATGTGAAGGAAACGGCCGAGATCGAGCTGGTGACGGGCACTGTACCGGCTGCACCTTCAGTAGAGACTGTTCCGACAGAAGACTCGATCACAGTAACTCTTACACCGAATTCGGATTCGACGAATGTTGAGTTCCGAATTGTCCTGCAGGATGAAAACGGTCAAGAAGTCGCGGTTACCGACTGGGCTCAACAAGGTACGGGATGGGCCGCCTTCGAGCTGACGTACACTTTTACCGGTTTGCAGCCTAATCGAAATTACAAGGTGCTCGGAGAAGCGCGATACGCAGAGTAAGGGGGAACGAAGATGCAGCAGTCATGGAAAACAGTCGGGCTGGCGCTTGTCATCTTAACCGGCCAACCTGTTCAGGTAATGGTAGCGGCCAATCCGTCAGCTGTATCAGAGCACGAGGAATGGACCTTGGCAACTGTACCCACTTTGTCTGTAACAGGTGTATCTGGAAATACGCACACCGTTCAAATTGAAACGAATAACCCATTGGGAACGGAAATGAAAATTGAGAAGTCGGGAGACCCCGACTTCTCTGTTTTTGATGTCGTGCAGGATTGGACGCCGCACAATGACAGAGATACGTTTACGCTTGATCTGCAAGATGCGGAAACCGTGTACGTCCGTATCAAAGCACGAAATGGTAAAGGGATTGAGACTTTATACTCGGAGACCCTTACACTCATTCAGGCACCAGCCATGCCCACCTTGGCTTCTCAAGAAAGTACCGATCGGAAAGTCACTCTAATTGTAAACCCTGTGCAAGGGGCACATGTGTACAAGGTGAAACGCTCCGACTGGGATGAGCCCAAAGTGTTTACAGATTTAACATTTACAGATGATACAGTTTTACCAGGAAGACCGTACACGTACGAGTTTTGGGCCGAAAATAGTGTCATGAGCAACAAAAATACGATCACCATTTGGACCAAGCCGGCGCCGCCGATCTTGAAAGTCCAAAACGTGACCGCAACGAGCATTACGTTAAAAGTTAATCTCAATAGGAATCCGGATGATGTTTTGATCGAGGCTAAACGTGAAGGAGGAAACCCTGTCGTAAATGGAACTTTGATCGAAGAAACCGGACTTAAGGAGAATACGGAGTACACCTATGAAGTCCGGGTTGAGTCTTCCAATCACGAGTATTCCGAATGGGTTTCCAAAACATTCCGGACAGGAACGATGCCAGTCACTTCTGACCCCGATCAGGAATTTGACAAAGCTGCGGAGGACATCTTCTCCGAGGTTGTATACCAGGTGGACGCTGACGATAAAGGCGCATGGGTCGATGTCTCCGTGACAAACACCCGAGGAATGGATGTTCGTGGGACGATCAACGGGGTTACCCAACTCTTAAGTGCCACGCCCGTTCGATATGGAGACCTTGAGTGGAACAAGGAATACCTTCTAACGGTCGTGGTGAGCGACGGCACCAGAATGAGGGAAAAGCAGTATCCGATTAAAACTCCGGAGAAAGGGACAACAGAAGAAGAGGCATTCCGTAAAGAAGCAGCACAGTTTATCCAATCGATCAATCTGGTCGCCGATGGTCAGCTCAATTCCGGAAAAGCCTGGATCGACGTTGAGGTACCACAAACAAACTTCGCCGTGACAGCAACCATCGAAGGGTTTTCTCAAGAGATCACAAAAAAAGCACGCTTTGAAAATCTGGATGACAACACTGTCTATGTCGTTTCGTTCGAGGTACGTAACGGCAAATACTCGTATCGTGCACAACGGGAGATTACAACCCCAAACCGAACAGCTCCGGAGGTGGTAAACATCTCGAAGAGCGGAAACCATTTGCAGATTGAAGTTCTCACTCATTCAGAATTGAAGAATTGATCGACAGTAGCCCTCGTCGTAAGAATGACGAGGGCTTTTTACTTGGGGTAAACAAATTGCATATTTTCGTATAGGTGTAAATCAATATCCATTAAATATTTTCTTGATTTAATATACTCGACAAAATGAAAAACGTCACAAGGTTTGATAAAGGAGCAGGTAATGTGACAAAATTTAAGTAAGCTTGACAAAGTCGAAAGAAAAATTAAACCAACTCAATGATGTAGGAAGAATCTATATTTTGTGCAAAAAGCTTTAAAACACTAAATAAACCGCAAGATATTGTGGTTAGAAAACGTATGTTTGATAGAAATGATTGACCGGTTTTAAACATATCCCTTACAATTGTGTATAACAAAATAACCCAATGATTGGGGCTCACTGGGTTATTGGTGGCGGTAGAAAGGATAAGCCTACATAAAATGAGCAGGAAAATTTTCCGCCAATGGTCATTCATCTTCATTGTATATATTCTATATGACCATGAATATTCCTGCTCCCTGTTCATAAAAATTATGGGAGTGTGGCAAAAATGAAAAAATCTACTTACAGAGAAATTCTTCGTAATGATGCAAGATACCGATACAACTACAATCCGTTACGCGTAATTCTCAGCGAAAGCCTAATGATTGTTAAGGGTTACGTATCTGAGCAAGAAAAGCGAGAGATCCAAGCGATTTTGGATCAAGAATTAACTGAAGACTTTAAATTGGGTGGACATGCTGACTATGATCATCTTTTGGATCAGGTGAATGATTATCCTGACTTTGAGACACAACGGCAAGAGGATGTAAAACTCTGTTCGCTGTTTATAGACCTTCGCAACTTCACCAAACGGGCGCTGTTTATTGATGATCCTGGAGTTGAAACACTGGAAGAGATTGCAAGCCTAAAACAACAAGCGATTTCTACTTGGATTAAGCTTGCAAGGTTTTATCAGGGGCATATACACTCCATTACCGGTGACGGAATCATGGTACTATTGGGCGGGGAACAAGACTATGATAAGGACGAATGGACGGTAGGTGCACGTGCGTTTTTACTTGCTTTGCGAATCCTTGAAAGTGCGGATCATTTAAATGAACAACTCAAGCAAACACTAAAAGATAAGGGGAAAGAAGCTCATATACAAGCAGATAATCTATTAGACATCAAGGTTGGAATTGAGTATTCTCCAAAGACGTTAATGAACCCGCAAGGCGTGATTGTCAATGTAAACAATCAGAAAAAGCCAATCGGAGAAGTAAAGGCTACTTCATTTGAGATCGACTTTTCCGCTAAGCTGTTAGGCTATTATAATAAAGCAAAAGGAGAATTAGACGGCTCCCCTAAATATGGAAGAGTCCTCTTGTTTGGTGATAAATACAAAGAGTTAATGGATTTTAAGGAGGATGTAAAGGTTAATAAAATCGCAACATACGAGAAGACGATGTACAACGTTAAAAAATGTTACAACGCCCATTATATTGATTGTAAAGACTACAAAGATAAAGTCATTAACGTTGAAGATGTCGCAAGTATATGTAATGTGTATGACGCTTCAGAAGCGGCAAAAATGGCAAGTATTAGTATTATGCGGGGAGAAGAGAAGGTTCAACATGGATAAACAACGACAAATGGCAGAAGCTGAGTTATTACAACTCGGCTTCTCTTTTATCAACGAAAATACACTGTCTGGTCGGGTTCCACAAGACGGGGATGTTCATGGTGTATATATACAGGTCGAAATTTCGCTTACCGGTTTTCCGATTAAACAACCAGAGGTAAGGCTCAACTCCATTAATGACGATAGTGAACTGTATAAAAGTGTTCCAAAAACGTGGAGACACTTGGATGAATTTATTTTTTCATCCGACCCTAAAAGTACCAAATTTTATATCTGCTCCATGCATAACTGGAGCGCTAGGTCAGATCGTGGTGGAAAGTTTATTTATGAGCGAATATTAAGCTGGCTTCAGTCCAATGTAACTAACAATTGGAATGTGGATGAAGATCTACCAACCTGGAGAATCATCCCTCAGTTTAGCAATGCGATTATGTACCTTCCTGATTATTTTTTACAGGAGCTAAGGAAGGAAGAGGCGAAGACTTTTTTTTCGATGACAGCTTTTCATACACCATATGTTTTTACTTCTGGAGGAGAAGCATCTGGTAAAAAGGAAGGGAATTCCTATCCAATTAATGAGATTAGTTTTCAAAAACGAATATATTACTTTTTTCCAGAGTCTCCTAAAGAACATCCGTTTACCCATTTGATGAAAGCTAAATTGGGAGACGCATTCATCTCATCAAAGTTACTTCTTGTGCGATTACCTGGAAATTACTTATTTAAGACGCTCTATCAGCTTCTTAAAACTATTCAACAAAACACGGACCTAAATAAAATTTTGGAAAAGTCACAAAATATGCCGGTTATCGTTATGTATAGAGGAGATAAAGGTCGCGATGAGGCTGTGGCTTTTCTTGCCAGCAAAGAGTACATTGAAGGGAAAGAGGATTTTCAGATCCATTTAATGAAACTGGAGAGTATGCCCAAAAGACCAATGGCGATAGATATGACAGTTGGGCTACTTGGCGTAGGTTCCCTCGGAAGTCAGGTTGCAAGGCTTCTTTCGCAAAAAGAGACCAGGAGAGTTGTGATGAGTGACCCTGACGTACTTTCCATGGAGAACATCGGTCGTCATGAATTGTCTCCATTTTATCTCGGTCATTTAAAGTCTAGGGGCTTGGCATTTGAATTAAATACTAAAACCTTGAGTAACAATTTTTTTTACATGAATGAGGACGAAAAAGTTATTGGAATATCGGACATCCTGGTCATAACCGTTGGGGATCGGCAGGCATTTGACAAGCTTGCATTTCGTAAACTTCTCGGTCATTCAAAACCAATTATTTGGGCATGGTCTTCCCCCAATAATATCCTACAAGAAATTGTGATCACCACATCAGTGACAGGTTGCCTTAACTGTTATTATGCATTAACAGAAAGTGATAAAGAGCTAGCCACCTTTCAAAAAATTGCTTTGGAAGAGATAAAGGCAGCTACATCAATAGAATTTGATATCTGCGGGAATCCACATACGATCTCACAAATGGAGAAAATGGATTTTTTAGCTACCCAAATCGTATCAATCCTTTCTTATTACAGCAGACATGGGCGATTTCCATTTGACTTTGTCAACTATTATTGGGGAACAGATGAAATCATTCCAAGAGCAAAGGTCGGCTACGTACAATGTCATCCAGCCTGTACTTGTAAGGGGGATAGATAAATATAGATGGAACGAAAAGTGTATTTAAAATCTAATTCCTATGAAAAAATGAAACAATTAACAGCAGCCTATCCGGATGTAGAAAATGGTGGCTTACTTTTTGGGAGAATGAATCCTTCGTGGATAAAAATTCTTGATGTGTCCGACGCAGGTGAAAAAGCAATTCGCACAAAAACGGGTGTTGTTTTTGAAGCGAATTATTTGCAGCAATATACACAAGAGAGATTACGAGAGGATTTATTTGTCATAGGCACATGGCATTCACATCCAGCCCCTTTTGGTTTAGAGCCCTCATTTGTCGATAAAAAAACCATGACGCAGTTACTTCGTTTATTTTCGAAACCGTATCTTCCTGTTTACTTCATAGTTAAGTTGGAGGAAGGCGAGTTTTTGGCAAACGCTTATACCATTAACGATCAAAATACCATAATGAAAGAAGCTTACATTGTTTTATAAAAGAAAGCAGGAGGTTAAAATGGAAGAAAAGGATTTACATAAGTTTCGCTTTGATTTACTGACAAAAGCGATAGAAGATACACAACACACCGTTCGCTTCACGGACGGAAAAGCGGGGGCAGTTATTACTTTTTGGGGAATTGTCCTAACAAGCATATTGCGGACAAATGAAAGTTGGTATCCCTGGTTGAAAGCAGTTGATGGTTTTCTTGATCGCTTTTTTGTGTACAGTTGCATCTTCTTCCTGTTGTTTTTCTTTGTTAGAAGTATTTGGATTGCATTAAAAGTAATAACACCGAAGATAAATCCACTAGCCCAAATTGACTGTACGGGTTACGAACCTAAAGGGCTATTTTACCTTCATCAGTTGGATAACAGCATAACAGGTAAACATTTATTTCATGATCGTGCACTTCCTAAGTTAACGATGACTACAGCTGACTATATGGAAAAACTAAAGGATACTAAGGCAGAGGATATCTTATGTGAGCTTGCCATAGAGCTACAGAAGGTATCATTTATTCGAAATGTGAAAGTAGCTCGAGTAAACGATGCGATAAATTCCGTCAAGTTATTTTTGGTTGTATTCGGGGTTTTATTTTTATACGGTTTCTGTGATACATTTTTCAGATAACAAGCGGAGGTGGTTCCTATTCAATTGAACGTAGAACTGTTTATCGTCCTGTACATTTTTCATAAAATCGCCGATTACTTGTTTCAGACAGACGGACAAGCTAGGCTCAAATCGGAGAACTGGGGCTACCTTATTCGACATTGTGCAATTTATACCGCTACGGTTCTAGGTGCAGCATATCTATTCCTTGGATACTTTAGTTGGGGAGCCATTTTTCTGGTTTTTTTCAGTCACCTTGTCATTGATAAAAGGGATTTTCTTTATTGGTGGGCTATGTATGTAAAAGGTATTAAGCAGCCAGATCATCCATCGACTGGTAATGTAATGCTTGAACTCGACCAAGCATTTCATTATGTTGTCCTTTTTATCGTTAGTCTTACTTAGTTCAGTTTATGCGAGATTCTTTGCATTCATAAGGCAAAAACCCAAATACGTTCCTGACTTAATGACAGGGGCTTTATCTTTGAACAGGGTTGAAAGAAAAATGCTTGCTCCCATTCACAGGATATGGTAATATAAGTATTGACAATAAGTAAGCGCCTAAATTTTGATCTCCTATAAATTCTCAGGTACTTGCAACTCAAGACGATTACCACAGAAGGAAAGATCTCAGTAACAGGATTGGCTACATGAGGGCTTATTAGCTTCAAGGGGGATCTGCTTTTTTTCTCCAGTGATTTGTGGTATCCTAATAACAACACAGCGGTGGGACGTTGCCCGTCTTGAACAATAACCAAGGCGTGGCTCACATTGTGGGGGAGTAGGTTACCATGTTGCCAAGCCCAAGGGTGATCTACTGTCATTCTTCAGGGTTTTGTGGTATCTTAAAAACAACAGCATTTGTGCACACTAAAAAAGACCAACAGCGCGGCAACGCTGTCGGTCTTACACAATAGCCGCCCTCAAAGGCGTCGGCTCATATTCTGGGAAAGTAGATCACCATGCTGCCAAGCTCAAGGGTGATCTACTTTTTTCTTCCGATGTTCAGCAGTGTTACGACCAAAGCGATCAACGCAACAACAAATGTTCCAAACTGGATCATCAGATTCATTGCGTCGTGTGCTGACATCATGGATCTCACCCCCTTCCCTGATGGGGTAGAGAGTGAGCCGACCACCCTTGAGGAGCCGATTCTATTGTGCAAACCATTATACCATGGATTGGTAGATTCAGCCTCAGTCTCTCCGAGACTGGGGCTTTTGCTTTTTTATAGAAGTAATTTATGACAACTTTCAAAGGGGGGAGCGATTATGAAATAATGGGAATTGTTAGGGGGAAATCGAAAATTTAATTTTTCATGAGGTGATAATGTATGAAAAAGATTCGATTTGCTCAGTATCTCCTTGGAGCAGCTCTTATGACCGCTGCCATCAGTCCGGTCACTGTACTGGCAGACAGTAAGGATATCCAGGTGAAAGTGGACGACGTCTCTGTCCAGTTCCCAGATGCAAAGCCTTTCATCGATCCGTCTACCAGTCGGACAATGATCCCGATTCGTTTTGTTAGTGAGAAGCTGGGCGCCTCAGTCGAGTGGGATGGGGCGAAACAAACGGTTACTATGACCAAAGAAGGTAAGCAAATCTCGCTAAAAATTGGGGAAAAGAAAGCAATTGTAGCTGGAAAACAGATCACATTTGATGCAGCAGCGACTCTGCAAAACAATCGTACGTTCGTCCCGCTGCGCTTTGTCAGTGAAGCCTACGGCGCAAAAGTAGACTGGTTGGCAACTGAACGACTTGTACTGATCACCACAAACCTGCCTGATGGGACTGGAACTTCGGGTACAACAACACCGGGCGCCGGCCAACCGGGAACGACCAATCCAGGCGGCGGTAACACCTCGCCGACGACTGGTGGCACACAGGTAGGCTCGAAAGTTGGTGCAAAAGGGCAGTTTACTGTTGTAGCACCTGTTGATCCTGATTTTCTGCTTCCCAGACATTCTGAAACGGAGCCAGCAATAGATGCGTTCGTGGCAAGCTTGATGTACGAGGAAGGGAAGCTGTCAGGTGTTATTCCAAAACTGCCAAATGGATACTTAAAAGGTCTGATCTACACCGATAAACAAAATAAAAATCTGACTAAGGATCTTACGTATCTCAAAGAAGGTCAAGGCTTTACTATCCCAGTTGGAAAAGGCACACTTGGATTCGTAATTTATGAAGGCAACCTGGGCAAGAATGAAGTTTATGTGAGAGTCCCGGAACTGGAAGTGGAATGGGGGACCAAAAGATGATGAAGATGGGTATAAAGGTCCTGAGCTTCACACTTGCCTTGTCTATCGGGATCACAACTATGGTTTGTGCAGCAGTCACCTATCCTTATGGCGAATCTCCTTATGGAACTAAGAACATTCACCTTAAAGGGGATCTTTCGTACTCCGGTCTATCCGGAATACAAACCCGACCATCCACCGTACACCGACACGATCTGCGCGCCCGAAACGTCATAACCGGGGTATCGACACCACCTAGTGGATACCTTCAAACCGTTCAGTTCGACATCCAGCCATTACCTGGGGTGGAACCGGAGGACAAGTTCAAGGATAAGTCGGGTTACCACTTGGTCCCGTTCGAAGAAGAGATCATCAAGGACCTGGCTACTAAAGCAAACGGAAACGCTCAATGGGTGTGGGAACAAATCAATACGGAGCACCCGATAGTAAAAAAATATCAAGCTAACAATGCCCCCTATGTAAATATAGGGGCAATTTTTTACCTTTCTGGCGGAGGCGCGCCGGACATGAGAAGGGCTGAAGGTGATGGCATTACAGGGCCACTGTTCCGTACCACATATTTGACAACCCCTTGGCCCTCAATCCCGATCCTGGAACAAAACTCGAATGGAAGTCTGCACATCAAAGCGTTGGCTCACTCGATTTTTGATACTGCTATCACCGGCGTTGTCACCGTTAATGGAACGGCTACCAAGCAGCTCTTTTCGAAAAATACGCCGGTCAGCAATTACACGGTGACTTATGAGGGAAATGTCCCCTTATCGGAACTGCCTGGTCTAAAACAGGGTCAAAATCAAGTCACGCTCACAGTCAGTGACAAGTTTGGGAGAACCGCTTCCAAAACGCTTGTCATTCAAAATGGAATTACACAAGGCTGCCAACCGGTTCTTGTGAAGATGAGGGATGCGACGCAGAGAATTTACTTCCCGGATGTGTCAGATGGATCGACCATCAAATACGGAGGGCCGCTCGTATGGGGTATGCAGTATAATTCCGCGGTTTGTTCCGTACTTGAATCTGTTAACAAAAACAACGGCATTGGTGACAAACTGAATCAACCGATTCGGGTGTCGGACATTCATACCAGCATCTTTCTGAACCGATGGGAATTCAAGATCGGGAAGAGCAAAAATGGGGTCATCCTGGAAAATCACTCAAAAGATACGAAGCCATTGGTGGCCTATCTCATTGAGACAAAAGGAGAAAAGGTCTTGAAACGGTATGTGGTGAACAAAGGCCAATCGGTGGAGATCGTACTTCCCACTAAGAAGTACAAGGGGGAATATTCCATCCAATTCCCGTCCCCATTGGTTGACAGCGGCTTTTGGGCTAAGGCTACAGCAACTAGGGATGGAATGCCGGCCAGTTATACGTATCCAGACCAGGTAAGGGGAGCCATTCAAGCGATTGTTAATTTCAAGAAGTGAGAGGTGGGATACTTGAGGAACAGACAAAAAACCTTGCTCCCTTTGATCGTGATTGCGTTCCTGATGGTCACGGTTCTTCCCGCGTCCGGATTTTCAACGAGCAAGCCTCCTGTGATCTATTCGCTGACGATCAATGGACAAAATGCTCCGACCGTATACGCGGACGTTGGAGAAGTGAGTTATTCGATTTTGTTGGAAAGCTTTTCGGCGAACAAGAAGGCGTTAGTCTCCCTGGAGTACCGGAACACTGAAACCAATCAACTGACAACAGTATTTGAAGAACAATGGCTTGAAGAAAAGACAAACTCCGGAACCTTTGCACTTCAAAAGGGAACGTATGAGGTCACGCTTCATGCGAAAGACGAAGAAGGGAATGTGGCGCAACCATATACGGTTACGGTTATTGTAGGCAGCGACACAAACTTGAAACTGCTTGAGGTGAGTCCCAATCCGATCCTGATCAAACGAGATAAGGAGACAAGAGATGTCTCGGTCACCGTAGAAAATCAATCACCAAGTCCGAAAACAACGCAGGTAGCATGGAAATGGGAGGGGGATCAACAATGGCAGGAAGTCAAGGAAGTAACCTTGCCGGGGAGGTATGAGAACCTGGGGCGCCAAGCCATATCGTTTTCCATCACGTTTGACATGCAGGGGAAAAAGGAAAGAGCGATGGAATTCGAGGTGAATCCCGATCACAATCCGTTGGAAAAAGATTACGGGGATAATCACGCGAACACGCTCGTTCAGTTTGACTTCCCAGACTTAGAAATCGGGGAAGGTATATTGACCGCTAAGACAGCTAATGGAATCACAGTCGAATTTCCTGTGAAGCAAAAGGATTTGCCGGGACGTACCCAAACGTTGGTCACATCCATGGAGTACGGTTTGGGGGCAGAAGCAACAAAATTGGGCGAGATCTCGAATATCTCGCTTGGGGTTGGGGAAGAAAAATTCATTTCAGCTACGTTTCCACTACAAAATACCGTATATGCCCGGCTCAATCCACATGAGAATGCTCCTCCGATTGAGTTGTATGGATTCCATAACAACTTGGAAGTCACCACGCTTGATTTGTCGAAGAACATTAATCTGTACGTCAAATCAGTCAAAGGTGGGGTATATCGTCAGGGAGACAACGTTACGACAGTCGTACAGGTAGGGAATATTCCAGATAGTGTCATGCCCGAAGCGGTCGATCTCGTTCTGCGTTTCGATGGTAAGGAGGTGGGCCGGCAATCCGTTCATCTGAATCCGGGTGAAGAGCGGGAGGTTCCTTTCGAGTGGAAGACGCCTGTAACCGGGAAATTGGAAAGGATGACATACAAATTGGAAGCCGAGATTCATCCTCAGCCACGGAAATTTGACGAGATTACGTACGCGGACAATATCAAATCTGCGAATGTTGTTTTGCTGCCCGAAGAGGTGGTCGGGGCAGCTTGTCGCGGGGCAAAGGTCCAGACGACAGCGGTTTCGGGCACCTATGAGTACTATTGCAATTGTACACCCACTGGCTGCAGCATTTGCACAGGAAAGTATTATGAGTCCATCGTCGTTACACCGGAGTATCAAACGGCAACCGTGAAAGCAGGGATGGGTTTTGCCTACAAGCTGAAAACGGAGTACCACAACTCCAATCCGCACAATGGAACGAACCATGATTTTTCCAAGATCTTGGCGGAGTTCGATACTGAGGAGTACCAAGGAGATACTATCGTCCTGCCTTCAGTTGAGTTGGTGCCTAAGCACGATCCGCCGGTATCAGAAAACATCTGGCAATTTCCACGGGCCAAGATTGAACGGGGACAGAAGGACATAGAGGCCATCGAGTACCTTCACACGCTTGATCCTTTGGAAGTCGATGAAAGTCAGTACGTGGATGGGCAAAACAAGTATTACACCAGCTTTTATCAAAAGGATGGAACGTATCCTTTTGCGGTGAAGGGCGAAGGGGCAGGAGTAACCTTCATCACTCATACGGATATTAAGGGCAATACGACGGTAACACCTGTTTCTCCGCGTCTCGCCACATGTATTGACCAAGCATATAACATTCAAGGAAGCCCCCATGATGATTATATCTATCGACGGGTCGATCCAAACAATCCATATCCCCACAACATTCGGCCGGGATGGGATTGGCTGGGTCACGAAGGGTACTTCGATGAACTTGTTCCCTGGTACAACAGCAACGGAAAGGAAAATTCCAACGGGATAGAGGTTGAGGAATTCTCCGTTTATCCACAAGAGGCGCGGAGGTGATCACGTTGACAGGGATACCCAAGATGGTAGCCTTTTTTATTTGCTTGGCCTTTGTGATTGCGTACTTTAAAGACGTAACCATCGTCATATTTGGAAAAGAAGACTTTCGAAGTGCGGCGATTGCGGCGGCTCGGCAGGCCATTATCAAACATCAGGATTGGGCTGCTTTGCGAGTAGGAGATCCTCCTTATCTGATGCGGGAGGGATTGGAAGATACCATAAGTCGGGTACTCCAAAACAACCTGAATGTTGGACCGAAGGAGTTAAACGTGCGGATGAACGTACAAACGTCGCCCGCGCTTCTTTCCCTTGCTGTAGATGCTAACTATAGTAGTTCCCTTCTCAAACTGCTAAAGGAGAACAACATTCTTGTTAACGTTCCGGTTCAGACAACGGAGATCATCGAATCGAAGTATGACGTTAAAAATTACGAGTAAAAGGTGGTGAATGGGCGCACGGGCGCCTTTTTCTTATGCAAAGAAACGTGAGAATCATCATCCTGCTATTGCTTATCGCATTGGTTGGAGGGGGTGTTTACTTCGGGTATACAGAGTATGAGAAACGACAAAGTGCATTGGTTCCCGTATTGACCGTCTCGCAAGAGATTCCTCCCCGCACCATGATTACTCAAAAGATGTTTGACGACGGGGTGATCAAGGTGAGCATGCACCCAGCCAAGATCGTTCCGCCAAATGTGTTCCGAAAACCGGAAGACGTCCTGAATAAGTTTACAGCCACCAACTATACGGTGCCGCCGAACAGTTATTTGTACGTCGGAAAGGTATTGACGGCCGAGGAAATGAAAGATGGCGCGGCAATGCTCCTCAATGAAGGGGAGAAGATGATTGCGATCAACACAAATTTGCGCTCTTCCTTAGCGGCCCAGATTACGGAAGGGAGTTACATCGACCTGTGGCTGTCAGCGGTGGCCAAAGAGGATAAAAAGCCGGTGATCGGCCCGTTCCTGGAAAAAGTGAGGGTGATCGGGACGTATGCAACCAGTTCTCAAAAGTCGCGTCCAACGACAGATACCGTTACCAAAAACAGCAGCGATGAGCAGCAGCCGGTAACCATCGGGGCAAATGTCGTGCCGCAAACGATACTTCTCGCGGTCAATAATGAACAGATCGCATTGATCCAACTGGCTGAAAAACTCGGAACCATACAAGTAGTGGGAGTGAGTTACAAGGACTATGGCAAAACAACATCAGCTGCGGATAACGGGCTTTGGTCAGTCAAGAGGATGCGGGAATGGATGACGGCAGAATTGAGTAAAACGTTTCAAGTTCTCGAAACTACAAAGGGGGATGCCCAATGATTATCAACGCAAGCAGCTATGAGCAGATTACTCAGCTCGCACGCTCTTATGGAATCGTGTGCGAAGAACGGTATGATCTTGGAGATGCACAATCACCTGTCATTCTGTCAGATACAACCGACCCGACCGGTGAAGTGGCGAATACGTTGGCGAGCCAGGGGGTTCCTGTTCTTTATTTAGCGTACGATCCTCCCGTCAATTTGTCTCCCTCTATCTCCATTTTGAAGGGGAAGGAAGTAAGGTGGGAGCAAATTTACGCCTGGATTCAGTCCTCCCTGCAAAGGCAAGAGCAAAAACAGCACATTGCCCATTTGAACGTGAAACGAACGATCGGTTTTTTTGGAATCCAACCGGGGGTAGGAGCTGGTTCGATTGCCCGAGCCTTGTCTTTTTATTCGGCCATGAATGGGAAGAAAACGCTGTACATCGACTTGGACATTCGATTCCCCAAGGCACCGTATCTGATCGGGTATAAGGATTCGCGATACACGTTGGAAGGACTGCTCGAGGCCCTACAAAGCAAAGAGCGGCCCAATATGGAGCCCTACTTTTTGCATAAGTCCAAGATGGGGCAAGTCACCAAACATCTGGCGGAACACTTCAAGAAGCTGCCGGATTTGTTGTACGTCCTGTCTCCGTCGGCCGACCTTGGTTTTGAGTATTTTCCAACCTTGGGGACGGACCTCAACGAGATTACCGACTACATGAAAAAAATCGTGGAGGGAGCCAAACCATTCTTTGAAAACATCATTTTTTCCATGGGAAGCGATCCGGATGAGCCGCTACACTTGGCCATACTTAGAGCCTGCGATCAGCGCGTCTTTGTCACGGATACCAGTCCGTCTGCTGTGCGGTTGTTTCCGCAACGAATCAAACTGCTGGAGAACACCGGTGTTCCAGTGGACGGTGCCCAGGTAATTATCAACAAGCTTCCTGAAAAGATGAACATCGCCATATTTGAAGAGTTCCTACAACGTCGTGTCACCTATACAATTCCGTATGATCCGCAGATGATTACCGAGATTCACAAATTAAACTTGCTCGGTGGAAAGTCATTTGAGTCAGCCATTGGTGAAATAGCAGAGGGGTTATTGGGGCTAGAGAAGGAAGCGAAAAGACGGGAAGCCAGCTCGAAAAAGGCAGGACGCGGCAGCCTCCTTTCACAATTTTCCCTGTTTCGAGAAAAAACCGTGTGAGGTGGATCAACAATGCCAAATGAAACAATCTTGTTAAATAGAGGACGTGTAAACCTGCAACAACTGCAAAGCCAGCAGGCCGCTACGAAGACTGCTAGGCCAGAGGAAGAACAAAGTGTGGAACACACCAGTTCCGACTATGAATTGGTGCGAAATGAAGTTCGGAACTTTCTCATGAACGAACATAACAAACTCGTTCAGGATGCACTGTTCAATAAAAAACGTAAGCCGGAGGTAGAGCGGATCATCCGCAACTACCTGCAGATCGAACGAAAGTTTGTGGCCGGCATGAGCATCGATGATGTCGTCATCCGAATCTGGAAAGACATTTTTTCATTGGGGCCTTTGGATGATGCGTTAGAGGACAACTCCATCACGGAGATCATGATCAACGGGTACGATCAGCCGTGGGTAAAGCAGAACGGAAAAGACCGCCCTGCGGAGGATTTGATTCAATTTGACAATCAGAAGCACCTGGAGACCATCATCGTCACCAAAATCCTGAATTCTTGCGGGAAGTCTGTATCGGATAAAAATCCCATTGTGGATGCACGGATCGGTGAATGCCGAGTAAATGTGGTATGGCAACCCATCAGTCAAATGAAAGGGCCCATCTTGACCATCCGAAAGTTTCCTCCGATCACGTTGACAGAACAAGAATTTTTGGAAAAAGGAACAGCTTCGCCTGAGATGTTTGAGTTTATCAAACTGATTGTTCAAGGGGGATGCTCCATTTGCATGGGTGGGAGCACCGGTTCCGGTAAGACCACTACTTTTAAACTGATGGCAGGTTTTATTAAAAAAGGCGAACGGGTTATCGTTATCGAAGACACCGCAGAGATGCGATTGGAAAAGTTGTATCCCTATGAGGAAGGCTACCACTTTATTTCCGAGGAGTGTCGGATCATGGAAGATGAGTCGTTGGACGTTGTGATCCAAAAGTTGGTCGTTACCAGTTTGCGTCAGACTCCAAAGCGGTTGATCATTGGGGAAATTCGCAAAGAGAAGGACCTCCTGGCGGCGATTGAGGCTGCCTTGATTGGACACCCGTTATGGTTTACCATGCATGGCCTCAGTGCTTCGGAATTGGCAGAACGGATAAGTGTGCTTTTGGCACGGTTTATGACCAAACAGGACGCCAACCGGCTGTTATCCAAGTCACTTAACATTATCATGATGCAGAAGCACTTTGCCGAAGATGACCGCCGCCGCGTATTTGAAATTGTGGAGATTGTTGGCGTTGACCAAGATGGTGAATTGATCCTGAATCCGATCTTTGAGTTCGACTGGGAAAATAAAGAGTTCGTTCGCAGCAACCCCATCTCTGAACGCTTGGTCAAAATGTTCCAACATGCTGAAATTCCAAGAACGAGATACGAAAAGTATCTCCAACCCGTTGGTTGAGGTGGACATCGATGAGCATGGCGGTTTTGTTGGCCGTAGGAGCCGTGTTATTTTGTTTCCTTCTCTTGCTATGGTTGGAGTTCGGAAAAAGAGAGATGATTAAGTGGGTTGAATTAAACAAGCCAGCAAAAAGAGAGCGCACCAGTTTTTTTGCCGAGGGAGAACGACTGGGGGTTTCGGTCCAGAGACAAGTCATATGGTGGGGGTTTGCTATCGGAATCGGAGTTGGCTTATCTTTTCTTTTTCTCAACCCATTTATCACATTACTCGTATTGGTCGCCAATTACTTCTCAATGAAGATGTTTTATTTAAATAAAGAACGCCACATTCGGGATCTGGCGAAAGAGCAATTGGGACCGGCGCTTCAAAATTTAGGCGCCGCTTTTCGCATTCAAAAAAACTGGAAACGTGCGTTGGAAACCACGATTCCGAGTCTGGATGAACCGTTGAAAAGCGAGTTCATGCGTGTGTATCAGCTCCACAGCAGCGATGTTTTGATTGGGGACGCCTTACAGGAGATGATGGAACGCCTCAAAGTACCCGAAATGAACTTGTTTGTGAAGATGGCCGAGATTAGTCAATCAGTTGGCGACAGCGCAGCTGAAGGAGTACTGGTTGCGGGTGCCTACTTTCAAACCAAGCGATTGGCAAAAATGGAACTGGCCAATGCTATGCTAAGTGCCGTTCGAGAAAATCGTTGGCTGTCCTATTTGTTTATTGCTGCCGTGGCATTTTTTCGTTTTTTTCAGCCGGAAATATTTGCAGTGTACACAAAAAGTTTGGTTGGACAGTGTCTGTTGACTGTGTATCTGGGGATTGCTCTTTTTGTCCCTATCGTGAGTTATTTCATCATTCGAAAAGAGGTGTGATCGTTGATCTTCCTTGTATTTGGGGGAGGGCTGTTAGCCTTCCTCCTTTTTCTCATCCTGTTTTACCTGTTTCAACCTTCGTCAACTTATCGGGCATCGATCCTTTTGGAGGAAGTCAAACCTGATCAAACATGGCATCGGTCATTCGAATTTCTTTTTCCTCTGACCAACAAATACTTGCAGCGAACCAGAGCTGCGATTGAGCAAGAACTACTGGATGCTGATTCGAGGAAGACGCCCGAGCAGATTGTCATTGAACAGTTTGTGTATTTGGTCGGTGTGCTGTTACTGTTTCTCATCGTTTACGTGATCATGAAGGCTTGGTTCATTCTCGTCCTGGGTGTCTTTTTAGCCGTCTATTTTTTCTTCGAACCGAGGAGAGAATTGAAGAACAAAGCGAAGAATTTGCGGGAAGAGATACGGAAGGAAACACCCAACTTTGCATTGACGGTAAGACTGTTGCTCAAGGGGCAGAAAACCCCTGCGGATGCGCTGCGAATTGCATGCGAACACGGAACAGGTAGTGGGCTGAAAGCGTACGCGGAGGTACTCAAACAAGACTTGGAGTTTCTGTCACCGCAGGAGGCCGTCCAAAAGTTTGCCAGGAGTACAAAAGTGCCGGAATTGATTGAGTTCAGTGCAGCTCTTTCTCAATACATGACGGTAGGGCCTGGGAAAGATGGACAGGAAATCTTGGCGCAGATGGAATCGACGTTTCGGGAGTTGGACAAAAAACTCATGGAGCGCGAAAAGCAAGTTCGTCCCGCCAAGGTAAAGGCGATGAATATGATCATTGCCTTGGACGGTATCCTGTTTATTGCCACGCTGATGGCGTTGTATTTGGTCAGCATGCTGTCAAAAGGACCTGCCTTTTGAAAGGGGGGATTCGGTTGAGAGATCCCCCCTGAGGAGACGGTACAACCGACCAAAGAAGTCAAACCAAAAAAATATGTAGGAGAGGATTACTATGTGGAACAAAATGATTCAAAAAGGGAAAGGCTTGTTTAAACTGATCCGTAACGATCGTGGTACGGTATTGATGGAAAAGAAAATTCTGTTGGTCGTCATTGTCGTAGGCGTTTTTGGATTCAGTGGCCTTGGCTATACGTTCCTGAAAGACTATTGGAACCAAACGTCCACCAACATTAAAAACAATAGCCAAATTAACGAAGAAGTGAGCTGGTAAAAAGGGCGGACCGGGCAGAAATGCCCGGTTTTTCTATTTATGAAATGCATTTCGAAAGGAGAGGAAGCGAATGCAAAGGTTTTTCGGCCAGTGGTACCTTGATACATCAGGTACGGTTCTGATGGAAAAGAAAGTGATCTTGGTGGTTGCTGCTGTGATGATCTTCGGTATGGCCTCCATGGCCTTACCTTGGATCCACTCGTATTTTTCCGACTATACCGCCAGTGTACGAAATGCTGGGAAAGTACATGAATTTCGGAGCGTGATCCTCCAATGAAAACGCTCAGAAATCAAAGTGGGTTTATCAGTATTGAGTATTTGATCATCTTCTCCCTAATTTTCCCGTTCTTCATCCTCATGGGCGACTTTGTTCAATGGGGAGGAAAATGGCTGAATGCTCAGGTTTGTATCAACGACACGACTCAAAAAATGGGGGAACATGGGGGGCTGTTGGATGGCACGATCCCCTATTTGCAACAGCGGTTTGCTGATGCCGGACTGGACCCTGCTGAATGGGATTTGACAATTTCAGCTGGTCCATTGGCAAAAGGGGAGGAAGGCGTGATTGCCGTTTCGTCCACCTACACGTTCAAGTCTTTGAAGATCATCGGGATCACGGCTCAAGTTCCCTTACGGGCATCAGCCACGTTTACATCACAAATCTGGATGAGGTGAGGAAGTGATACTCATTGGGTTCTCTACCATTGTCCTGTTGATCGCCGCTTGGACGGATTGGAAATGGCGGATCATTCCGGATTGGTTGACCTATCCGTCTATGGTGGTTGCGATCCTGTACCATTCCGTTCATGACCAATTGGGGTATTCCGTATTCGGTGGTTTGTTTGTGTTCTTTATTCTAATGGTACTCTCATTGTTCGTGCAAGACGGCATTGGGGGAGGGGATATGAAACTCCTTACCTTTTTGGGATTTGCGCTTGGGTTCCCGCTCGTAAATTGGTTGATCTTATTGTCTTTTTTGTCGGGGCTCATCTTTTCCAAGGTGATGAATCAGGTTCATGTACCGTTTGCGCCGTTTATCGCGTTTTCATTCGTGATCCTGCTGCCGACGATTTCTATAGGGTAGCAAGGAAAAAGAAATGGAGGAGGGGCCAATGGATCTGCCGGTAATCCAGTACGCAAAGAAAATATGCGAACAAGAATTACGAAAAGCGTTGGCAGCGGGAAAGGAGGGAGGGATCGAGATATATTACCAACCATTTGTTCACGTTGGGACAGGTCAGGTTATTGGAGCGGAAGCTCTCACACGATGGGTACACCCATTGTTAGGGGATATTTCGCCTCGTATCTTTGTTCCACTGGCGGAAACCAATGGCCTGGTTACCGAATTGGACCGATTCGTTTTAACAGTTGCTTGCAAACAGGCGAGGAGGTGGCTAGATACTTATTGCCCAATACGAATCGCTATCAACATTTCCCCGCTTTCCTTCCAACATGCCGACTTTATTACGGTTATCTTGAATGTCTTGCTAGAAACACGGTTGCCACCAGAGTGTTTGGAGATTGAACTGACGGAGAACATTGCGATTCGACAAGAACATACCCTTTCGACATTCTCCAGGTTGAAAGGGCTTGGCATAAAGATCGCGATTGACGATTTTGGTACAGGATACTCTTCGCTAAATTACCTGCGCCTATTTCCAGTAGACACATTGAAAATCGACCAAGTATTTGTGTGAGATGTGGAAAGCAGCCAGCAGGAAGTCCCAATTACTTCAGCCATAATTCGTCTTGCTCATGAATTGAATCTGCAGATTGTTGCCGAGGGAGTCGAATCAGAGGAACAAAAAAACTATCTCTTGCGTAAAGACTGCCACGTCATGCAGGGGTTTTTGTTCAGCAAACCACTGCCGGCCGATCAGTTTGAGCGATTCTTACAGGCCAGTGTACATTCCGGATCACGGATAGGGAGGTGTTGACGATGACAGAAAACCGGTTGCTTGACAAACTGATGATCGGAGTTTCCGAAAAGTATAGCCTAACTCCCCAAGAATCGAAGGTGCTGTCCATGCTGCTGCAAGGATACTCCATCCCCCAAGTTGCCGTTCATTTGGAAGTTTCTCCTTATACTGCGGAAAAACACAGCCAAACCGTGCTGAGAAAGCTAAACATTATGTATAAGCGAGAGTTACCTTTTTGGCTTCTGAAAGAAATGGAGACAGCTAAAGGAATGGTGAATCTATGACCCGATTGTACGAGTCGAAGCACTATGCCTTGTTTTCTAGCCGACTGACTGAACCCATGAAAGACGTTCTTTGCATTATCGGAGAGAGCGGAGAGATCAATAAACAATCGATCATTGACACGAGCAGATACAGCAAAACAGTTGTTCACGCTTGTGTAGAAGCGTTGTATTTTTCAGGACTTCTGAAGTTAAGGACACCAAGACGTGAAACGCTCTACTCGCTCTCCGCGGAAGGACAAGCGTTTGTAGATTATTTGTTGCTGACTTCAAACGAGGGGGGTTACCATGAGCCTGATGAACAGTAAAGAATTGGAGTTCATGACAAACAGTGGCCTTATCCAAGATGTGTCCTTGCGATTTGGCGTGATAGGCGCCGGCCAAAAAGGGAACAAGGATGCGGATATCTTTGCCGGTTATCGCTTTGCGGATGGGACACAATGCTACCCAACGTTGGCAATCAACTTTGCCCAGGCGGATATGATTCACCTGAAAAATATCCCGGAAAAGGATCGCATTCACTTTGACGGAATGAAAGGAGCTGCCCGGACTCCTTCTCTTGTGGTCGAGTTGTTCGATCCGACGTTGAACCCCAAGGCGAATGAATTGAGAAGCCAGTTGGCTGTGGCCATGGAAAAGAAATTTGCAAATGTGGAGCATCTGATCATTTCGCTTGGCGCCGGGGGTGGGGTGGGAACCGGTTGGGGCTCTTTGACTCTGAATTTAATCAAAGAAGGATTCTTTCCGGTTCCGATCACCTTACTCATTTCGCTGCCGTTTGACGATCCGGATGAAATCGCAAACGCCTTGCTGCTGTTAAAGGAGATTCAAGATTTTCTCAAGGTACAGGAAGAGTTGTTTGAATCCTCTGACACCAAACCGTTAGCCAGCGTGATTTTAACCGACAACAAAAAGATTTACCATGATTTTGAATTGAAGAAGGGATCGCGGACACTCCAACATACGAACCTGTCCTGGAAGGACGAAGGGAATAATGCGGTCATTAGTACCATCCACGAAGCTAATCTCATCCCGGCCAACTTTGGGAGCGACAACGTAACCTACGACCCGTCCGACTTCATCAAGTTAATGCAGCTTTCCGGCAAGCTTCTTACGATAGCGAAAGCACGGTTGGAACCGGATTTTACCATCGAAAAACTGGAAGCCAAGATGAAAGCAAGCATCGAAAAGGGGTACTTTGCTTGCGGACACCAGTACCAAACGGCGACAATGTACGGCGGTTTTATTTTGCGGCCGTCCAACGCGGACTTTTTCAAGGATGTCATCACGGAACGAACGATCAAAAAAGTGATCAGTGACTACAATCCGATCACGCAGATGAGAGGCAAGTTTGGCGACCCGATCTGGAATGAAAATTATGCAGTCATCTACACCTTTTTTGCCGGGATGGGAATGCCAAGCCGATTCGCCGAGTTGGCGAAAGAACTTCAACAGATCAAGGAAAAACAAGAGCAGGTTCAACAAGAATCGGAAGTGGATGTTGATGTGTCTGCCGCTATCAAAAATGTGAAGCAGTCTACGTTCAACCCCTATCAGCCGAAAACGAACAAATTCGGAGGGGGTGGTTTTGGGGGAGGATTTCAGTCGGTGTTCAGTCGATCACAGTCGGCTGTCACCAAAGATGATGAGAATCAGGAGGGGAAGAAAGAGGAGCAGCCGAATCGCTTTGGCCAACGATCAGGAAACCGCTTTGATGCCCTTCGGAAAATTCGTCTTCATGAAAACCAGTAACAGCATCCAACAGCATCCCTATGGATACTGTCGGTATCCAATACCATGACGAAGGAGAGCCGAGAATACAGCATTTTGGAACGAACGGTACGTATGCCGATAGTATCCCAACGGATGGCGACGGTATCCTCTGTCCAATTTATTTATTGAGAAGGTGGTTTTATGTGGGAACGTACAGGGGTGGAACAGGCCTATGAACTTCTCCTGCAAGCGCAGTATCAGCTAAAGGAATGGATGAAAGAAAGGAATCCCGTGGAACATCCATGCTCCTTTCAACCGGTGTTGGAACCATTGGATGACCATTGCTTTCGGTTGGTCTATCCGGAATTGGCTCCCGTGTTCAGTCGATTGAAGAACCACGCACCGGGACTGCGAGAGCAGATCAAGCAGGAGTGGTTGGTAGGAACAGAAGAAGCCTTGCGAGCATTCTGGCAGCCGGACCGCAAGAAGGCTTGGGATGGTTTTAATACGAGGGATGGAGTGGGAAGTTACTACTTCCAGGAGCCCGTGGCGGTCTGGATTCGGAACCATTATCCCGCCAATCTTCTCATTGACCTGGACAACCACGTGTACAAGTGGATGATCGATGCGTTGGTAAACGCTTATTTCATCCCCGACGACAACAAAAGTCGGGTGTCTCTTTTGTTTGACTATGAACCAAACGCCGATCACCCCCTCACGGAAATGTACGTGCTGCCCAGACGAAAATTAATGGATTTCTTGGCGGTGTAAAACCCAAAAAACAGTGGTTGTATACGTATGGAATCAAAGCGCTCTTTCATATGGAATTAAAAAAATCTACAGAAATTTCCACATGACGTTAGCGGCTATCCTATGGAATCAATTTAGAATCCATACGATACAGAGGGTGAAAACAGGGGTTAGTTAGAATCATTTGATTCCCTATGTTTGAACGTTGCTATTTAAGGAAAGCAAAATTCAGATGCCGGGTGTTGTGAAGATTCTTTGGTTCCATATCTGCCTTTCGGGGGTTAACTACGGGGAAGGAGCAAAAAGACAGATTCCATATGAAAAAAGTGTCCTGATCCCATGTCGTTCTATGGGTTTTGGAGATTGGGGGTCGGGGTTGTGCAATCAAAGGGCAATTCCGGTGGGATTAGGGGCTAAGGCCGGAGGCTGAAGCCCCTAATCTGCCCAGGTGACCAGCAGCCGGGAGAGGTCAAAATGCTGGGGAAAAACGGTAATTTCACGGAGGTGGAAAGAGGGAATGTTGGCTATTCTGAAAGTTGATCGGTAAAAGAAATCGGGCGAGCAAGTGGGAGAGTGCTCCGCACTCGACGGTTGCGAGCCATACATCAACGATGAAGGGGGGAACGTTGGTGAGAACACCAGAAATCACGACAAATGACATTGCACTGTTTCGAATGATATGGGCGTATCGTGGTTGCACGTCAGATGTACTGCGGCAACGGATTTTTGACGGTCGAAGATACGGGTATACACGAATCGCAACGTTACAAGAGCGCGGATACATTGCCAAACGAGCAATCTACAACCGGGAGTGGCCGAGGGGATACTGTTGGTATCTACTGAAAAAAGGGCTGGAAGTGTTAGCTGACGTAGAGGGATGGAGCCTAGAACGGTTGGAGATCGAGATTCGCCGATGGGAAGAATGGCGGAATGACAGCAAAGTTGCGCAATGGAACCGCCTATGGATTATGAACGTAGCGGTAGCGTGCGAAAAAGCCGGATGGGGATGGATCCCGAAATATGAATTTGTCGGGTGGGGCCGCCAAGAACGAGAGCAATCTCGTATTGGCGGCATCCTTATTTGGGAAGAGCAAAAGTATGCCTTGTTCGTGATTGAACCGCAGGGAGGGAGATTGCCGATCTACCGGGCAAAAGAAGAATCCCGTCGGGTGCGAGGCGTTGTGGACGGCGTGATCGTTCTCAGTCGAAATGGGTGGTGCATGGAACAGTGGGGTCTTCCTGATTATTGGGAGTACGTTCTTCCCTACGATGAAGGAATGGCCATTTTGAGTCTCGGCGCCGGATGGGAAGCAGCCATGAGAACAGCAGGGGGGAACACCTGGAAAGCGGAGGGGTCATTATGACGGGTGAGGGTAGAGTATCGTTTCTCGTCATCGTCGTAGCAGGTTTTGTTCTCGCGAACACCCTCTCGATGACCTGGATTCCTCTTTTGCTTTGGTTGGGGATTTTGTGGATACTGGGGATAACTCTGTGGGTATGGAAAAAACAGGAGTCTTATTCCGGATGGTGGATGGGCGCGGCCTATTGGATTCTTATGGGATGGAAGGGGGATGAAGTACGTCACGTCTTGTACCAGGTGGCCTTGGAGTATTGGAACGGGGATGGGTCGATGAACTGGTTGTTGATCACATTAGCGGTGACCGTCTTATATGCCGTGGCCGGCATCAAGATGTGTCACCGCTTTACTGTTGCCCTTCCCCAATGGGTAACGTCGTCCATGGGGACGTTGACCCGCTCGGTGAAAAAGGCCATGGGACAAGATTGGGAGCTAATCGAATTCCAGTTGGGGGTTGATCGTACAAGCGAGATCACAAGCGAACCATTCCGTCCGGGCGGGGAATAAGGGAGGGGGGAGAACCATGCTCATTCGGGAAGAAGTGGAGTTTCGGAGGGTGGATGAGTTAAGGGAACATCCACTCAATCGGATGCTCAATTCCCCGTTGGGTTCCATAGAGGCCGCGCTGCTTGAGAACAGCATCGACGAAATGGGGATTCAGGAGCCCTTATGGGTAACGGGGGAAAACGTCATTATCCGGCCATGAACGATGGAAGATCGCGGCTCGGAAGGGCATGGAAAACGTACCTGTGCGTGTGATTGAATCGGCAACCGAAGAGGAGTTGCTGTATCTACTAGTTATGGCCAATGACGCTCGTCGCGGGGATGAGAAAGACCCGATGCGGAAAGCCCGTAAGATTAAGGTCTTGTACGACTATTGGGGAATCACAGTGGGGAGGCCAAAAAGTGGACAAGATGACCACAATAGAAAAACACGCCGAGACGTCGCAAACCTCGTGGGAGAGGGAGAGAGAACAGCAAGACGATTGCTCAGACTCTTGGACTTGATTCCAGAACTGCAAGAGCTGGTTTCCCGTGGCGTCATTGGCGTGGTGGCCGGGAATGAACTTGCTGCCTTGTCAGAAAAAGAACAGCGTCATCTGTACGAAGCCATTACCCGTTTCAATGTCAAAGAGGTACGATCGCAAGAAATCCAGGCGATACGAAGTGAGCTGGAATACATCCGGGAACGCCGGTCGCAGCAGGTAGAACAACGGGAAGAGCAATTGGATTGGTTGGACGTGGGAGAAGACGTCGTGGAGGAGATGAAGAAGTGGGAAGAAGATGTTTCCGATGAGGGGCAGGGGGAGGAGCTGACAGAAGAAAACGGAGAATGGCACACCGAACTGGAGAAGGACATCCCCAAGACCGCGATTGATGCAGTTGCCCCCACGTTGGAAGCATCCAGTGCCCGAAATTTGCGGCGCCGCTTGTTGATCAAAAAACTGGACAAGGCGGAGAAGTTGATAAATCGACTGGAACAAGACCTGCTCCCGTTTTTTGATAACCTGACGGACGCCGTGGTGCGGGAACGCGTCCATGATGTGGCAAGGCAGTTGATACGCGTATCCGAAAGACTGGACGGGGTGGTGTCGGGAAGGTGAGTCACCTGTTTGTAAACGGCCAGTTGATAACGGAAGATGTTTTCCGTTCCGGCACAGATTACGATCAAACCGTATTGAAACAATGGCATGAACAAAAGCTGCGGATACAATGCGCGTGTCAGGCATATTCCATACGAGCGGAGATGCATGTACGGAAAACGCCCTATGGCCGCTATACGTTGGTCAACAATCCTGAACACTCCGACAAACATTCCCCTGCTTGTCCTTACTACGGGGAGGTAGAACGGTCCAGTACGGGGGAGAGGCGCCCGGTCGAAAAGGTTGGAGATCGCTTGGTCGTCCATATCAAGTTGTTCCCGGAAACAGGGACACAAACAGGGAAAAGCCGAGAGACGGGGAATCGAACCGGGGGCCAAACGGAAGAACAAACGCATCGTCATCGCTTGTTTCCTTCATTCATCTTCGACTGGTACAAGCTGGCTGTCGAGCAGCTGCAGGGAAGGGGCAAGAAGATGACACCAGCCTCCGTGTTGTACCACATGTGGCATTGCATGTCCCATCACCGGATCTGGATAGGGACGGAAGATTTTTATTGGTTTGGGTACGTCCCTAACGAGCGGTTTCGGCTACCCAAACGGCGGAAGGTGGTTCTTGGGTGGCTGCGTGAGCGGGAAGAAGTGATCGGAGGAGAGCGGTGGGGGATTGAGGGCATGAGGTCGTGTTTGATCCGTGTCCTTGTTCCCGAAAACCATATTCCCCGCTACCGTGTGGATGGCAAACTGGTTGCGCTCCGCGTCAACTTCGACTATCACGAACCGCGTTCTATTGCTCCGGTTGTGGGGTGGTATATCACGGAAGAAGGTTGGTGGCTGCACAGCGGAGCAGAACGGGAATTGCTCATGCTGTTGCGGGAACGAAAGTACACCATCCTTCGTCCGATTGAGCCGTCAGAGGAATGGCTGGGGTATCAGCCGGATTTTGTTCTGCCGGAGCGAAGTCCTCCTGTGTATGTGGATGTGCTGGACGAACCGGATGAGTTCTTGGAAGATTGGTCACCTCAAAGGAGGAAAAAACAGGCGGAGATTTACCGAGCAGCGGCACGAAACCGGGTAATCCGCTATGTGCAGTGGCAGTCCGGTGATCCGGTAGAGTTTTAACAGGGGGGAGGGGAACAAGATGATTGTTACATATGGCGGCTTGGATGCGTTTTTGCACACCTTGGTTGTGGGACCAACGGGCAGTGGGAAAACGAGTTACTTGCTCTCTCCCATGGCCATGCAGGTCTTGGAGTCGTATAAGCGGGGAAACCGTGTCGGAATGCTGATTTTGGAGCCGAGTGGTGACTTTGTGGAGGATATTTACCAGGGGTGCCTTGCCTATGGAATCCCGGTACGACGCGTCGATCCAACGTGGCACGGGAGCGATGGTCTGAACCCGTTGCTGGGCGAACCTCAAGTCGTTGCGGAAATGACGAGGACCGTACTAAAAAGGCTTTTTGGCAAACAAGAAGCCTTTTTCGCATTGGTGCAGGAAATGGCCGCGCGAAATGCGGTTTTGCTGTTGAAGCGGCTGTACGGAGACGATGCCGATCTGCTGCATATTGTCCGCGCGCTCCGGAATCTCAAAACGCTGAAGGAACACATCACGGAGTATGAACGAAAACACAGGCGAGATGACCTTGTGGAGTTTTTTCAGGTTGAGGTTTTCGACAGTGAAAACTTCACCAAAATTTCTACCGGTCTTCGGATGCAGTTGGAAGACTTGGTGGGGAACGAGCTGGTGTTGAAACTGCTAACGAAAAAGAAAGAGGAAAGCGTCCGGTTTGAGGAGCATTTGGCTAACGGAGGCGTGGTTCTCATCAACTCCGCATTGGGAGAGTTGGGGAATCTCAGCAGCATTTTCGGTCAGTTTGCCATCATGACGTTTCAAAATGCCGTTTTCCGTCGGCCGGGGAACCAATGGACGAGACGCCCGCATTACACCTTCATCGATGAGCTGCCCGAATACCTCAATCCGGATTTTCGCCGGCTATTGACGTTGGGGCGAAAATATCGAAACGCGTGTACGATCGCCATCCAGAATATTTCCCAACTGAAGGTGGACGGATATCCCGGGTTGGAGGATACCATTATGACCAACTGCCGGAACAAATTGATTTTCGCCTGCGAACACGAAGCGGATGCGAAGAAGTTTAGTGCCTTATTTGGGACGGAAAAACGCGTCAATCAGACCAAAATGTACGACACCCATATGGGAATAAAGGCATTCACGGCGGACAAAGTGACGCAGACGGAAAAGGAAGTACCGCGGTTTACCCCGACACAACTCATGGAGTTGCCAGCCTATCACTTTGTCGCCAGGCTTGTGAAGAACGGGCAATTACAGGTACCCAAACTTGTGAAGGGGGAATTGGTTCGAATACCGGAAGGAAAGGAGGAAGAATCAAATCGGAAACCATTCGCATGGGTAGAGAAAGTGACGAGAAAACGGAAGGAAGAGATGATCGCGAGGGATTCCCCAACCGAATCACAGGAGACATTAGCAGCAGTCTCACAAGAGGAGGGAGATCAGCCGAGAAAGAAGATCACGATTGTGTTTCCGGAGCAGGCCAATCTTTCCGGGGAAGAGAAATGGTTTACGTTACGAAAAGCCAAACGAAAAACGGGATAATACGGCTTCCTCTCAAATGAAGTGGGGGTGTCCATTGGATGAAATGGCGATTTTGGACCCTGGTTTTGGTAGGAATCACGATAGTAGCGGGTTTAACCCTTCTGGAGGCATTCTCCTAGTGGGGGCTTCAAGATATTTGGTAAAGGTGGAGATTTGGCATGGCAAGTCAAGCGGCTGTCAACAAACAACAGATGGTGGCAACCCAGAAGCCAGCAACTCGAAAGAAGCGATCAGCAAAAGTCAGTGAGGAGGTACCGTTCGTTCCATTCCTCCGAGTGGACATAAAAACGGGAGCATTTATTCTGGACGAGCGAGAAGAAAGATATTGGAAGGTATGATCATAGCTACTCTCCCATAAGGATGAGGGCTATTTTTATTTTCTCACATTCATGTGAAAAAGGAGGAATTGTTCATGTTGGCAAACATTTTGGAGCGCAAAGGAGATCAGAAGAACTTTTGGGCGGAGCTGTTCGCAGCCAAACAAAATAACATGGCCATTCAGGCAAATGTTGTCGGCTTGGAGACACACAAATTAAACGGAGAATCCGTTCGCTGCTGGGTATTGGAAGTAGAGCCGACTGGTACTGTGAAAGGCATCGTTCCGCGAATGGAAACAGGCGTGGAAAAAACGTCCGAGATGAATGAATTCCTAGGACAGACCATTCCGGTCATGATCCTGCATATTGACCAGGATGCCGAACAAGTGCTGTGCAGTCGTACCCGTGCCATCGACCTGATGCAGGAAATTGCCTTGCGGCGGATGAAAGTAGGGGATCAATACACGGCAACGGTAACGAAAGTGTCGCAGAACCGCATCGTCGTGGAAACCTCCGGGTTCTCATTTTCGTTTACCAATTCCGACTTGAAATTGCCGTTTAAGAATTTGCGAGACGTGTATCAGGTAGGCCACACGCTCACCGTTGAAGTCAAGGAGATTATTAGGGATGGGCATGCGGCGCAGCAGAGTGAAGCGGCAGCCGGGGAAGATCAAGGCGAGAAAATGCCAGCTTCGTCCATTAGGCTCATCGTGGCCCCTGTTCTCCAGGACAAATGGGAATTGATTGGCACACGGTTCAACCTCCGAGGTGTGTACAAAGGCGTGATTAAACGGCAATTCGATGCTGGGTATTGGGTCGAACTCGTGCCTGGCTTGGATGTGTACTGCCTGCATCCGAAGCGGAGCCTGCACAAAGGCTTGCTCAAAGAGGGACAAGTGGTGTTCATCCAGCTGCAGCGGATCAACAACAAAGAGCGGCGGTTGAGCGGCGAAATTACCCGAGTGATCGGGTGAGAAAACATGTTCGGGAAATCATGGACATTCAACTGGGAACCTACGCAAACCTCATCTCTTGAAGTTCATTCACCGCTTCTGGAATGGATGAAAACCATCGGAATCATCACGGCCACTTCTGCAGACTGGTTTCATGCCACCAAGAGGGAAACGCGGGAAACGATCAAGCAGCTTCTGTCGGCTGGCATCATTATGCGGGGCCAAGCCCAATCCGAGGACAACCAAAAGCTGACTGTTTACGCCATCGAACCGGTTGCCGGCGAAGAGGCCGTAAAAAAACTGATCCTGGAGCGTGTCTTGGACCACTGGTTGGACTATGTGGAGCCCATTGACATTCAGACAAACCCAAGCGGGGGCACGATCCGGATTGGAGACGATCTGGTGGACATTCGGATTCTGTATGGGGATGTCCACCCTCCCGAACGGGAGCGGGTCTTATGGTTCGGAGGAAATTGGGATGCGTTTCGATCGGTTGTTCAGCCGGGACACTTTGCCGCAACCCTGGACGTATGGGAAAAGGGAATGGTGATGAAGTGGGAACACAATTGGACGCCCGTACCTCTCTCCCTCTTGACGAAGGGATAAAATCTTAGGTAAAATATGGGCAAATCAAGTCCAATATACGAATCATCAGAGGCTTTTTCCGTGGAGCGGATAGGGGTTCGTATACAATCAACCATGTTGAGCATGGGAGATTGCGAAGAAACGGGATACCTCATACCGTTGGGTAGTTGGCAATACCTGTTCCCTATGAGGTTAATGATCTGCGTTGAGCGCAGAACTTGATGGAATGTGTGAGGCTTTGACCCATGGTGCGCCTCTTCCAATCCTGCGAAGGGAAGCAGATTGGACAACATGGGCGGAAAAGATGTCGTGCTTGTCGTTTCCTGGCAGAGACAAGGCGACATGGTGGTTACGAGAGAGCTAGGCACGGACTCGTAACGGTCGCAAGCTGCAGACGTGTTGGGCATGACTGCGGAACTTGGCGAAAGAAATTTTCTCGACTGAAGCATAGGCGTAGTACGCTTTTTGCAGGATTGTTTCGTGCAAAAAGAGGTAATACGTCTTTTTGCGTTTTCAGGACATCTCCTCTGAGATACAATGGGTAGAAAGACGTTGTATCGAAGGAGGTGGGATACACATGCAAAAGGAGAGGGATGACATGGACACTCTTGAAAAAGAACTGGAAGAGTGCTGGAAAGAGGCTGCAAACACGGAGCCATTAAGCGATGAGGAACTGGATGCGATCATTAAAGACGTTCGCAGATCCATCCGCAAGGTGGTGGAACAATGAACGTGGTGATCGACACCAGCACAATCATTCGTGCGACGTTGGAACAAAATAGGATGGCTCAAAGGGCTCTTTCGTTGTCCATCCGGGAACATCAGGTACTACTGACGGATGAGATGGCGAAAGAGCTTGCTGCCGCAATTGTCATCGTCGCAGAAAAGAAAGGGCAAAACCCGAAACCACCATTGAGAGTAGCGGCGACTTATTTGCTTCGGGCCAAAAGGGTACGCTCAACCACCGTGTATTCCTGGTGCTACGATCCGGATGACTCCATGTTTATTGAGTGCGCAATTGATGGTGGTGCACAAGCGGTCGTCTCCAATGACCGGAGTTTAACGACACTTCATGATTACGTCACCGATGAAGAGGGGAAAAGACTCATCCAAAAGATTGAGTTTTTGACCCCGGAGGAGTTTGTAAGTAAATACAGCCTGACATGATTTTTTCATCAGGCACAGGAAACCAAGACTTTTCAACCGCTAAGGTTAGGAAGTCTTTTTTATTTTTGTCCCTCGTGCGGGCGCAACAATAGCACGGGCCGAGAAATCGGCGGAAAGGAGAAGAAATGAATCGAGTCGTCTTGATTGGTCGTCTGACGAAAGATCCGGAGATGCGCTACACGACAAACGGGATCGCTGTTACGACGTTTACGTTGGCTGTGAATCGCCCGTTTGCCAATCAAGAAGGAGAAAGGCAAGCGGATTTTATCAACATCGTCACCTGGCAGAAACTTGCCGATCTGTGCGCAACCTACTTACGCAAGGGCCGACAAGTTGGGGTGGAAGGAAGGCTGCAAACCCGGTCATACGAAAACCAGGAAGGACGAAAGGTATACGTGACGGAGGTTGTGGCGGACCGTGCTTATTTCCTTGAGAAAGCAGAGGAGACTCGTACGGGTAATCAGCAACCAAGCCATGATCCTTTTGCCCCTGGAGATCCATTTGCCGATCCGTTTGCTGGCTCAGGAAAACCAATCAATATTACGGATGACGATTTGCCGTTCTAGGGAATGGGTCATCGCAGGACAAAAAAGACTTCTCTCTGATGGATCGAGAGAAGTCTTTTTGTATACACAAAATCCCTCGTGCGGGAGAAAACAATAGCACGTTGGCCGAGAGGCGAAGAAAGGAGATTCCATGAATAACCAACTGACGGTCATCGATGGACAGGAAACTCGCTTGATGGAGGGCTACAGTTACCAAGAGATGCACGCTGTCTTGCAGGAGATGAAACAAAAACTCAATCTGACGCAGCAATTCTTCAAGGAAGTCATGATTGAGGGGCAAGATTACGGCGTTCTGGAAGGTACTGCGAAACCAACGCTATTGAAAGCGGGTGCCGAAAAACTATGCGAACTGTATGGGTTCTCACCGATCGTAAAAATGATCGAAGAAACGGCGGAAAGAGATACCGGCTACTATCGGGCTCGGGTAACGATTAGCCTGATCCATCGTCGCAGTGGGGTAACCATTGCTGATGGTGTTGGGGAAGCCAATACCATGGAAAGTCAATATCGCTGGCGTTGGGTCTTCGAAAACGAGTTGCCGAGGGGGATTGATAAAAACTCCTTGGTACAGAAGAGTTTTCCGAAAAAGAACGGAAACGGAACCTATATCAAATACCGGATCGAAAATGAGGATCTCCACTCATTATGGAACACCGTTTTGAAGATGGCCAAGAAGCGCGGTCTAATTGACGCTGTGCTTTCTGCAACCCGTTCTTCAGGTATCTTTACCCAGGATGTTGAGGACTTGAAAGATTGGGCGGAAGCGGCTCCATCGGATGAACCCAACCAACGACGTGAGAATGGAACGCCCGGTCACAACAGGAACGAAAGCAGAAGGACGTCAAACCGGCTGCAAGGACAAGAAGGGAAGCATTCGCCACAACATCAATCTGGTGCTCACAAGGAACACGCTGCCATCACTCCGTCCGATACGCCCCGTTGGATTACGGGCACCGTAACGGATGTGCAAGGAACAGCCATCAACGACACACCTTGCTTTATTTTGTTCCTGCATAACGGCAGCAAAGTCCTGATTCCGGAAGATCATCCGGTGGCCCAACAAGACTTAAACAACTTGATGGGGGGACAATTGTTAAAGTTCCTTACTCGCACGATGGGAGATTTTGAGGCAATTGCTGGCCGCAGCGGACAAGAGATTCAGGAGGTGCGCAGTGCATGAGCATTTTTCCTGACATCTTTGGCGTAGCGAATGGTTTCCATCTCTTGGCACAGCAAAAGGCTGCGCCGAGAGGTGAGATTCGCATCCATTGCCCGTTTTGCGCAGAGATTGTCGGTACAGCAGATCGCGGGTTCCATCTTTACCTGAATCCGGTCAAGAATACGTATCACTGCTTTCGCTGCCAGGAAAAAGGGGGTGTAGCCAAATTCATCGGTCTTCTGGAGGGAAAAGGCGAACAAGAAGTGATCGATGAATACAAGGCCAAACATGAAGCCGCCCGAAGGAAAAAGCGGAAGAAAAAGACATGGGAAGATCATCCTGCAATGAAGCTTTCCGCACACCAATGGAAACTGATGGGCTTTCTCGGGAAGATCGACGGGAAAATGTTTCACACCAACCCGAATTATGCACGCGCTGTTCTTCAGTGGGCATGGCGGGAGTGGCAACTATTCACGTCTGAGAAATCGAAGGAAGCGTTCCATGTCCTTCTAATTGGCAAATACCTGGCGAATGAAAAAGCCGCGGAGAATTTCGTCAGGAAAACCGAGAGAGATACTGGCATTGAAAGTCTTTGGGAGCGCGCCGTGCAGATGCATCAGCTCCCCAAGGATTTGTGGGCGGAATGGGCCAAACGAGCGGATGTCATCGTTCGCGAACTTGTAGAAGCAATTCGGAACGAAGAGAAAGCGGCGGATTTGGAAGGGACCATTCAGCGAGAGTTGCAAAACATGAAGGAGAGAACGGCGTGACCTGGAAATGGAGTTATAGCCGACTCTTCAAATATGACTCCTGCCCCCACGCGTACTATTTCCGGTACGTGTTGGGGATGCCGGAGAAGGAAACGGAAGCAATGGCGATCGGGAAGCAATTCCACGAAGTCATTGCTTCTTCTGTTTTACGGCAGCCTCCGCCGACGGGAATTCCGAAAGACGTGCAGGAGTTGGCGATAAAGGCGTATCGACTGTTGCAGACCCACATTTTCAAAGGGGAAATTGTCGCGGTCGAGCGTGAAATCATCACTCCCATTACGGAAACGGATCTGTTCCATGTGGTGATTGATCTCATTGTCCAATACGATATGTTTTCCCTCTCAATTTACGACTGGAAAACATCCTGGGCAGTTTATGAGGTCATGCAAAAGCCCAAACAACTGCTTCTCTATGCTTGGAGCGCATGGCAATCCGGCCTTTACGCTTCGGAGGTCGCTTATCTGTTTCCGAGAAAGAATGAAATCAAAACAGCACAGGTAACGCCTGAAGCGATTGCAGAAACCCTCGATTGGGCCAAGACGCAGATTCATCAGGCGAGAAACGCTTATCAGGAACTAAAAAAAGGGACGCCACCGGAGGTAGCATTCCCGCCCAAATTGGGAAGTGGCTGCACCACCTGCAGCTTTATCCGTGAATGTCCCATGACGAAAAAATACCACGTTCATTGAGGAGGAATGAATGATGAATTTCATGAACAATGCAGGAGAAAATTTCAAGCGGATTTTGGACGAACTGAACCGTCAAGCGCAGCAAAAGGAAGATTTCGTTGTACCGGCCAATCAGATTCGGATGCGTGACGATGGAAACTTTACGTTCCAGACACTCTTTACGAATGAGGCCACCAGCCCGGCAACCGAATGGGCGGAAAACCAGATGTATCAAAAACTGGAGCTGCCGGCTCGCTTCATGCGCCGCTGCCCAAGTGATTTGAGGGCAACGAACTTTAACTACTTCGCAGAGCGGCTGCCA